>CAYUZF010000080.1:5017-6490 GCA_964449615.1 uncultured Aureispira sp.
CAAGTGGATGTATTGACCATCAACGATGAGGAAGCCCGCCAATTGTCTGGCGAGTATTCGTTGGTCAAAGCAGCTCAAGTTATCTTAGAAATGGGCCCCGAACATTTGATTATTAAGAAAGGGGAGCACGGCGCTTTGCTATTCCATGATGAGGGTATGTTCTACGTGCCTGCTATGCCGTTAGAGGAAGTATTTGACCCAACAGGGGCAGGCGACAGTTTTGCAGGTGGCTACGTGGGCTATTTGGCGAAAACAGGCGATTTCTCCTTTGAGAATATGAAGCGCGCTTTGGTTTACGGTTCTGTAGTCGCGTCTTACTGCGTGGAGCAGTTTGGCCCCAATAAATTAAAAGAAATTACCGAGCAGGACATCAAGGATAGAACCAACGCGTTTTTGGATTTGATGCGCATTTCTTTGCCTGCTATGGCTTAACTTGTATAGCTATACAAGCAATAAAAAAAGAGGGCCCCTGAAAATAAATTTCCAGCGGCCCTCTTTTTTTATTGCGGCGATGTTCGTTCTACACTCAACGGCGTTTCTTTCTTATAGAGCTTTTTTATTACAAAAATTACTACAAGCAGCTCCCAATCGACTAGAACAAGCTATTTTTGTCGTACTGTGGGCTTAAATGGAGATTTTTGGGTCTTCTATGAAGCGGTTGAATTGGTCGTTTTTACAATTTAGCATGCGCAAGAAGGCTAGCGGTTGGAGAGAATTTGTAAATGTGTTTTACACCGATGTAGATTGAGATGTACCAACGTTTACAACGCAATTTATTGTTGGAACCCGCCGTGGATTCCCGTCGTCCACCTCTACTACGGGCGAAAGATATAGCCGATTTCAAAGTACCAGTGTATGTGCTCGTAGCCGAAGACGAGGTGTTTTTTTCTTAACTCAGCTGCTTTAGCGCGCTGCCGACAGTTGATTTACCAACTTCAAAGAAGGTAAAATATTGGACGGTAGTAAGCAAACGCCCCACCAAGCAGTTTCCCCTGCTTTACAAAAGACGTTAAGCAATTGGTTGGCAGCCTGCTGCGAGTAGTTATTTTTTATTCTAATCACTCTTTTTTACCACAAATACATAGGACGCACTCATTTTGCTTGCTTATTTTTTATAGGTTTCAACAACAATAAACTATATTGAACGTGTTTACTTAGTAGATAACTTTTTTAGCGCCTTTTCTATACTTAGCAGAAACGAAGAAGCGCTGGAAAGCCAACCAACACACAACAGGGATAAGGAAGCGAAACGCCTTATCCTCAGACCTATTTTACACCTGCTACTGTATTGGCTGCTTATTTGCCAATATCCTTTAGCCTATCAAAACTTAGCTACGAATGAAAAAGCAATCCTTTTTTTTGCTGCTCGCCCTTACCGCGCTGCTCTTAGCAGCTTTTAAGCCCGCTTCTACGATTGTACGATTTGAATCGGCCAATTGGGAACAATCCAAAGCCAAAGCCAAAATGCAAGGT
>CAYUZF010000080.1:6518-9263 GCA_964449615.1 uncultured Aureispira sp.
GGCGTGATGTGGTCGCAACAATACGAAGTAGAAGCCCTGCCTACTATGTTGATCTTTAATGAGCAAGGCGAATTAGTTCGCCGTTTGGTTGGGTACAAGAGTGCCGATGATCTGTTGCGTGAATTTCAGCAAGTACGCACCCAACAAGCGCGCCCTGCTGTAGCCGTAGTTGCTCCCGCCCCCAACACGACGATCAACCAACCGATCGCACCCGACCAACCCATGTTGCGCCCTGGACAATCCCGCACAGCCGTAGCGGTTGTAGCCCCATCTGGTGACCCCATCGCAGAACGTCCGATGGTAGAAGCCCGCGAAGAGGGATTGGGCTTGTATGAGATTGCAGTGCGCCGCCAAGAGTCCAAAGGATTTGGAGTACAAACAGGCGTTTATAGCAATTACGAAACAGTATTGGAGCAAGCAAGCCTTATGAAAAGCAAATACAAGAAAAAGACCATGGTACACGTAGCGCGTTACAAAGGCGATGTAGTGTATAAATTATTGGTGGGGAGTTTTACCACCAAACGCGATGCTGCTTATTTTAGAAACGATCTACGCCGCGACAACGTCGACGGACTGATCAAGAACATGACCTTCATGCTCTAAGTTTTTATCTTTTAATTGGCGTGGTGTAGAGTAGGGTGCTAATGTATTTATACCCTACTCTACACCACGTGTTTGTTTTATCCACTACCAATGTCTACCCTTCTTTACAACATTCGCAATCTTGTCTTAGCCAGTCCACAGACGCCCGACTTGGCACGGGGCGCAGCGCTCCAAGACCTTCCTCAATTGGCCAACGCTTTTGTACTGTTAGAAGGCGATAAAATTGCCGACTGGGGTTCTATGGAGGATTGCCCAACGCATCCCGTACAAGAGCGCGTAGATGCAACGGGCTGTTTTGTGTTGCCTACTTGGTGTGATTCGCACACCCATTTGGTTTTTGCGGCCCACCGCGCCCCAGAATTTGTAGAAAAAATAAAAGGCAGCTCTTACGAAGAAATTGCCCGCAAGGGCGGTGGTATTCTCAACTCGGCACGGCTTTTACAACAAACGCCCGAAGAAGTACTGCTAAAAAGTGCTTTAGCGCGGTTAAAAGAAGTGCAAGGCTACGGAACAGGTGCCCTTGAAATAAAAAGCGGCTACGGCCTCACCTTAGAAGCCGAAATAAAAATGCTGCGCGTCATTCGACAACTCAAAGCGCACACCAAAATGCCCATCAAAGCGACTTTTTTGGGGGCACATGCCTTGCCGCTAGAATACCAACACAACCGCGCAGGCTATTTAGATTTGATTATTAACGATATGCTGCCCCGCATTGCCGATGAAGGCTTGGCCGATTACATTGATGTGTTTTGTGAGAAAGTGGCGTTCTCTGTTGCGGAAACCGAACAATTGCTCACCGCAGGCGCCCGCTACGGCTTGCGACCAAAAATTCACACCAATCAATTCAACAGTATGGGCGGCATTGAAGCGGCGGTTCGCCACAACGCTATTTCTGTTGATCACCTAGAGGTTATTACGCCTGACGAATTGACCAGTTTGGCCAACTCCAATACCATCGCTACGTTGCTGCCCTCGGCGCCGTTTTTTATCAACGATGCCTATCCCGAAGCCCGCGCGATGGTCAACGCCAACTTAGCTTTGGCGCTAGCCAGCGATTACAACCCTGGTTCTACCCCATCGGGTAAAATACCCTTTGTACTGTCTTTGGCGTGCATAAAAATGCGGTTGTTGCCCGAAGAGGCGATCATGGCTGCTACGCTCAACGGTGCTTATGCCTTAGAAGAGCAAGCCCGTGTCGGCTCTATTTCCAAAGGAAAATTGGGCAATCTAATTCTGACAAAGCCAATGGATACCCTCGCCTACTTGCCGTATGCCTTTGGGAGCAACTGGATACAGACGGTTTGGATTGCGGGAGAGCGGGTGTGATTTTTATATTGATTCTGTTTTTTGGTATTTTGAGCAAGTACCAGTAGTGTCATAAATAACAGCCGACCATGCAACGATTAGTACATTGTAACAAAAGAAAGCGGGTATTTTTACAGAGGATTTTTAGTGCGGTTGGAGGCCGAGAGAGCTTGATGCAGTGCAACAACTGCGCCCTTAGCTACGAAGGCGAGTATCCAACGAACAAGCGTGCTATGTCCCGCACTTGTTCGGCAAAAAAGGCTCGCTTAAAAATGGTTGATTACTTCTGTTACACTGTAATTAGTAGTCAAAAATTTTCTGGGAGTAAAGGAGGTAGACATTAGTATTACCAAAGTGCTGGTACGCATAGGAGAACAAGCCAGTGGCAAAAGTACACTCGCTAAATTACGTCAACTAAAGAATAGGATTAAATAAAAAGTATTGATTTCCAAAATTTTGTAAATTTAATTGTCGAAAAAATCTATAAAACAGTGAAACCAATCCCAATGGACACCCAATTTAGTGAAAATAAGCTAATAAAGTTATACCTATAAATAGATGATTTGTTACTGGCCTATAAAAAGTATCAAGCACAAAAACGGCCTATTAGTAAGCAAAAAGCAGGTAGAAAACTTGTTAACACTTTTACTCATATGTTAGCCAGCCTTATTGCCTATCAATTTCTGGATAAGAAACCTGCTCTTTTTTTCCTTCTTCCTCCAAATCTAGACTCCAGGCTGTTTGATCCTATTTTTTAGTTTACGTTTTAGTTAGCAACTCCACGCTACTATTCCTATTGAGAAATTATTCAACATAAAAAACCCAACTGGAAAGCTC
>CAYUZF010000080.1:9273-12131 GCA_964449615.1 uncultured Aureispira sp.
GCAATACTAGCTGTGGATGGTAAAGGTATAATTGGAGATAAAATATCCTCTTGTGATGGTCTTTTTTTGACGATTATTGCTGCTGTTTTGTAGAGCTGAAATACAATGCCACTTCTCTAAATCCTAATAGTGTAAAGGGAGAAATAAAGAAGGCTTTTGGACAATTAGAAGCTACCTTTGAAGCTTTAGACAGCAAAGCGACAAAGGCAATTTGGTTACCGATTAGAAGCCTACATTGGTAAGCCTCCCATTTATCCTAAGATTATGCCTCGTATACAACGCAAGGCAGTAGAATACACCAACAAATCTACTTCTTACACGCCCTTAAACACCACGATTGCATTGTGCCCCCCAAAACCAAAGGTATTGCTCATGGCTACCTCCACCGTTTGTTTTCGGGCCTCTCCTATTACTATGTCAACCCCTTCTGGAATTGTAGGGTCTAGGTTTTGCGTATTGATAGTGGGTGGGATGAGGTTGTTCTGAATGGCTTTGACCGATAAAATGGCTTCTATAGCGCCCGCCGCGCCTAACAAATGCCCCGTCATGGATTTGGTGGCGCTAATGGCAGGTTGGTGTGCCCCAAAAAGCTGGTGAATAGCGGTGATCTCACTCAAATCACCTATGCCCGTAGAAGTGGCGTGGGCGTTGATGTAATCAACTTGAGACAACTCCAGTTCTGCTTCGCGTAAAGCAAATTGCATGGCTTTTTGGGCGCCTAGCCCCTGTGGGTGGGTCGCCGTCATATGGTAAGCATCCGCAGTCATGGCCGCGCCTACAATTTCGGCATAGATGGTAGCGCCGCGCTGCTTGGCATGTTCGTATTCTTCCAGAATCAGCGCGCCAGCGCCCTCGCCCATCACAAAACCGTTGCGCGCAACATCGAAGGGTTTGCAGGCGGTGGTGGGGCTGTCGTTCTCGGCAGAAAGTGCCTTTAGGGAGTTAAACCCTCCAATAGAAGCTTCGGTGATCGGCGCTTCGGAGCCTCCTGTTACAAACACTTTGCCTTTGCCCCACTTGATGTAGTTGTAAGCGTCCATAATGGCAGAATTAGACGTTGCGCAGGCCGAGGCAGTGGTATAGTTAATACCTTGTAGGCCAAATTTGAGTGAAATCATGCCAGCGGCCATATTGACCAGCATTTTGGGAATGAAGAAGGGATTGAATCTAGGCCCTTTATCTTCCTCCAAGTATCGTTTTACTTGTTCTTCGAAAGTTTCCATCCCGCCTTGCCCTACGCCCCAGATGACACCAATTTCGTAAGGATCCATATTTTTGTAATCTAAACCGCTGTCGGTTAGGGCTTCGCTGGCGGCGTACAGCGCAAATTGGGTAAACAAGTCGCAGCGTTTGATCTCTTTTCTATCTAGGGCGAGTAGCGGGTTAAAGTCTTTGATTTCGCAGGCAAATTGGGTTTTAAATTTACTAGCATCAAAGCGGGTAATGGCCGCGGCTCCGCTGGCACCTACTTGGGCTTGCTGCCAAAAATCCGCTACGTTATTTCCGATGGGCGTCACTGCCCCCAATCCTGTTATTACTACTCTTTTTGTACTCATAGTGATTGTGCTTTTTGTTGTTAGTACAAGTTTATTTGGTTTCTATTGTGATAAAAAGTGACTAAGGGATGCTGTCCGCTGTAGCGCAATTAAAGATAGCAGCTTCTTTGAGCTACTACAAGTTTACACAGAATATTTTGGTTGGGCGTATTTCTGTGTGCAGAAGATGCTTACCTTTGTAGGTACCGTTTATGGTTATTATCAAAAAATAAAACAACCAACATGGCTAAGAACGACCAGCCTCTTGCCGAGCGTATGCGCCCCCAGATTTTGGAAGACTACCGCAGTCAAACCCATTTAGTAGGCCCAAAAGGCACGTTGACCAAAGTATTGGCTGTAGGGCGCATCCCTTCGCTGATTTTGTGGGGGCCTCCTGGTACGGGTAAAACTACCCTAGCCAACATTTTAGCGAAAGCGTCTGGCCGCACCTTCTACAGTCTTTCGGCCATCAATGCAGGAGTGAAGGACGTGCGCGAGGTCATTAAAAAAGCAGAAGGTAATTTGGGCTTATTCAATCCCCAACAGCGCCCCTTGTTGTTTATCGACGAGATTCACCGCTTTAGCAAATCGCAGCAAGACGCGCTATTGGGTGCGGTAGAAAAGGGCATTGTGACGTTGATTGGAGCCACAACCGAAAACCCCAGCTTTGAGGTCATTCCTGCTTTGTTGTCCCGCTGCCAAGTCTACATTCTAAAAGCGCTGGACAAATCGGACTTGGTAGCCCTGCTGCACAATGCTTTAGAAAAAGATGTCTTGTTGCAACAAAAACAAGTAGAATTAAAAGAAGTCGATGCACTGTTGCGCTTTTCGGGAGGGGATGCGCGCAAGTTGCTCAATGCCTTCGAATTAATTTGTCTATCCGAAGAATCGGAAAAAGTCGTTTTGACCAATGAGTTGGTACAATCCAAAGTGCAACAGAACATGACGCGCTACGACAAAACGGGCGAACAGCATTACGACATCAGTTCGGCGTTGATCAAATCCATTCGCGGTTCGGATCCCAACGCGGCGGTATATTGGTTGGCGCGCATGATCGAAGGCGGCGAAGACGTTAAATTTATTGCCCGCCGTTTGATCATTGCAGCGTCGGAGGACATTGGACACGCCAACCCTACGGCGCTGGTATTGGCAACCAATACGTTTCAGGCTGTATCGGCGGTTGGTTTTCCCGAAAGCCGTATTATTCTGTCGCAGTGTGTAACTTATTTGGCTTCTTCACCCAAAAGCAACGCCGCTTATATGGCCATCAACAAGGCACAGCGCTTAGTACGGCAAACAGGCGATTTGCCAGTGCCGTTGCAT
>CAYUZF010000080.1:12164-13332 GCA_964449615.1 uncultured Aureispira sp.
AAGGATTATTTGTACAGCCATGATTATCCTGGCAATTTTGTTCAACAGGAGTATTTGCCCGACGCGGTTGCCAACACCAAATTATACGACCCAGGCAAAAACCAACGCGAACAGGCACACCGCAATTACCTCAAACATTACTGGAAAGACAAGTACAATTATTAAACACATGCGAGTAGTTTTACAGCGCGTCTCGGCGGCCAAAGTGGTGGTGGAGGGGCAAACAATTGGCGAAATTAAAACGGGTTTGTTGCTCTTGGTGGGCATTGAAGCGGAAGATGGTGCAGAAGACATTCAGTGGTTGAGCCGCAAGTTGTTGAGCTTGCGGATCTTTAGCGATGCAGCGGGCAAAATGAACCGTTCGGTGCAAGATGTGGCGGGCGGCATTTTAGTGATTAGTCAATTTACGCTGTTTGCGAATGTCAAAAAAGGGACGCGACCTTCTTTTGTGGACGCAGCGCCGCCTGCGGTTGCCGTTCCACTTTACGAGCAGTTTGTAGCGCAACTGGAAACGGGGCTTGGACGGCCTGTTGCGACGGGTAAATTTGGTGCCGATATGAAAGTTTCGCTCACCAACGACGGGCCTGTTACCATTTTGTTGGATTCAAAAAATCGGGGCTAAATTTTGTTTCTACGTGCTTTGGTTGAATAAATAGGTTCTTTTGTTTAAAAGCGGCGCATTTGCTCAACTATTGTCGGCTTTTATTCGTCTATTGTGTGACTTAAAGAGGCCGTATTTTTCAGGTCTTTCTTTTTAAGAACAAAAAACAAAATGGACTCGATAACACAAGCGACTTTGGGTGCTGCGGTTGGTCATGCAGTGTTGGGCAAAAAAAATGGGCAATAAGGCGGTTGTAATTGGCGCATTTGCGGGGACGATTCCCGACTTGGATGTTATTTCTCAACTGTTTTTGGAGCATGAAATTTATGGTTTGGTGTACCATCGGGGCATCACGCACTCTATTTTTTTTACCCTAGTGGCCTCGCCTATTTTTGCTTGGCTAAGTCTGCGTTATTATAAAAATGGTTGGCATAAAAAAGCCGCTGTACAAAAAATTTGGGCGGGCTTTTGGTCTTTGTTTTACGCGAGTATTGTGGGTGGTTTGGTGGCAGCGGCGGTGCTGTCGGAAAGCTGGATTTTATACGCTCTGGCGGGCTTGTTTGTAGC
>CAYUZF010000080.1:13342-19691 GCA_964449615.1 uncultured Aureispira sp.
TTATCCCATTTACAAATTGGTCAGGGCGGGCATTGAAGAACGGGAGGCCATCGAATACGACCCTAGTTTTTGGCGCTGGACGCTGATGTATGCCCTAGCTTTTCTGACCCACTGGCTGATTGATACCTGTACCACTTATGGCACGCAAATTTTTGAGCCTTTTTCCAACCAACGGGTAGCGTTCAACAACATTGCCATTGCCGACCCCTTGTATACGCTGCCAATGCTTATTGGGTTGGTGGGGGTTATTTTGGCGAAGCACTATAAAATAGAAAAACGCTGGAATTATCTAGGACTGGCCTTGTCTACGTTGTACATGGGTCTAACAGTTGTCTTAAAAACTCAATTCAACACGCTTGTAGAAAGCAATTTGAAGGCGCAAAACATCGCTTACGAAGAATACATGACCAAGCCCACCATTTTGAACTGCATTCTCTGGCAAACTACCGTAAAAAGCAAGGACGCTTATTACTACAGCACCCACTCTTTTCTAGATGACGACCCCAATATGGTGTTTCTAAAACTACCGCGCAACCACGAATTGTTGGCGCCATACGGCAACCACGAATTTATTGAAATATTAAAATGGTTTGCCAAAGGCTATTATAACATAACCCCGCGCGAAGACGGCAGTCTTATTTTTAACAACTTACTGTTTGGGGTACTCGGACAACCGAGCAACAAAACCGTCCCTGAAAGCGCCAGCCGACGCTATGTTTTTTCTTATAAAATAGAAGAACTGAACGGCGAACTACTCGTGAAGCAAAATCGCGATTTCGACTCTCTCAAAGTAGAGGATATTGCCCATGATTTATGGGAAGGCATCAAAGGCAACTAAATTTATTTCTTCTTCTTTTTTCCTTTTAAATCTGGCTGCTCTCCTTCGGAAGTAGCAGGCGGGTTGTCTTCATTAGATCCATCGCCAGTAATGCGTTTTTTTCCGCCTCCTGCAATTTTGCTTTTTCGTTCCAAATCAATCTCCATCGCATTTTCCCAACCCGCTTTGAGTTGAATGGTCGTGCTGATGAAGCGCGGTTCAGGTTGTTGTTTGTTGTCGTAATTTCCGACATCCCAGCGCTGGTTGTTGTTTAAGTCAGTGCTTACTCGAATAGTATAAGGGCCTGTTGGCAGATAGTAATCGACCAGCGTAATGGTAGAGGAATCCTGCACCGAGCGACGGCTTACGACCTGACTTTGATCGTTGAGCAGTTCTACAATATAGTTTTTGCTGGAGTCTAAGGCGGTGATAATAGTGGTGATGGTACCGTAATTTTCCAATTCATCAATCACATACACACGACTCAACGTATCGCCATTGCTGCGTCCCCAAAAATCCTGCACCGCATTGGGCAGCAAGGTTAGTTGGTAGCGCCTGTTGGGCGTAGAATCTATGGCCAAAAATAAAGCGTTGGCGGCGCTGCTATCGCGGCTCAAAGGAGGCAGGGCAACGGCCAAAAAAGTATCCCGTTCTATTGCTACTTGGCTGCTGTCTATTGCCGTCGTATCGCCCGTACTGCTGTCTACAGTGGTGGTATATTGCCATTCTTGCACCATTACGCTGGTGTCTATGGCCCAGATCATTTGGCTGCTGTCTACAGCGACCAAAGGCGCGGTAAAGCGCAGTTCTAAGCGCTCTTTTGGAGGTTGCACAATAGGCGTGGTATCGCGCACAGGGCGCAAACTCGACTCGTCGCTGGAAGCTTGTTTTGATCTGCCCTTACGGTTTCCGCTTTGGCCTAAAGCGCTGGGATCACTGGGCACCACCCAACGCAGCGCGCTGCTGTCTTCTAGCAGCTCCGCTCGGTCTTTGTTGGACAAGACTATTGTGTCTTGCCACGCTTCCGCTTCGTTGCTCAATACGAAGCGCAATTTGGCCGTATCGGCAACGGTACCATCAAACCAGAGGTGCAGGCTGTCGCCCCCTTGTTCTACCAATACCCGCCAATCGCTAGGCGCGTCTAGCAAGCGCACTTGGGTAGGCGATTGCAGCGCCTCGTTAAACCCGATGCGCACTTCTCCAAATTGCAACAAATCGGCGTCGGCAACTGCCAATTCGCGGCGCTCCTGAAACATTACCAAGCGCAAATAAGGCTGGATGCTGTCGTTGATTACAAAGGTACTGTCGAGAAAACCAATAGATTCGCCTGGAAGGTTGTATTTATAATCGTTGTTTTTGTCGTCAAGCGCAAATATTTGGTAACGCCCTTTGCGAATATAATCCAGCTTAAAATTGCCGCTGCCATTGGTTTGAGTAAAATAAAAAGGCTTTTCTATTTTTGGCACACTATCAGCCAAATTGCGGTAGAGCATGACCCAAGCCTCTTTGACAGGTTGGCGCGTGGCGGCGTCTATGATTTGCCCTGAGCAGGACAACGAATCCAAGTACGGCCCTGTAGAAAAGACCACCTTTTGGTTGGTCACCGCATTGCCTTCGGTGATGTCTTGAATGGCATCGCCAAAATTGATGATGTAGGTCGTGCTGTCGACTAAGGCTTCCTTCCATTCTACTACTACCGATTTGTTGCGTACTTTGATGGTGGGACGCTCTTGCAAAGGTGGAGAAACAACTACTTTGGAACTAGCGGCTTGCAGCTTTACCCATTCGTCGAAGGTTAGAATGACTCTGTTGTAGCGAAAATTGGTGCTGGGGTTGGGCGTAGAGTATTTTTTGGGGTCTAATTTTGGAGCTTGCCGATCTTGTGGCCCTCCTTCGGGACGACCAGGCGTAGCACAAGCCACTGCGATGGCGATTATCAACCCGATACTAAGCAACCATTTATACCAACGTCCAAAAGAGAAAAATACGCGCACAAGCAAGTGATTTGTTAAAGTAAATACGAACTGCAAATATAACGCCTCTGCCAAGAGTTACCGTAGGGAGTCCCTGATAAAACATTCTTTTAACGAAAAAAGGCGGATTTGAGTTGGAAGGGTAACCGCCCACTAAAAAAGTCCTACTCTAAATGAATTAGAATAGGACTTTGGTGTCTTTTAGTGTTGGTGGTTTAATAAGCGGGGGCTTATCGAACTGCTTTTATGCGTTGGCGCATCTGCTGAATCATCTCTTTTTGTTCTTGTTCTTTGCGTTCTTGCTCGGTAATGGAAGCTTTGGTGTCGGCGATGGCGCGCTCAGACTCATCAATTTCTTTCTGTGCTTGTTGGATGTCTTTTTCTGCTTTTTTAATATCGCGTTCTTCGCGTTTGATCTCGCGTTTTTCTTTGCGCATGTCGCGTTCCATCTCTTTCAACGCTTTTTCTTCTTCTTTGATTTGGTCGCGCATGATCTCTGCGTATACAAAGGAGTCAAAATCGCGCATCAACTTCTCGGCGGCGGCAAAAGCTTCTGGATTTTCATTGGCTTTGATGTACGTTACGCCACCGTTAAACCAAAAGGTCATTTCGGTACCATCGCCTACTTTATTGGTTCTAGTGGTGATATCTACGGCATTTTCCAAGCCTTCTACTTCGGCATTGTCTACAAAATATTCGTTGGCGCGGCGGTTATAATCTAGTTTTCCATCTAAGCCACGGGCGTATTTTTTCCAAGCTTTGCCCACCATATCGGGATCGGCTTTGGGCCAGCTCAACACAAAGGAATTAGCGGTGGTGCGGGACATTTGGCGCGTTTCTTCGCGCATATTAAAATCAAAATCTGCAACCGCGTAGTCTTGTGCAAATAAATTACTGTAACTCATTCCGAGGAATAAGGCAACTATTAGTGTGCATGTATTTTTCATTGTATAGTGTTTTTATTGGTGAACTTCTTTCGAAGTGTATTGGTTATGGAGAAAAGCAATCGGTTTGTAGTTGGTGTCCTTTGTTTTTAAGAAGTATATTCTGTGACATTCTTTAAAGCTGCATCTCAAACGATAAACAACTACTCAGGTTGCTTTCTTGTACTCTTATAACAGCATTTCTCTTCTCATTGTTTACAAAAATGACTGCTTTCGTCTATCTATCCTCGCTCTACATATAAAATAATAGCACTTACTTGCTTTGTTTTGTTGAATGCATGTATTATTTTTTTGAGATTTTTTTTACCTTTGCGCATAGACATTAAACCTAATAATAAGCCTTAAAATAAAAAGTGTTTGCTATAGCTCAAGAGTAATTCATACACGCCCTATTTTTTATAAGCCCCCTTTTCAAACTGCAAAAAACCTTAATTCACATTATCTAATTCATAAATTCTAGTAAAAATCATGAAAAAACTTCTATTCCTAGTTGCTGTACTGCTTCAATTGCAGGTGACCGCACAAACGACTACACTTGCTCCCAGAGCTGTTTTATCTACGCCTGAAAACCCCACTGCTCTAGCAAAAGCGTACCAAGCCAATCAGCCAACGATTGATAGTTATTATGTTTGTATTCGACCGAGCCAAGTGGGTTCCTGCGAATTGAGCTATAAAGTTACCAATGAGTTTCACGCCAACGATTTTGTAAAAGAACAACTTCAGTACAAATGGGATGTTGCTACCAATCAATGGGTTAATGATAGAAAATTCAATTACACTTACAATTCAAATAATAAATTAACACAGCGAATTACTTCTAATTGGGATATTACTGCCAATCAGTGGGTAGGTAGCTCTCGTATAGATTATGGCTATGACGTCAATGGCAATTATGTACAGTATATCTCTTACACATGGAATGCTACTACGAATAGCTGGGAAGGCTCTAATAAATATGATTCCAGCGTTGATGCCAATGGGAACCAGACACAAGAGCTACGTTTTAACTGGGATGCTAATGCAGTCCAATGGGTTGGTCTGTGGAGAGAAGATCGAACCTTCGACGCTAATGATCGATTGCTTCAAGAGACCGATTACGATTGGGAGCCTTCTATTAGCCAATGGCTGTTGCGTTACAAGTATGAATATACCTACGACGCGAACGACAACCGAACTCAGACAATGTCTTATAGATGGAATGCTACTACCAATCAATGGCTTGTTAATAATAAAACAGATTATACCTTTGATGCCAATGGGAATGAAATCCAATTTATTGGTCAATCATGGGACACCAACAGCAGCCAATGGGAACTATCGTACAAATCTGATTTTACCTACGACAGCAACAACAACCAAACGCAAAAACTTAGTTCTAGTTGGGATGCAGCAGCCAACCAATGGGTAAACACCAGTAAGACAGATTATACCTTTGATGCCAACAGTAATCAAACGAGTTACGCCGACTACAGTTGGAATACAACCAACAACCAATGGATAGGCTCTATCAAATACGGCAACTCTTACGATTCTTATAATAATATAACCGTGGACATCATCTACGCTTGGAACCCCGCAGGTAACATTTGGGATTTCGACCAATCCTACGAATATACCATGTTCTACCGCCCAACCGTCAACGTCCAGTACCTACCCACCAACGACCTGGCGCAGCTCTACCCCAACCCTACGGCCAATGCCTTTCAGTTGGAATCCAACAGCACCGCGCCTTTGCAGTTGCAGTTGGTAGATCTGCAAGGTAGAATCGTGTTGACAAGAACAGTAGGCGCCAATCAGTCGGTAGACATTCGCCATTTGGCAGCGGGCGTATACGGGTACCGTGTTTTTTCAGAAAATAAAATACAGCGCGGCAAGATTGTGAAGCAGTAACTACTACCTTAAGCATAAATTGGTAAGGGGCAACATCGTCGAAATGTTGCCCCTTACTTTTTATTACGAACAGGATACGCGCTCATCTCCTAAAACAACTGCGTGACGACATCCTCTATAGAAATGCCTTCGGCTTCTGCTTTGTAATTGCGCACGACGCGGTGGCGCAATACGTATTTGGCAATAGCGCGTACATCCTCGATGTCGGGCGAGTATTTGCCGCTGATGGCTGCGTGGCACTTGGCCGCCAAAACCAACGATTGCGAGGCTCTAGGGCCTGCTCCCCACGATACGTAGTTGTTGACAAAACCCGTAGCGAGGTTGGTGCCTGGCCGTGATTTGTGTACCAAGCTAACCGCGTATTCCAATACATTGTCTGTAATCGGAATTTGACGTACCAACTGTTGGAAATAAATAATCTCTTCGGCACTCAAAACGCCGTTGACGATTTGGTTATTGATAGACGTGGTGCCTTTCACGATATTTACTTCTTCTTCGTAAGAAGGATAATCCAAAAAGACATTAAACATAAAACGATCCAATTGCGCCTCAGGCAGTGGATATGTTCCCTCCTGCTCAATGGGGTTTTGCGTGGCCAATACTAGAAAAGGCTTGGGCAACAAGTGGCGGTGTCCAGCCACCGTAACCGAGCGCTCCTGCATGGCCTCCAACAAAGCAGCCTGTGTTTTGGGCGGTGTACGGTTGATCTCATCTGCAAGTAGAAT
>CAYUZF010000080.1:19701-21052 GCA_964449615.1 uncultured Aureispira sp.
TGAACTTGCGGCTCTCGTCCATCACTTCCGAACCTGTAATGTCTGAAGGCATCAAGTCGGGCGTAAACTGAATGCGTTTAAAATCCAAATCTAAAGCTCTAGAAATGGTATTCACCAGCAGGGTTTTGGCCAAACCAGGCACGCCCACCAACAAGCTGTGTCCATCACAAAACAAAGAAATAAGTACGGATTTTACGACCTCCTCTTGTCCTACAATCACTTTGGCAATCTCCTGACGCAATTTCTCATAAGACGCTGCTAAGGCGTCTACCGCCTCTACTTCTGTGTTAAATTTCATACGGTATTTACTTTTTTGTCGTACTCCGAGTAGTCGGAATCGGTTTTAGTGCTGCTTCCTTCTTGGAAAAGCGCCTTCAAAATAGAAAAACTTCGCTCAATAGCCACGCTTGTGCCTGTTAAAATAAGCTTAAGGGCGCACACTGTTTTCGTGCATCCATTTCTGAAGGGCGGGACTTTTGCGCAGCTCCTCCGCTTGGGCACCCAAGTTATCCAATTTTACTTCAATGTAATTGCTCGGAATTTTGCTGTTGATCCATTCCATAATGAACAACCCTTTTTTGGAGTCCAAAGCGGCATTGCGAATTTTAGAATAATCGTCCTCCAAGTTGGCTTGGTGCGGCTCGGTGCGGCGCAAGAGTTTAACAATTCTAAACTGCTTTTCCCCTGTACGCGTTTCGTATTCCACGACTTTGGTGATGTCGCCTTCTTCTAACCCATCAATGGCAAAATAGATGTTCGGGTCCAAATCCCCCAACTCAAAATAAGGTTCTCCCGTCATGGGGTTCATAATGCGGCCCGCTCTAGTCTTGCTGAAATCCTCTTCCGAAAACAAGGCAATCGCTTTAGAAAAACTCATCGAATCTGCCAAAATTAAGTTGCGAATGCTGTCCAATTCGGCGTAAGCTGCCTCTCTATCTTCGGTGGTAATTTTCGGGCGAATGAGAATGTGGCGCGTGTTGATGGTGTTGCCCAAACGGTTGATCAATTGAATGATATGGTACCCGTATTCTGTTTTGACGACGTCCGACACTTCGTTGGGTTTCAGTTGGTAGGCCGCTGCTTCAAATTCAGGCACTAAATTACCGCGTGGCTGCACGCCCAGATTACCGCCCATAGCGGCCGATACTTTATCCTCTGAATATTTTCTAGCCAACAATTCAAAATCTACGCTGTCCGAAACAATCTGAATCAACAAATTACGTGCGAGTTTCTTTGCTCGGCTATCTTCTAAGGCATTGATTTTGGGTTTGATGACTACTTCTGCCAATTCTACTTCTGAACTGAAATAGGGCAAGCTATCTTTGGGAATGTTGTTGAAAAACTCCTTCAC
>CAYUZF010000081.1:0-13564 GCA_964449615.1 uncultured Aureispira sp.
GATTACCACAAAGCCCGACCTCGACCGAGCAGCCTACCAAACGGTGAAGGAAACTATTTGGGGGGAGTTCCCCAGTTTGTACGCGTTTAGTCAAGCGGTTGTTTAGTTTATTTTTATAAAAAGAGCCAATCAAATTCATGGGGAAATCCTACAAAATAAAATACTATTGTTGTTGCTGTTGGCTGCTGCTGGCTTGTTGTGGGCAGGCTCAAAACAAAACAGAACTGCCCAAGACCTTCAAAGAAATTTGTTTTTATACCATTAACAAAGCGGAATTTGAAGATTTTTTGACCCTGCAAACCGCTATTGAGCAAGAGCAATACCGCCCTGTGTATACCGCTATTCGCGAAATGCGGCAGCAGCTCAAAAACTTTGAAGCAGCCAAACACAACCGCGCTTTTGAATTGTGGTACATCGGCAATTATACGGATTTTGATGCACAGGCGACCGTAGCCAAAGGAGCTACGCTGGCGGCGCTGCAAACCTATGAAAACCGTTTGCGCATTGGCCGTGCGTTGTATTACGACCACCGTTTATTTTTGGAACAATACTTGGCCTTTAAAACCGAGCCTTTTTATCAAGCGTACTGGTTTATGTCGCAAGAGCGTTATTTTTCGCAGGGGTTGGTACAACGGGTGCGGCAAGAAAACAGCGAAGAAGGCTATTTATTATTTAGCAATTCTAATTTCTATCGGCCTTTTGCGGTGTTTAATCAACTAGCGGAGCAAGAAGGGGAGGCCATCCGCGACTATTTGGAAGCGCCACAGGAGTTATTGGATACGACGACGTTTATTCCTTACAGTTATATGACGCTTAATAGAAGTACAGCAAGTTATATTTTGCAGCATTTTAATCTGGACGATGCTACCCAAGATTTGCAGCTGGATCGAGAAGTGCGCGCCCTCAAACGGTTTTTGTTGAATGTGCAATCGGGTAAAATCTACTTGGTGGCTCGCTTCAACAACTTGGAAATAAAGCGAATGCAGGACATTGAAGCTCGAAAAAAACGTTCGGAGTTGCCTCCAACTACCTCCGCAGAGTTTGGAAACGACTTAGAGCAATCCAAATAAGTTACTTTTTATAATAAACGACCATTATACAGAAAGATAAACCAATCTAATAAATCAGTGCAGTATATGAAACAACAAATGACTACCCTAGTAGTATGGATGGCGGCTTTGCTGCTTGGTCTGCCTTTGATAGCGCAAAAAGACGGCTACAACATTCGGGTGAAAATTGACAATTACGACAACGATACCTGTATTTTGGGTTACCACATGGGAACACAAATTTATGTTAAAGACACTCTAACCAAACGCAATGCCAACGGAGAATTTGAATTTTCGGGCGATGAACCGTTGGACGGAGGGATGTATTTAGTGTTGGTCAAGCCAAGCAATACCTATTTCGATTTTTTGGTGGCCAGCGAGCAAGACCAGAAAGACATGGCCTTTACTACAAAACTAGAAGGCAAGGACTTGAACAGCAATTTAAAAGTTAAGAATTCACCTCCAAATGATTTGTTCTTTAGCTATCTGAGGTTCTTAAACGAACGCCGCAGCGAAGATGGCGAATTGGCCAAGCAGTTTGAAGCGGAGAAAGACGAAGCGAAAAAGAAAACATTGCAGCAAAAACGCCAAGCGATTGAGCAAAAGGTACGCGATTATCAAGTGCAATTGGCCAAAGACCATCCCAAGTCTTTGACGGCCAACTTAATTATGGCTGCTATGCCGCCCAAAGTTCCCGAAGGCCTAAGCCGTGAGCAGGGTTTTTATTACTACCGCGCTCGATTTTGGGACAATTTTGACTGGGCAGACGAGCGTCTTATTCGCACTAATGCCTTCAAAAGCAAATTAGAAAACTGGACGGAGAATTTGACGGTCAAATCGCCCGATTCGATGATTGTGGCCGTGGATTACGTGTTGGAAAATTTGAAAAAAGGCGGCAACGAAAAAATGTTTCGCTACGGCGCCGCAGAATTGCTCAATAAATACGCCAAAACGAAGGTGATTTGTATGGATGCGGTGTATGTATTTATCGGAGAAAAATACTATTGCAGTGGCGATGCTAGTTGGGTAGACTCGGCGCAATTGGTGAAGATTTGCGAAAATGTGCGTGCGCTCAAACCGCTGCAATGTGGCTTGTACGCGCCCAATATTCGCCTCAAAAAAATGGACGGCACGCCTGTTAATTTATACGATGTGAAAGCTGAATATACCGCGCTTTATTTCTGGGATCCTGATTGTGGCAATTGCAGCAAAACTTCGGACAAACTCGTTCCTGTGTACAACGAATACAAGGACAAAGGTTTTGAAATCTTTGGCATTTGCAGCAAGACTTGGAAGGAGTTGGATAAGTGTAAGAAAAAGGTAGAAGATAAGAAAATGGACTTTATCAACACTTCCGACGATGCTTACCCCTTAGCTGTGGTGAAAAAACAATACGACATTAAGGTAAATCCTTATCTGATGCTGCTCGACAAAGACAAAAAAATTCTTTGGAAACGCCTAGATCCCAACCAGCTAAAAGACATTTTAGCGCGGGAATTGGACGCTCCTACACCGCCCGAAAAATAACTACTATTTGTTCAAATAGCGCCGAAAATTGACGTTGTAGACGCAGGCACCGAGCAACAGCAAAGAGAATAACATTTCTTTAACTAGGTTTTTAGTTATAAACTAGTATTTTTAGCTTGGGAATTGCGATTTGAACAGTAAAATAAAACAACATAATGAAAACAGTACTACAGAGCCTTTTGGCTTTTTTAATGCTCGCCGCATTTAGTCAAACGGCGCTGGCACAAGCCACTACGGGCTACAACATTCGGGTGAAAATTGATGATTTTGACAACGATACGTTAATCTTGGGGTACCACCGAGGGGAGCAGTTGTTGGTGAAAGATACGTTGACAGCGCGAACGAGCAAGGGCGATTGGGTATTTGAAGGGGAGGAGCCGCTGCCTGGAGGCTTATATTTTGTGTTTTTGCAGGGAACAGGCGCTTATTTTGATTTTCTAGTGCCCGACGAAGAAGCGCAAAAGAAGTTGGTTTTGCACACCAAATTTGATGAAACGCGCAATTTATACAAAAACCTAAAGGTAAAAGGCTCTTCTGAAAATTTGATTTTTTTAGAGTACATCCTGGAAGGTATGGCGCAGGACAAAGAGGCTAGAGCGCTGCAACAAAAATTGGCTAAGGCCAGCGAAGAGGAGAAAAAAGCGTTGCAAAAAGAAGGCCTGCAGCTTAGTAAAACGCGCCGCGCCCAGCAAGAAGCTTTGTACAAAAAGTACCCCAATACATTGATTGGCAACATGATTGGAGCGTCCATACGTCCCGAAGCGCCTGAAGGAATGAGTCGCGAAGATGCTTTTTACTACATTAAAAACCATTACTGGGATAATTTTGATTGGTCGGACGAGCGCTTGATTCGCACGCCTGTTTTAGAAAGCAAAATGGCGTTTTGGGTAGATCGCCTGACAGTACGTTCGCCCGATTCTATTGCGGCAGCGATTGGCTACATGTTGGATCGGTTTAAGGCCAGTGGCAACCGAGATTTATTTCGATATATGGCGGGCAATTACTTAAATGAGTATGCCAAGAGTAAAATTATCTGTATGGATGCGGTTTACGTGTACATTGGTGAAAAATACTATTGTAGTGGGGAAGCCGATTGGGTGGATTCGGTGCAGTTGGAGAAGATTTGTGAGAATGTGCGGTCGCTCAAACCGTTGCAGTGCGGCTTGTATGCCCCCAATATCCGCCTCAAAAAGATGGATGGAACGCCCATTAGTTTGTACGATGTGAAGGCGGAGTACACGGTGTTGTACTTTTGGGATCCTACTTGTGGCAATTGTAGCAAAACCAGCGCGAAGTTAGTACCTGTCTATGAGGAATTTAAGGACAAAGGCTTAGAAATATTTGGGGTGTGTAGCAAGAGCTGGAAAGAAATAGACCAGTGCAAGAAGAAAATAGAGGAGAAACAGATGGATTTTATCAATACCACCGAAGAGCCTTATCCATTGGCTGTTGCCAAAAAGACCTACGATTTAAAAGCCAACCCTTATTTAATTTTATTGGATAAAGACAAGAAGATTCTACTCAAACGCATTGATCCTAACCAACTTAAAGAAATCTTAGAAAGGGAATTGGGCAGTGAGGAAGACCCTGCGGTAAAAGATGCCGTAGAAGCAGAATTACAAAAGAAAGAACAAGAGAACCTCAACGGCTCTAAGGGATAAAATATAAGGCAGTGCGTTGAGTACATACAATCGAAAAGCGGTGCGTTGAGCGTAGTCGAAACGCATCGTTTTATCAATTCAAATCAAACTCGGCTAACAACTGCCATTGCTCTGGCTGCCGCTGTGTTTCTACCAAGCGCAAGCGCGGCAAGCGAAAATTCATAAAAAAGGCATCACCCAAGCGATCAATAATTGCCTGTTTCTCGAATACAGGCAGCGAACCGTACAAAAAACTCACGTGGGGAATAAAGGGATCTACCCGCGTGTGCTCAAAAATGGCTTCGGCCAAATGGCGCGCTTCCAAAATATCTTCGCTCTCATTGGTTCTAAAAAACAAACAACGGTAATAGCGTTCCAGAAACTCAATGCGGGTGAGTGCTGCCGAGATGGGCAGCAAACTATTGGCCAACTCTTCGGTTTTGTCCAGAGCCACATCCAATGGGTCTACAATGCCACTCAATAGGGTTACATGCGGCTCAAAACTAGGCGTATCGTGCGAGCTACTCAAGTCTACAATTAGTTGACTCAATTTGTTATAAGCCTCCGCGTCGGGCATCAACCACAAGGTGTACATAAAACAAGACTAAAGAGTGAAAGGATTGTTCAAACAAGCCCCAAAAATACAAAAAATACGAACAAAGTTACCTCTGTTCGTATTTCTAAATTACAAAAACGGTTGATTGAAACAGCCTAGCGTTTGCGGCCAAAAATGTCTTTTTGCTCTTTCTTGCTTTTCTTTTGAGCGTGGCCGTCGCGCATGGCATCTTCGTAGCTGGTTGCATTGACCAATACATTCTTAGGATCATCTTTGTGTACTTTATCAACAAACGTCCACAGACCCGAACGCTCTAGTTTAAGGCCGCAATAACTGCCGTCGGGTACACTAGAAGGGCCGCCTCCAGGAATGGGCGAGCCATAGATTAGATGATCGTACAAAATCATTTCCTGTTCGTCCGAATAATTGAGCGTCACGTTGACACTAGAGGCGTATTCCATGACAAAGCGTTTGACTTTGCGAATTTGCCCGCGGCCATCCTTCATCTGCAACACACTTTTGCCAAAACGCGGTTTGCCATTGCCATCAAAATACAACACGTCCAAGACCTTGCGGCGGTTGTAAAAACTGTACGCATCGTACCCAAATAAAACGTAAGCGTCTTTGCCTTCGTGCTTGAACGCTTTGAGGTTGTAGTACAGCGCGCCGTACCAATCCGTGTGGCGCAAGGTCATAAACTCTACCGTCCGCATTTCGTCCGAACCATCTGTCAAGGGAAAAACGTTGCCTTCTTTCGTTTGAATAAACCCTTGGTATTTGTAATTTTCTTTATCTACATACAACTGCCAAGTAAAAATTCTGAAGGCTTTGTCCTCTGGTTGCAAAATCGAAACGCCCTGCAAATCTGCAAAACTATAATCGTAAGAACCTTTCGCTTCTAACGTTTGCTGCAAAAGCACCTCTAAATCTTTGGAGGCTATTTGCCGCGCTTCCAAACTTTGGTTGGTGCGCACTGTGTGCATCAAGGCGGTCATTTGAGTGGCACTGGCACTCCAGGCCGTGCTGTCTACGTCGTGGGTCGCCCGAGTAGGCAGACTTCCAAGTAAGAGCGCCAACATTACTAAACTGTACTGCATCATATTTTGTGTTGTCATCATCGTTGGGAAGGTCTTCTTTTTATAATGTCTATTACTAGAACTAGAATTATGCCTATTTTAGTGTGTGCCTTCGACTTTAATTGTCCTAAGCATCCAAAAGTTGGTCAGAAATTTCAATCCAATACCTTGTAAAAATGAACTTTATGACAAGAATACTACTATTGCTGTTGTTTATAACAAGCACCTGCCAGTGGAGTTGCAGTTGCCAAACAGAGGTACAAGGCGTGGTTTTAGATGCCCAGACCAAGCAACCCGTAGCAGGGGTAATGGTTCAAATATACCTGTCGAGTATACACGGCGATACCTTACAACAATACACCACTACCGACCAACAAGGACAGTACACTGCCGCACATGCTTATTGTAAGAATCACATGTTGGATTTTTATAAGCTAGGCTACATTGGTTTTGTCGCTTCCGCTAAAGATAAGGATACCATTTTTTTAGAGCGCGATAATTTTTAATTACCACAGGTAATTTCCTCATTTTACTCCTCCTCATTGGCCTTTGCTTGGGTTCCCAGCATTGCTTTGATGGCGGCAACTTCTTTTTCTAAGGCTAATAAGCGTTCTTTTTCAGCTTCCAATTCTTGTATTTTGGCTTTTAATGCCTCGTTTTCTGCAGACAACTCCTGTACGGCTTGTACCAACGGCACGGTGAAATCAGCGTAGCGCAACGCATAGTGGTCTTGGTCCGAAGCAGGGCGATCCACACCACTGAAATCAAACCCAGCGGCCTGCGCGGCAGCCTCTACTTGTTGCGCCAAAAAACCTGTTTCGCGGGTGTAAAGCGTTTCGTCTTTCGACAAAGCCCGCCCCTGAAACGTCCGCAATTTTTGGTTGTCCAGTAAATAGGTAACAGGCTCCAAGCGGTTGATAAAAGACAAGCCAGGCACATCGCGGCGCACCGCTACCTTAAAACGCTCGTCCGAGATTTTGGACCAAGAAACCTTGCCTCCAATACTGGTTACCAACTCATCGCCGAAGCGCATTTGGTTGCTGGCTGTCACTTGCGAATTGGCTCCAATAGCTGTAGCGTTTCCGTAAGCAAAGCCCATGGCGTAGGCGCGGTAGCCGATGGCGGTGTTCTTGCTTCCTGCTGTATTTTGCTCCATACTTTGGTACCCAAGTGCGACGTTTTCGTTGCCTGTTTTATTTTCGCGTAAGCTAGAACCACCCACAGCGACGTTGTAATCGCCTGAACTGTTGGCATATAAGCTTTTGTTGCCCACAGCGCTGTTTTCTAATAAGTAACCCAGCGCAACGTTGCGCGAGCCGTTGTGGTTGGTGTGTAAAGCTTTCGTTCCTAGAGCAAGATTGTAGTTGCCTGACTTGTTTTTCATCATTGATTGGTGTCCTGCCGATACATTGTAGCTGCCCGACAGGTTGTTGCCCAGCGCATTGGTACCCAAAGACACATTGCAGATGCCTACGGTGTTGTCGTACAGGGCATAATAGCCCAACGCGACGTTGTTTTCTCCTTTGGTATTGCTCTGCAAAGCGAAGGCACCAAATGCAGTATTGGCCGAAGCCCCTACATTGCTCATTAAAGCATGGTAACCCGCTGCGGTATTGTTTTTACCGCTGGTATTGAACCCCAACGCATAATTGCCTATGCCTGTGTTGTAGTTTCCTGTGCTGTTGGAATTCAGCACGTTGGCACCTATTGCAACGTTTTCTGCGCCCGAGCTGTTGCGGTACAAGGACTGGTAACCCAGCGCGGTATTGCTTTTGCCCGAACGGTTGTAGTACAAGGCACCCGCCCCAGAAGCTGTGTTGTAACTGCCTGTGTTGTTGCTGCGCAACACATCGTTGCCCACGGCGGTGTTTTGTACCCCTGTGGTGTTGTTGTGGAGGGCGCGGTTGCCCGAATAGTGGTTGAGTTGAGCGAAAAGGGGCGAGGCAAATAGGAATACAATCAAAAAAGCAGAGCAATTCATTGTTGATAGCGTAAGAGATGAAATGAAACCACCAAAGCTACTAAAACTCGGGCATTTATTAAATTCTGGTTAAGCTATGCTTAGAATTTGCTATCTTTCCTGTTGTGGAGGTGTTGTGCTGTTGTTCGTGTTATTGTTTGGCTACTATTTAAGAAGATGACTATTTCAACATTGATAAAAGAACTCGACCAGCTCAAAGCGACTTTGGACAGCCACCGTCCAATTGCTCCTGACCGCTATCGTAAAATTATGCAAAAGTTGCAGCTGGATTGGAATTATCATTCGAACAGCATCGAAGGCAACACGCTGACGCTATCCGAAACAAAGCAGCTTTTGTATTATGGCCTTACGGCAAAAGGCAAACCGCTGAACGACCACAAAGAAATGGAAGGGCATGCCAAAGTTTTGAAAAAAATGGAGGAAATTATTCACCAAGATTTGCGCCTAAGCGAATCCTTATTAAAAGAATTCCACGCTTTAATTCTAGCTCCCGATTACGAGGGTAGCAAAGAAAAAAATGTAGAAATAAACCCTGGTCATTGGAAGCAGGAACCGAACTATTTGCTTACACCGACAGGAGAAAAATTAGAGTTTTTACCCCCAGAGGTCGTGCCTGCTGCTATCAATGAACTGATTAATTGGACCAACAACCACCTCGATCAAAATAGCCTCAACCGCCATACCAAGAAGAAATACCAGTTGCATCCGCTGTTGATTGCCTGCGGTTTTCACAAGCGCTTCATCGACATCCACCCTTTTGGCGATGGCAACGGGCGCATGGCACGTATTTTAATGAACTTGATTTTGATGCAGCAAGGATATATGCCCGCTATCGTTTATTTGGAACAGCGACAAGCTTATTACTTAGCTTTGAACAGCAGTACGTTTGAAGACATCAGCCCTTTAGCGGCTTATATTGGAACCAATTTGAAGAAGTCCATGCAGTTGGCCATTGATGGCGCGCGGGGCAAAGCGGTGGAGGAGCAGAAGGATTGGATGAAGGGAATTGGTGTACTAGAGCGAAAGCTAAAGGACAACTCAAGAGCTAATGAAGACAAAATTTGGACTGTAGAGCGGCAGCTAGAAATAAACCAAAAGCTGCTATTGCCTATGATAGATAGCTTAGTAGAGAAAATGCGGGCGTTTTTACAAATCTACGATGAAGTCATGTGGGAGGTAGAGGTATTGGATATGAATCGTCGTTTTTACAAACCTCTTTTATCGAAGCTTAACCAAGACTTAGATGGCTCCGATGATTTAAAAGAACTTATTCTTTCTCTCTATGCTAATGTTGATCTCATTATAAGGATGCCTTTTCGTATTAAATTAAAATTTGTTAGCACTAGCATTCTTATGCCTAAGGAGGTTAATAAAATTACATATTTATTCCTAGAAGTAGAATTTGCAGCGTTGTATTATCACATTAGGTATTGCATCAATAAAAAGGAATCAAAGAAAAAGTTAAGTAGAGAAAAGGATCTACAGCATCATTATAACTATATTCTAAATGAACAGGAAATAGATGAATTCACAGACCAGATAGCAACGGCGATGGTGAAATTTATAGACGGAAACTAACATATAACAAACAAATTTATGAACAACAAAAAAACAGAACGCTATGCGCCCTGTTTTTCCAATGTTATTGTTACCAATTGTTGGATGTCCTAAGACACGTGTTTGTCTTTCACTTTGCGTTGTGTTGGGTCAATTTCTTCCTGTTCGATGACAGAGGCTTCGCCCGAATGGGTGGTACCGATTTTGCGTTTGTTGGCAACGGCAAATTTCTCCAATAGTTGTTTCATAGTAGAGGGATTGATGTAGCCCGTATGTTTGCCAATCACCTTTCCATCGTGTACAAAAACTAGGGCGGGAACTTCCGTAACGCCGAAACTTTTGTGCAGTTTGTGGCTGCCGTCTACCTGTATGCTTTCGTATTTTACTTTGCTGTAGTCGCGGGCGTATTGCTCTACAACGGGCGTTGTTTTTTTGCAGGTACCACACCAAGAGGCGGTAAAATAGAACAACAAATATTCGCTAATGCCATAGAGTTCCTTTTGGTTGACGGACTTCATATCCTTGATGGATTTGACGCTGCTGCTGTCCGAAAAGTTGGCGCCTTCTAATAAGGTATTCACTTTGCTTTCTAAAGCAGAAATACTGATCAACCCTTCGTGGGTAGCGATTTTTTTGTCGCCGCGTTTGAAAATGAGCGTAGGCAAATTTTCCAAGCCAAGTTGGTGCATGGCCTGTTCATCGTCGTTAACTTCCTGCTGCTCCATGTTAATCAAGCCATCGTATTCATCGGCTACAAATTCTAGATTGCGCTTCATTTTGCGGCAGCGTTTACTTTTGGAGCCGTACAAAAGCAGGGTAATGGCATCGCCATCGGAGGTTTTGGGGGCGGCGAGGAGTTCTTTGGCGCGCTCGTGTATGGCGGCTACCAATTCTTTGCCGCGCTCGTTGGTGCTGCTGTCAGAAAATTGGCCAAACCAGTTGGTAGTTAATTTTTTGAGTTTAAGTGCCAAGACGGTTGTTTCTTTGCCTACTTTGGATGCTTGCTCTGCCTGAACGGGGCCAAAGCATGGAGCGAAGGAAGGAGACTCTTTGGCCAATTTTTCAATTTCAGCAAATTGCTCATTTTCGTCACCAGAAGCCTCGCCTCCCTGGCGCTCCATTAAGCTTTCTGTTTTGGCAACAAGGATTTTCATTTCCTTCAGCTGGCGCTTGAGTTGTGGGGCGTGGGCATCCAATTCGTTTTTGTCGTAACGTTCTAACCAATCTTTGGCCAGTTTATTCAATTGAACGACGTCTTTGTATTCTTGTAAAGTCATAATTAGCGGTCGATGATAGATGGAACAGGTTATGTACTATTTTGACCATTAAAAGTAGGTATTTTTTTTGAATTAAACAAGGGCAGATTATATTCTTCTGCAACAGGCGGGATAAAAATAGGGAACAATTGCAATTGTTCCCTATTTTTCTATTCTTATGCGTTGGCGTCTTCAATCCATTTGTCGCGGTCATCGGGCGAGAAAGCCCACGGAGCGCCGTTATTCTCAATGGTATTAAACATATTGTTCCACTCTTCGGGCGAATCTGACAATTCGAGAATCTGATGGCGGCGCAATTCCAAAATAATATCCAACGGATTAATCATAATCGGACAAGCCTCTACACAAGCGTTACAAGTAGTGCAAGCGCGCAACTCCTCGGTACTAATTCGATCAAATAAGTTTTTGCCATCGTTGTAATTCTCGGGCGTTAATTTGCTCGTTTCTTCCTTAAATTCATCCGCGATGAGTTCGGTATTGTTGTCGTTGATGTTGCCTATGATTTCCTCCGCACGGTCGCGCACATCCATCATAATTTTTCTAGGCGATAGTTTTTTACCCGTGATATTGGCGGGACACATAGCCGTACAGCGGCCACATTCGGTACACGCATAAGCGCCCAAAATATTCGTCCAGGGCAAATCAAACACGTCCGAAGCGCCAAATTTGGGCATGGGGGCGTTGGGGTCTGGCTCTTCAAAAGCAGCATCAGGATCGAACATAGAAGCTACTTCTTCCTGAATTTCAGGCATGTTTTTCATTTCGCCTTTGGGTTGCAAGCGGGCATAATAGGTATTCGGAAAGGCCAAAATAATATGCAAGTGCTTAGAAAAAGGCAAGTAGTTCAAAAAGGCAAAGACTACCAAGATGTGTCCCCACCAACCGACGCGTTCCATCACGTGCAAAGTCTCCTGAGAAATGCTATCCCCCCACAACGGAGCCAAGTAACTACTGATTAGAAAATCATCCCATTCTGGATGCGCGGCCATGTCTGCACTATTCATAATAAAAATACAAACCACCAACACAATCTCCGCGTACAAAATTAAATTGGCATCCAACTTTGGCCAGCCCTGTAGTTCGGGCTTTACAAAACGCGGAATTTTGAGCAGATTGCGCCGCGCCAAGAACACAAACGTTGCAATCAACGCCCCAAGCGATAAAATCTCGATAAAGCTAATCAACGCCACATAAACTGGCCCTAGCGCCACTCTAAAAAAGCGGTGGGACCCCGTTAAACCGTCGATGAAAATTTCGATCAACTCGATTTGAGTAAACAAAAAAGCAACGTAAATGAACAAGTGCAACACAGCCGACAAAGGACGTTTGAACATTTTTTTCTGTCCAAAAGCAATCAATAACGTATTTTTAATGCGTGCAGCTTTGTTGTCGTTCTCTTCGAGCATGGGATCTTTTTCTCCCAACATAATCGCTTGATAAATGGAGCGGTAGCGGCGAAACGCAAAACCAAAAGTAAGAAAAGCGACCAGTGCAAATATAGCTTGTTGCATATTCTAGTTTATTTAAATGAAATGTTGTATTTTTAGTGAAACAGAAGTGCTAGAAACGAAGCAAAACAGTGCGGTTGTGGTTGTTGAATAGGATATTATTACAACAGTTCAAACGACTACCAGCAGCGTTCTTCATTCAAGCAGCTAAAGTAAGCCAAAAGTTATAAAAAAATGGTTAAACCACCTTGTTAATTGTAAGGAGAGGCCATTATCTAAAACCGTTCTATATAAATGTCCACCTTCTACATCTTTTGTTGTCGTTTGCTTGGCTTGAATTGGCCGTTGGGGCTTTTGTTGTTGTGCACCACAACGGCACAGGCTCAAAAGACTTCCAAACTCAACACAGATTTGTACCGATTATTGAAGGAAACTCCCCGCACTCAGCAAGCGCACGTCCATTTGCCTGTTCTAATCAAGGGCAATTTGAAACAAATTGCCAAAATGGTGGAACAAGAAGGGGGAATTTATCTCTATGGCGCTCAAACTGTTGCTTCGACCCGCTTGCCGTTGAGCAGTATAACGCGCCTGTTGGAACACCCAAGTGTGACGCGCCTAGAATTTCGCCGTGCCAAAGCACAGTTGTTGGAGCACGTAGAAGACAGTTTGATGTTGCAACACAACCGTGTGCAAGCCGCTTTTGAAGGAGCGGAGCCGTTTGTGCATCCTTTTCGCGGTCAAGAGGTCTTGCTGGGTGTGATTGACGATGGTTTTGAATGGCGGCACCCTGATTTTTGGATGGCAGACAGCAGCACGCGTATTTTGGGTTTGTGGGATCAAAATTCGACGGATACGCGTTATTTTCAATCGTATTATAGTTACGGGGCGGTGTGGAAAAAAGCGGATATAGATGCGTATCAATGCACCCATACGGTGCGCGACCACGGGTCGCATGTGATGGGAACAGCGGCGGGCAATGCTCGGGCTACGGGGAAGTATCGGGGCATGGCGCCTGAAGCAGATTTGGCAGTAGTGGCGATCCATGAACAAGCTTATTTTCTATCGGGGTTTGTGGATGCAGTGCATTATTTACTGGAAAAAGCGCAGGAATTGGGAAAACCTTGCGTCATCAATTCTAGCGTAGGTAGTTATGCAAGTGGACACGATGGTTTGGACTTGTATGCCCAGTTGGTGGCTGAATTGTTGGAGGCACGCCCTGGACAAATTTTGGTACAGGCAGGCGGCAACGCTAGGCAGAGCGCCTTTCATTTGGGGGTAGACTTGCAGAACGATACCGCAGTGACGACTTTTGCTTACCACTCGGCCTTGCGCAAAACGCATTTTACTTGTTATGCGGATACAGCGGCATGGCGAGGGATAGAATTTGTATTAGAATTGGTGCATCCGCAAACGGGGCAACGCTTGGCACAAACACAAACTTTCCAAGTAGAAC
>CAYUZF010000081.1:13574-20695 GCA_964449615.1 uncultured Aureispira sp.
TTTAACGGAAGTATCGCACAGCACTCAGAAGTGTTGTTTGCCGATGCGCAGGGCCGCGCTGTAACGCTGGATATTTACGTTGATCAATACGAATCAGCTTACGCCACTACGGTAGAAATTGCTTCAGCAACGGATCTAGGGCATTGGCAGTTGCGCTGTAGCGGAACAGGCAACTATGATATTTGGAGCGATGAAGAACATACCTTCTCTTCTAATATGATTGCTAAGAATACGCCATATAGCCCTCCATTGGACAATCGGCAAACAATTGTTGGTTTTTGGACTTGTGCTGCGCCTGTAGTAGTGGTCGCGTCGTATCAGAATCGCCAATTTATAGTGAATTATACTCAAGATACTGTTGATGTTGGCACGGTGGGCTATCCCGTGGGGCAGATTTCCCAATTTTCTAGCTTGGGGCCCACTCGCACAGGCCTACAAAAACCAGATGTCACTGCCCCTGGAGGACAAGTAATGTCGGCAGCCAGTCTAGCGACTTTGAACAGCCAGCGCGCTTTGCCGTTTAGCAATCGCTTAGACGAAGATGGTTGGCATTGGCTCAATAGAGGTACTTCTATGGCTGCGCCCATGGTGGCGGGAGCCGTCGCTTTGTATTTAGAATGCCAGCCTCAAGCCAGCAGCCAGCAAGTGCTTAATGCTTTGCACCAGCATTCGCGCATAGACAGCAGCGTCTGGAGCCAAGAAGCTATTTGGCCAAATGTACATTGGGGCTATGGGAAACTAGATGTAGAGCAATTGCTAAAAAGCTGTTTGGTGCAAGGCTGTACCGATTCTACCGCTCTCAATTACAATTCTTTTGCTACGTTGGTAGACAGTACAGCTTGCCAATACGATATTGCTACCCACCCGTTGAAACGCTCCAATAAATGGCGTTGTTACCCCAATCCAATTAGCCAACAGGCGACTATAGAATACGATTTTCAAGAAGTGGCTGCTGCTCGGTTTGTCTTGTACAATGCCTTGGGGCAAGTTGTTTGGTCAAAAGCCATCCACAATAAATCGGGCAGTATAGGTTTGGAAAAAGGGCAATTACCAGCAGGTAGTTATACGCTCGTTTTAGAGAGAAAAGCAGGTAAACAAGCACGGCAAAAAATGATTCTGTTGCCTTAAGAACATTTGTTTTTATTAATTGTAGCAAGGATTATTGTGATAACATGATCTTATTTTATAAAAAATTAATAAAGCAAGATGTATAATTTGCTATTGTAGAAGGCATTTTTTATATTAGTAGCACTCAAACGAACCAACCACAGAGCAACCGAAGGGAAGCAGGCGTCTAAAGCTGTCTTTTCTTGATTCAACAACAACTCTACGGTAGTTCCCCGATTGCTGCTTGCCCCACACAAGTCGTTAGGTGAACACTACACTATTTTTTTCACTTAATTAAACTTGTAATTTATGTCTAAATTACTACAGGGACTGCTGTGTCTCTTTTTTAGCCTAGTGTTGGCGCCCAACAGCAGTGCACAATTTCAGCTGCACCCCGATTCTTCTTTTTATACCTTTTTAGATTCTTTTTATTACTACTACCAAGACGATGGTACCGAGGGTGGTTTGTACAACCGTGTGCGGCGCGACCGCATGACTTGGGGGCCACGCCTAGCGCCCGACGGACGCATGAGCCGCGCCACTCAAGCCTTGACCACCTACACCAGCCAATACAAAAACATAGGCGGTACGGCCAGCGCTACAGGAACGCCCTTGCCCGCGAGTTATGCCCCCAATATTCCGTGGCGGGAACTGGGGCCGCTGACTACGCCAGTTCGAGCCATGCACCGAGGTATGGGACAGATTCACCGCATTGCTTTTCATCCGCAATACGATGGAAGCACCAACCAGACCGTCTACGCGGGGTCGCATTACGGCGGCTTGTACCGCTCGGATGATGGCGGCAACCAGTGGTACAACTACCACACGGATCGAGGGTTGGGTATTACGTCTGTAAGTGGTATCGCCGTATCCAACAACTATGTTGCGGTCTGTACGGGCAACGGCGATTATGGGTATTCTGATTATGGGCTAAACATGCACTACGAGCCTTTGAGAGGTGGCCTCAACGATATTAGTTTGCTGCATACGCAGGGCGTTTATTTTCACAACAACCAGGCGGGTGGTTGGCAATCTATGAATGGCCTAGGAGCGAGCAGTATTACTTTGATAGATGGATCAACGCGCAAAAATTTGTTGGAGGTTTTTGAAGCGGGCGGAACCATGCGTAATATACTCGTTCATCCTACCAACGACAATATACTCTTTCTGGCAACTAGCTTGGGCGTGTTTAGAACAACGGATAGAGGGACTACTTGGACGCAAGTTTTGGTCGGGCCGCCCGATCCCTCTGGAGGCTATTTTTTAGATACAGAGTGGCGAGGGCTGGAGTTTCATCCCACTAATCCAAACACGGTCTACGCTAGTGGTAGAGAAGTATACCGATCCACAGACGGTGGGGTTACTTGGGCTTCGATGAATATTGCGGCTACCGTTAACACGGCAATACGACGTATTAATATAACTACAACTCTGGCGAGTCCAAATAAAATTTATGCTTATGTAATTGCCTATGATGGGGTGAGCAGTGGTGTATACTGTTACGATGGAACGGCATGGACGTTATTTCAGGCTTACCAGACGACTAGGGCGGAATGGGCGGCTATTTCGGTATCGCCTTTTAGAGACAGTATTGTCCATATTGGCGCGATCAAGATGGCGGGCTATGAACCCCATCCTTCGGGCACAGGGTTACAAATGGTAGATACTACGATGTTCCATGACGATTTACACGCTTTAGAATACGCTCCCCATTCCGATACGTTGTTATTTATTGGCAACCACGGCGGGGTAGAGGTATTAAACACCTATACCGATGCAAAAGAACGGCGCTACTATGGATTAGGCGTAGCTACTATTTGGTCGTTTGATGATTGGGAAGGCGATGATAGTTTATTAGTACTAGCTTTGCAAGACAACGGAATTTTTCACACCATCGACCACGCTAGTACTTGGATCGCTAGTAATCGTAGATCAGATGGTTACGGTGTTGCGTTGGACGACCATACAGGAACGGCTTATACAAAATACAACTATTACGATGGTTTATACCGCACTCATGGTAATTTATTAATTGATCTTACAGAGATGTATTTACCAGAAATAACCATCAATACAGTAATTCCTTTAGATTCAGGCACCTATGGGGGATCGGCTCTTATAGGCAATACCTTTCCTGTAGTCAACCACCCCAAGAATGAACAACCCTATGTAGGGTTTTCGGAATTGTACCGCAGGGATTATGAAGTGTACTATCCCGATAATTCGTACAATTATGCTACAGAGGAAGTGGTACTGGAGGGAAAGTCTTTCTACAGCGATACCGCATCGCTTACGTTGTCAAACTTTTCTCAAAATCCAGACGGATACAGTTGTATTGAACGCGGGGGGGTAGTCGTACAAGCACTTCCCAACTTTACGTATCAACCTCTATCGTTTGGGACTATTACATTTGAGCGTTGGCGAAGAGATACGCTCTGCCGCCTCGTTCCGCCAAATAACTACATCAATCATGCAATGCCTTTGAAGTCCGACCTAAAAAAACACCGAAGTAGCCGTTGGGATCGCCGCATTTTGGAGATAGCGTTCTCCGAAGACGACAGCACGAACTATACCTATTTGGTGACGTTGGGAGATACGCGTCGAGGTCGCCGTTGCGACTTTTACGTCAACGATGCGGATGCGATGGGCTGCGATACCTGTTTTGTCGTTAAAACCGCTGGCCTTCCCTTTGATCCCAATGTAGCCAGCCACGTGGGCGATCCCAATCCCATTACGGGCATTGCAGTCGATCCGTTAAATGGCAAGCGGGTCTGGATTAGCCTATCGGGCTATGGCGCGGCGTACAAAGTCTACTACTCGGACGACGCGGGCGACAGTTGGACAAGTTGGGACGATGCCAATGGCTCCCTAGCTACTTTAAACATGCCCATCAATGGCATTGTCTACCAGCGCGGTACCAACGACCGGTTGTACATCGCCACCGATGTGGGCATTTATGTGCGCGAGGGGCAAGGCAATTGGCTGCGTTACGGCGAGGCGTTTCCCAATGTGCGGGTGACGGAGTTGAAAATCAACTACTGTATGGGCAAATTGCGGGCAGCAACCTTTGGACGTGGGATGTGGGAAGCGGCGGTATTGCCAGTAGAAGAAACCCAAGCGCTGCGCAGTTTTAGAAGTGTGGACAGCAGCGAGACGTGGACGACGAATAAAAACATGTCTAGAGACATTCGTGTCAAAGCAGGGGCAACGCTTACGCTGGACAACATAACCTTGAACATGCCCAAAGGGGGCTTAATTGTGGTCGAGCCTGGCGGACTACTCCTAGTAGACAGCAGTACGATCACCAATTTGTGTGGGCAGACTTGGCAGGGCATAGAGGTTTGGGGCAACACCAGTTTGTCGCAACTACCACCGAGCAATCAAGGCGTATTGGAGTTGACCAACAGCACGATCGAACATGCCAAAGAGGCAGTGAGTCCGTGGCAGGTGGGCAACTTTCCCAAGCCCGACGGTACAGGCGGCACGGGGGCGATTCTTAAACTGCGCGGCACTACGTTTCGCAACAACTGGCGCAGCATTGGTTTTATGCGCTATCAAAATCCAGTTCAGCAGCTCCGAGAGTTGAGTTATGTGTACGATTGCACGTTCACAGTAGATGACAACAGCCGTCAAGAGTTCTTAGGACACCTCTCGGCTTGGGACATAGAGATGCTGCATATTAAAGGCTGTCGCTTCAACGATGAGCGCAGCGACAAAACGGACAGCTACGGTATTTTTACCTTATCGGCGAGTGTACAGCTCTCGTCCTTGCCCGTCGTAGGCAGTTTTCAGCGCAATACCTTTGAAGGCTTGTCGAGGGGGATTGTTTTGGGCAGCACGCCAACCAGCGGCAGCAACGTAATTGACCAGACAGATTTTGTGGACAACAACCGCGGGGTGGTGGTGCGCGCAGCAGGCGGCTTAAAAATCATCCGCAACAGCTTCGAGGTGGGCGGCTACGACAGCAACGAGAGTACCTACGGTTTGAGCCTATTGCGACAAGGGGATTTTGTGGCGGAGCAGAATGATTTCCAAACAGCTACAGGAATACCCAGTGGGCGCGTATCATTGGGCTGTTGGATTGATAATTTGGGGAGTGGGTTTAACCGCATACGGAACAATACGTTTACGAATCTGTCGGTGGCGAATTTGGCGCATGGGAATAGTGGATTTGATTTGAGTAATCCACAAGGTGGGGTGCAGTACCATTGTAATGGACAGACGGGTAATGCGTTGGATATAACGGTGAACAGAGCTTTTCAAGCCCCTACAGGTGCCGCTATTGCAGAAGATCAAGGAGAGGTTGACCAACCCGCCTACAATAGTTTTTCTCATCCATTGGATGGCAGCTTTGGAGTAGATTGGCATATGAGCAACGATGCTTCTGCTTTGGGGAATATCAACTACTGGATAGCTCCAAGTGCTCCTACTGTTGAAGTACCTACCGATATTATTAATGTGACCAATAACTTAACTACTAATTTAGGTTCACCAGGCTTTTGTGATGTTGAGTATACGAATCTAACTGTATTTAAACCTATAGGAAGTGCTAGTGGTATCGCCACTTTAGCAGAGCTAAAAGCCGACTATTATCAAGTTTGGGGGGAATACCAGCAGCTTGTTCAAGAATACAGCAGCCATCCCAATAGCACTATTTTACCTGGACAAATCGGCACAAAAGGGCAAACGCTGACCAGCAAAGCTAACGAAGTAATTTTTTACTACCGAAACGATACGACTCAAAATACTTGTGATAGTATCGCTGTCTGGATGGGCAATAAAGTAGGTTTGACGGCAGCGTATGAATTAGTAGAGCATTATTGGGGCTGTCAGGCGTACACCAGCGCAATCAATCATTTATCTACCATAGGTAATACTTACACCTTAACAGGAGTTGTATTAGACAACCATCAAGATTATCTAACCTTATTGAATTTACTGCATGCGGCTTATCAAGACAACCGCACAGAAGCAACGCTGACTAAAGACGAAGTAATTACGCTAAACGAACTGGCAGAAAACAACCACGGTTTTGCAGCGATGAAAGCGGCGAATATTGTGGATTTTTTTTACAACGATACATACCGCTACCATCCTACTTTACCACAGGAGCAACAAGAAAAACGTTTGCAGCAAGCTGTAACAAAAGTGCAGCAAGGGAATCTAAGTATTTACCCCAACCCTACCACAGCGTGGGCAGATGTGGGCTACCAGTTGCCCGAAGGAATAGAAAAAGGAAACTTGGTAGTGACCTCTACTGCTGGAGTACAAGTACTAGCACTAGAGCTATCTGAGCAACAGGGCGTATTGACGCTAAATACTAGTGGGTGGCTGACAGGAACGTACTTTGTGGTGCTGTACACAGAAGATAAGGCGGTAGAGCAGGCGCAGTTGATTATCAGAAACTAAACTTTTTTAGTAATTTATAAGGGTATTCCAATCTTGGGATACCCTTTCTCAATATAAAATCATGAAGTGTATTATTTTACTATTGCTAATAACAGCAAGCATAGAAATCAACGGCCAAACGACCTTCAACAAACGGCTACAATTTGGTTGTAGCAATACAACTATGACGGGTTTAGAAGTAACGGATTCTTGCTATTACATCACAGGAGGCGCTAGAGACACCGTCAATTGTATATTTGGAAGCTATTTTATAAAGATGGACACCTTAGGTAATAGTTTAATTAACAAATATTACAGTACACCACAACACAGATTAGAGCAATGGCACGCTTGTTTGCACACAGATGTGGATGGTAATTTAATAGTAGCGGGCGAGGCTTTTGATAGCAATAGAACATCTGCTGTACTCATAAAATATACTTCTGAGGGCGATACGATTTGGACAAGAAGATACCAAGACCAAGTAGATTTACAGGGTTTTCTAAGATCCGACGATATGATGATAGCGCCCGATAGTTCTTATATTTTGGTAGGTCAAACTAACAACAGCTACAACAACAGCTTTCAAATTTTAAGCATAGAGCGAGATGGGCGTATTCGGTGGA
>CAYUZF010000082.1:0-2556 GCA_964449615.1 uncultured Aureispira sp.
AAAAGCAATCAAGGACTTTCAACGCCAAAACGACATCAAACCCGTTTCGGGCTTGGTTGAGCCAAACAGCAAAACTTGGAACAAATTGGCGGGCATTAACGACAACAGTGGCGGCGACCATTCAGATACAGGTGCTGGGGACGATGATTCTACAGGCAACTCTAGCAGTATTAGCGCCTCTGTTGGTATGCGTGGGGAAAACAAAGAGGCGGATGTAAAAGCCGTACAGACATTATTGGAAGTAGTGGTAGACGGCGATTGTGGCCCGAAGACCAAAAAAGCAATCAAGGACTTTCAACGCCAAAACGACATCAAACCCGTTTCGGGCTTGATTGAGCCAAACAGCGAAACTTGGAATAAATTGGCGGGCATTAGCGACAGCAACGACAACGATACGGGTGATAACAACGACAACAATACACCGATCAGTGATCACTGTATAAAAAAATCAGTAGGCGACAGCGGCAACAACGACAACCAAGATGTACGCGTAATTCAGACCATGCTCAACAACAACGGCTATGAATTGGCCGTCAATGGTACGGTTAACGACGATGTGATTCGTTTTATCAAAGATTTTCAGCGCCGAAAACAGCAAAACCCAACAGGATTGATTGAGCCAGACGACAATACGTTTTTACTACTCGACGGCCAAGCGTTAACCCGCGATACATCTTTGCCCGACATTACCATCAATACAACGCTTCAAAAATCAGTGGGACAAGGGGGGCAGAACGAAACCGCCGATGTAGCGTTGGTGCAGCGCCTTTTGCGCGATGATTGGGGCTATGACATTCCCGTTGATGGCGATCCGCAGGACAGCACCATCCAAGCCATTCGCCAATTTCAGCACCGCTATGCGGGTATGCTCGGGAGTCAAGATGCGCGGGTAGATCCCAACGGCACCACCATCAAATACCTAACGGGTGTTCTAAAACCTACCGAAGGCTACAGCGAAGATGGTATTATTGGAGGCGTAGAAACGGAATTGGAAAAACAAATGGCCGACTTTACCAAAGCCTTTTCGGGCGTACGCGTAGAGGTGAACCCTGGCGAATGGGTGGTCGTTCGTCCTCCTTACCACATTAATTTGGGCAAGCGCCAACGCGCCGCCTCAAAAGCGCGCAGCAACAACCCCAAAGTGGGACGCATTGCCAACAGCTTGGGTTTTGGAGGCAATGTAGGAAAAGCTACTATTGTACAAATAGAAGACTTTTTAAACCAGTGCTTGGCAGCAAACCTAGTTCCTAGCAATCAGAAAAATTCCAAAGGTCTCAATGAATTCTTGGCCAAATACGGCATCTCTACGGACTGTTCAGGGTTGGCTATTCAAGCGGCTAACTTCTTGTTACAAGACGATTTGGAACGCAACAAACGCAACCAGAACAGCGAAGATGTAAAAATCACCAATACCTACGGTATTCAAACCGAGCGTGGCAGAAAAAATATTGATAATCCCACCAACCTACGTGCGGGCGATATGATGGTCAACAACAAACGCGAAGGCACTAGCACATACCACGTACGTATTGTAGTGGATGTAGATGTAGAGGTCGACCACGTGGCCTTCACTACCGTGGAATCAGGTGCCAACACGACGTTAGGCGACGGTGCTGGACACGGTGTTGGGCAACGCCGCTGGAAATGTCCTAATAAAACCAACTACGACAATTTACAAATACTCATGGGCAACGATTGGAAAACCGCTGGGCGTTCCGATCAAGCTTATACCTACGTGCGCATGCGCCAAACCATTGACGTAGAATAACCAAGACGTACTTTACACCCGTTGATTCATAAACACTGTCAGCTCTGCTCGTTCATCCGAGTGGAGCTGTTTTTTTGTTTACAAGGCTTGGATAAACCGACAACAGCAACCCAAAGGATAACTAAACCAACCGATAAAAATTACAAGTGTTGCGCAGCGCGTGTTTGACTGTGGCACCGCGCAAAGTCTTGTTTTTGTGGGTATTAACTTTCTTAAATGCGGAGTGGGAATTTTGCAATTTATTATAAAAATAAAAATTCAAAAAAATAGCTAGGTGCGCGAACCTTTTACCTACTTTTGCTGTTTATGGTTTTGTTACATCAATCGAAAAAGTATGATCTCTTTAAAAGTTCTACCTTTCCAAAAAGACAACCTGCCTCCTTTCAGAAAGCTAATCGCTTTCTTTTTTTATGCCCCTACTTCACCCATCGGAAAAATAACTAAGCGGTAATTTGAGCAAAAGCCTGTTCAATGGTGGGATATTCGAATTCAAAGCCAGCCTCTTCCAAGCGTTTGGGCACTACTTTTCTACTTTTTAAAATCAACTCTGTTTGTGTTTTTAAGAAAAGCGCGCCGATTTCTAGCAGGGCTTTATTGGCGGGCAAGCCCCAAGAGCATCCTAACTGTTGGCGCAAAGTGGCCATAAAGTGTTGATTGGTCACGGGCTGTGGTGCCGCGGCGTTGATGATGCCCGACAATTGGGGCTGATGGATTAGAAAATCAACTACCCGTCCAAAATCGTACAAATGTATCCAACTGATGTACTGCTGGCCACTCCCCTGTTTGCC
>CAYUZF010000082.1:2566-14929 GCA_964449615.1 uncultured Aureispira sp.
CTAATTTGGTCAAATTAAGGATATACTCCATCGCGCCACCTGGCTCTTGGCTAATTACAATAGAAGCCCGCAGCGCAATTTTTCGCACACTTGCAGGCACCGCTGCCGCTTCAAAACTCGCTTCCCACTGCTTGCACACATTCATAGAAAAATCATCGCCAATTTGCCCTTTGTACTCGTTGTTGGCAGGTGCTGCACCTCTGGTATCTTCGTAAATAGTGGCCGAACTAGAATTGATCCAAACTTCGGGAGGCTGCTTGGTCTGTGCAATAGCATGGCCAATAATTCGGGTAGAATCTAGGCGGGAGTTTAAGATTTCGGCTTTGTTTGCGGCGTTGTAGCGGCAATTCACAGAACGACCTGCCAAATTAACCACTGCTGTAGCGCCGTTCATTTCTTGCGCCCAGTCGCCCAACGTTTTTCCATCCCAATGCACGTAGCGCGTTTGGCCAGCTCTACGGGCGGTGCCTCTAGTGAGGAGTACCACGTCCCAATTTTGAGCCTCAAAATATTGGGCTAGGTAGCGCCCCAGATAGCCAGAGCCACCAGGGATTACTAATTTTTTCATTTGTTATTGAACTGAGGTTAAATAAACTGCGGCAACTGTCCTGTACTAGTGATGCCTTCCAATAAGCTCAACAGATTGGGGCGCGGTTTAATTCCCTGCTGTAAAGCGCGTTCTATTTCGTAACGAATCCGCTCTTGGTTGCCTCCTTCAAACAACAAACGCACCAATACATAAAGACGGATTTCGTTGTTGCGCTCGTAGTAATATTGCTTAAAAAAATCAATGGCTTTCTCTACATGTCCCATGCGCGTGTACATTCTGTAAATAAGCTCTATCAAGTTGTTGTGTACTTGTTCGTGCCAATAATCATCCTCTGACAAACTAGACGCACTGTCGAACAAACGGCGTTTAGCAGAAGCATCAAAATTGTTCTCTGCCAATAATTTTTGCGCGTGTTCAATCGCTCTTGCTTGCAGCCAATTGCTGTCCAAAAGCGTTAAGTAAACCACCATTAATTGCGCGTAAAGCGTGTAAGTATTTAGGGCGTTAAAAATCATCAACTCCATCCCTTTTTCTATAAGTACCTCTTTTCCGCTGGCACTTTGCCACAACAGCAGTACCTCTCTGTAAAAATCAAGTTGTGTAATACCAATGGCCTGGAAAGGATCTTCGCAACGAAAGTACTTGTGCTCACAAGCTTCGCACAACAAAACGTACAGTTGTTCTAGCAATTCTGCTTGCAAGCTTAAGTTGATATCCGTCCGTTGGGGATCGGTCAAATTTTTGAACCACTTGCGCACACGGATTTTCCAATTTTTGCGGGCTTTGGCCGTTACCACTTCGTTGGGATATAAATAATGGAGCAAGCGCGCATTGCGTACAAACTGCTCTAAGCGCAATTCTTCTATTCTGAGGCTGGGTTGTTTCTTGTTCTTTTTTTGGGCGCTGTGTGCTAAGAGCAATTGCAGTTGTACCTCCTGCCGTTTGGCTTTGGGCAGCATTTTGTAAATATCTAGCGCAATATCAGTCAGTTCGGCTTTGGGAAGTTTTTCTAGGTATACTTTTAAATCTTTGGCCTTCATACGTTTGTTAGTTCTGGTTTAATGAATGATAGAACTTGTTTTTGGGGTACACTTGTTTTGAATTTTCTGCTTCTTAACACCGCGAGAAAGGTCTTGTCGTTTACCTTCCGAATACACAATTTTTGTGTTCATAGTCGCCTGATCCCATTTATTTTAGAGAGCAATCACCTGCTGTAGCATATCTTATACAAATATTCCCCTACAACAGTTCATGCAAACGGCGAACTGTCCACGCCTGCGCAGGAGCCGCAAACCTCGGTTTGGTCATGGCCCAAGTCTGTTTAAAAAAATTGGAGTGTCGATAGGCATTGAGCGCCGCCTCACTCTCCCACTGGCTGTGAGAAAAGATAATGTTGGAATACCGCACATCCTGCACAATCTCTAAATACAAACAGCCAGGAAATGCCCGTATGTCTGCTTGACGCTTTTCCAACATGGTTAAAAAACTGCTTACTTCGTGTTCGTGGAATGTCATTTTGACCCATCTTATAACCATAATAGTAGATGCTGCTTAGTTGAGTATGTAAATAGAAGCCAGCTTACTAAACATTCTTATACTTTTAACCAAACGGTTAATTCGGAACAGTTTTTGATTATGCCCTACTGCTCACAAGTTGGCTGTTCAAAAAGACCAAGCTGCCGAGTGTATTTTCTAATAAAGGAAGGTATTGTTTTTTTTCAAATTTTCGGACTTTTTTGTGTGCTTTCAAACAAGTAGGCTGTAAAAATCGTTAGCAATAAGGTAGTTTGAGAACTGCAACTTTTGCTATTGCGTGTACTAAGATTTTAATAAAAAGATTGAGAAGTAGAACCAGCAGACCTAACTACTAGAAAATAGCCTTTAATTCTCCTTCCCACGGATAAAAGATAGCTGATCATACCTCTGATGAGTTATTTTATTGTATCTTAATATTCTTACACCAACCACACCAAAAAAGACCATCTATTATTCTAACAAAAAATAGCCTCAACAGGCTGTTCTTAGGAATGTTTCTATCGTATTTTTATGATAGCGGCAGTTATCCAACTATCACCAAAAAGTAATACTATTAATAGTATGGAAACGTATAACGTAAGTCTTGAAGATTCACTAAAAAAGTTCTTTGGATTTGATCAATTTAAAGGGACGCAACGTGAAGTTATCAAGAGTATTCTCGATGGACACGATACTTTCGTCATTATGCCTACAGGCGGCGGAAAGTCCTTGTGCTATCAATTGCCTGCCCTTATGGTAGAAGGTACCGCTTTGGTTATTTCTCCGCTTATTGCACTGATGAAAAACCAAGTGGATTCTATTCGCTCCTTTGCCGATTCTGATTCTATTGCGCATTTTCTCAACTCCTCGTTGACACGCACACAGACCAAAGCAGTTCGCAAAGATATTCGCGATGGCAAAACCAAATTGCTCTACGTCGCCCCAGAAACGCTAACCAAGTCTGAAAACATCGAGTTCTTTTCAGAAACACACATCTCTTTCATCGCCATTGACGAAGCGCATTGTATTTCGGAGTGGGGACATGATTTTCGTCCAGAGTACCGCCGCATTCGCGCCATGATCGAGAGTATGAACAAGGAAATTCCAATCATAGCCCTTACGGCAACAGCGACGCCCAAAGTGCGTTTGGACATTGTGAAAACCTTGCGTATGAAGGACCACAATGAATTTGTCTCTTCTTTTAACCGAGACAATTTATACTACGAAGTTCGCCCCAAAGGCAAAGAGGCCGACGTTTTAAAAAATATCGTGCAGTTTGTTAAAAGCATGAACGGCAAATCGGGCATCATTTACGTGCAGAGCCGCAAAGCGACCGAGCAGATTGCCAAACTCCTGCGGGTAAACGACATCAACGCCGCGCCTTACCACGCGGGTTTGGAAGCCAAAGTGCGGAGCGATACGCAAGACAAATTTTTGATGGAAGATGTAGACGTCATTTGTGCCACCATTGCCTTTGGAATGGGCATTGATAAGCCAGACGTGCGCTTTGTGATCCATTACGACATTCCCAAAAGTATTGAAAATTACTACCAGGAAACAGGCCGTGCAGGACGCGATGGCCTAGAGGGCAAATGCATTGCCTACTACTCCCACAAGGATATTCTGCGCCTAGAAAAATTCTTGCGCGACAAGTCCGTTTCTGAACGCGAAATGGGCACGCAATTACTCTCCGAAATCATTGCTTATGCGGAAACCTCTTCCTGTAGACGGCGCTTTTTGTTGCACTATTTTGGGGAAGAATACGAAGACGACGCTTGTTCAGAAGAAAAGATGTGTGATAATTGCAAGCATCCGCGACCCACTATGGAGGCCAAAGACGATGTTGTATTGGCGCTAAAAACGACCGAACAACTCCTAGAAAACTGCCACATCAAAGAAATTGTCGATTTCATTCTAGGCAACAAAACTAAGAACATTCTCGATTTTAAATACGATAAATTATCGTTGTTTGGACAAGGAAAAGGCAAAGATGGGCATTATTGGAATTCAATTTTGCGCCAAGCTTTGTTAAATAATTTATTGGTCAAAGACATCGAAACTTACGGCATCATCAAATTGACACCACAAGGCCGCGAATTCATCAAAAACCCACAACCGTTTAAAATTGCGCTCAATCACGATTTTATTCAAGAAACGGTCGCCGCAGAAGAAGCCGCTGTGGCGGCCCATTCTGCAGCAGATGTATTGGACGAAACCTTGTTCAAATTATTGATGAACTTGCGTAAAAGGGTAAGCAAACAAAAAAATGTGCCGCCTTACATCGTCTTTCAAGAAGCCTCTATCAAAGGCATGGCCACTCGCTACCCACTTTCTATTGATGAAATGAAAGCCATTGATGGCATCAGCCAGGGCAAAGCGCGGCGTTATGGACGCGAATTTATCAAAGCCATCCAGACCTATGTGGATGAAAACAACATCGAGCGTCCTGTTGATTTTGTTATCAAATCAGTAGCTAAAAAATCCAAAAATAAGGTTACCATTATTCAGAGTATTGATAAGAAAATTCCCTTTGATGATATTGCCGCCACGCTGGGCTTGTCGATGGAGGAATTGTTACACGAAATGTATATGATTGTCAATTCGGGCACCAAACTGGATATCTCCTATCACCTGGAAGAAACAATGGACGAGGACGTACAGGAAGACATCTACGATTACTTTATGAATGCTTCTTCCGATTCTTTGGATGAGGCGCTAGAGGAGTTGAAAGAGGACGATGTTTCCTACGAAGAGATTTCGTTGGTGCGCTTGAGCGTCCTTTCGGAAAATGCGAATTAAGTCTTTATAATGTAGCAGGGGGCAACCGATCATGGAGCTGAAATGTCGCCCCCTGCTCCTACACCCTCTATTGCTGCACCACAATACCCTGCCCATAAATCAAGCGCCCTTTGGCGTCCGTCAATGTCATGAGATAATTGCCTTGTGGCAAATCATGGGTAGAAACTTGATGCAATGCCTGACGAATGGCCGTTTCTTGCTTTACTAAACGCCCCAAAGGATCTATCAAACGCAAGGTATACCCACCCGCAGGTAAACTAGCCGTTTCTAGCTGCACAGAAAATTGCCCTTGTACAGGATTGGGATATACCTGTGCATCAATTATATACGCCAAATAATGAATCGAATTGTTAATGGCATAGGTCGTGTCCATGTATTCGATAGTTTCTACCTCCTGCTGCGCGCTGTCCATCGTCAAACTCACTATAGGCTGCTTGATGTTCTCCGCCAAAAAATCATAGCGCACCACTGTACCCGTTGTTGGGAAAGGCAAGGGCACAAAAGTCGTCAAATCCAACCAAGTGGTACTGCCCACAAAAGGATTGACGGTGCCAATTTCTACCTTAATACTAAAGGTACTGGTTACTTTCTGGCGCAACACCTCATAGGTACTATCGGCCAAAGCACAAGTCCCGTACGCATCAACCAAACGGCTGTCGTTGCCATCCAGTCTCAAGCGAATAGAATCGGGACTAATCGGAAGCCCCCCCACCAAAGAATCAATCAACTGGCGCAAGAAAGGTATGCTATCAATATTTTCAGAAAAGCGAAATTCATAAGCATCGCTGTCGGCGCTGTTGTAGGTCAAAGGCGCCGTCTGCCGCACTTGTGTATTGGTATACGCATCAATAAACGACAAACCAAACAACTCAATCCCGCCGCCGACACTGGTAATTGCTGTGGTAGACACTTCTGTATACGCCACTCCAAAATTGCCAACAGCAGGCAGTAGAATGTCCGTTGTAGGAAAATCCGAGAAATTAGCGCCGTCCGAAGCCGCTTGTATGGTATCGCGGCGCGTGTTCAGAGCTACCAATTGAGAAAAATCCCAAGCCTGTGCCGTAGAACTGGCTGGCGTCACCACTACCGTAGAATCATCGGCGGTGGCCACTACCAGCACATCGCCCGCCACAGGAAAACTATTGCTGGTATAAGTAATTTGCGCTTGTGCGCCAAAAGCTCTTAAGAAGAAGCAGAAAAGAAAGCCGTAAATTGGTTTCATAATGTTTGGTTTAACGATTATTACAAAGAAATTCACCTATTAAAATAGGCACTTAAAAAAACGCTTGTTTTAGGGGAGGGCGTTGGGTCGAAACAAAGCGGCTATTCCTTTTTTGAGAAGCCGCTGCCTTTTTTATAGCAATGGTAAAAGTACTACTCCTTGATGGCAATTGCAAAGATTATGTAAAACGCTCGATCAAGCGCAGTTCTAATCCAGACCTTTGCAATCAATAAATTTAGACCATCTTGGGGTAACCAACAACCTCAACAAGCTGCTAGGAGGCTTCTTTTTATAAAAAAACAACAATAATCTACTTCATACTTGCACAGCCTCTATATTATGCTTATCTTCGCCAACCGAATTTGTGATTTGTAGACAACAATCTAAATTAAAAAATGTACGCAATAGTAGAAATTAAAGGACAACAGTTCAAAGTGAGCGAAGGACAAGAAATCTTCGTACATCGCTTAGAAGCTGCTGAGGGTGACAAAGTTACTTTTGATAAAGTACTCCTCGTAGCGAAGGAAGGAGACTTCCAAATCGGTAATCCAACTATAAGCGCGTCAGTTGAAACAACTGTTCTTGAGCAGGTAAAAGGTGACAAAGTCATCGTGTTCAAGAAAAAACGCCGCAAAGGATACCGCCGCAAGAACGGTCACCGTCAGCAATTCACAAAAATTAAAGTGGACAGCATTTCCTAATGCCCACGCTTATTTATTCATTTAAGTCAAGAACTTACCAAAAAGTATAAATTATGGCTCATAAGAAAGGTGTAGGTAGTACGGATAACGGACGCGACTCTAGAAGCAAACGCCTAGGTGTCAAATTGTTCGGCGGTCAATCCGCTATCGCTGGAAACATCATCGTACGTCAACGGGGAACCAAATACCACCCTGGCAACGGCGTCGGCCTCGGTAAAGATTACACGATCTTTGCTCTTAAAGATGGCACTGTAGAATTCAAGAAAGGTTACAAAAACCGCACGTTTATACACGTGGTGTAACTTTAGAACGAATAATTGAAAAGGCCATTTTGTTCCAGAGGCAATCGGAACAGAATGGCCTTTTTTGTGTTTCAACAATACGTATTAGTACGGTTTATTTTTAAAGAAGTTGCGCACAACAGCTTCTAAAACAAGGAAGTTCGTCAAACAACTTCAACACTTAAATTTTGCAACTATGGGCAACGTAGTGGCGATTGTAGGCCGACCCAACGTCGGTAAATCGACTTTTTTTAATCGGATGATTGGTATGCGTAAGGCCATCGTCGACAATGTAAGTGGCGTTACACGCGATCGCCAATATGGTGCTTCCGAATGGAACGGCCAGTCTTTTATGATGGTAGACACGGGCGGCTTTATTGGCGACTCGGAAGACGATTTTGCGTCAGCCATTCGCGGGCAAGTACATATGGCCATAGAAGAGGCCAACCTAATATTATTTTTGGTAGACGTAAGCACAGGCGTGACCGATTTGGACGAAGCCCTAGCAGAAATCTTACACCGCTCGGGCAAACAAGTCCTGTTGGTTGTTAATAAAGTAGACAACAGCGCCAGGCATTTGGATGCACACGAATTTTGGTCGCTTGGGTTTGACCAACTCTTTCCCGTTTCGGCCAATTCGGGCAGCGGTACTGGTGATTTGTTGGACGAAGTCGTGAAGTGTTTGCCGCAAAATGATTTGGTCGAAGATGATTTGCCCAAGTTTGTTATTGTGGGGCGTCCCAATGCTGGGAAATCGTCGTTCACTAATGCTTTACTAGAACAGGAGCGCAGTATTGTTACGGATGTAGCGGGCACTACACGCGACAGCGTACATGCAAAGTACAGCAAATTTGGCAAAGAATTTCTGCTGATTGATACTGCTGGATTACGCAAGAAGAAAAGCGTACAAGAAGACTTGGAGTTTTACTCCGTGATGCGTGCCGTGCGTTCCATAGAGAACGCCGATGTGTGTATTCTTATGCTCGACGCAACCAAAGGCATTGAGGGACAGGACTTAAACATTTTTCGATTAGCCATCAAGAACAACAAAGGTGTTGTAATTTTAGTTAACAAATGGGATTTGATCGATGGAAAAGAAACCAACACGGCTCGCGATTTGGAGAATAAAATCCGTGAGCGCATTGCACCGTTTTCGGATGTGCCGATTCTGTTTGTTTCAGTTTTGGAAAAACAACGTATTTTTAAGGCCATAGAAGTAGCACTGGAAGTATACGACAACCGCGCACAGCGTATTTCTACGTCTAAACTCAACGAATTTGTGCAGGAAATTGTAGCGGCGCACCCGCCCCCACCCCACCGCGGGCATTTTATTAGCATCAAGTACGCTACGCAGATTCATACCCCTTATCCATCGTTTGCTATGTTCTGCAATTATCCTAAACAGATCAAAGAACCTTACCGCAATTACTTAGAAAACCGTTTTCGGGAGCGTTTTAATTTTACAGGCTCGCCCATCGCGTTTTTCTTTAGACAAAAATAGTGGCTGCCATCTTGTTGGATCACTACCTCCTCCAAATTTAAAAAACGAACAGCCATTCCAATCTTACATTGGAATGGCTGTTTTTTGCTTGCACGACTTATATTTTTGCGTATCTTACCACCTGCCTTATTTTCCCTTTCTATTTTTTCATTAACGGTTTAGCTATTTATGTTGGTTACTGCGACGATTCTGTTTTTCACCTTACTGGTTGTTCCTTACGTTTCTTTTTATTACGGTGCTGGTCTTACCGAATTGCAATGGGAATTGCTGCAAGAAAGCAGCTACATTTTGCTAGGATTGGCCTCCGCATGTTTTATTTTGGGTGAATTGACTAAAAATTACAGCCAAGTAGATAAGGTTTGGAGTTTGGCGCCTTTGGCTTATGCTTGGTACATTGCAGCGGGTGCCGATTGGAACCCCCGTATGGTTTTGATGGCCATACTGGTCAGCATTTGGGGGATTCGCTTGACGCTAAATTTTGGACGGCGCGGCGGCTATTCTTGGAAATTTTGGACAGGAGACGAGGATTACCGTTGGGCTATTTTACAGCAAAAGCCTGGCTTCGAAAAGCCCTGGGTATGGTCCTTGTTCAACCTCTTTTTTATCTGTGGGTATCAAATGACGCTTATTTATTTGTTTACCATTCCCATTCTCACTGGTCTCAACCCCGCAGCTCCCGAAGGCCTCATCTGGGCGGATTATGTGTTGGCCGCTGCCTTCGTTTTTCTAGTAGTCATAGAAACAATGGCCGATCAACAGCAGTGGGTTTTTCAAACGGAAAAGTACCGCCGCATCCATGCGCAAGAGGAATTGGGCGACTACCAACATGGTTTTGTCCGCACAGGTTTGTGGGGGTTGGTGCGCCACCCCAACTATATGGCCGAGCAAGCGATTTGGATTGTTTTTTACCTGTTCAGCGTCGTAGCAACAGGGCAATGGCTCAATTGGAGTATTGCAGGTTGTTTGTTGCTGTTGATTTTATTTAAAAGTAGTTCGGATTTTTCCGAATCTATTACCGCAGAGAAATACCCTGAATACAAGGAGTACCAAGCTGCTGTCCCGCGTTTTTGGCCGTTGATTGGGCGACGATAGAGAGCTTGTATGTTATGTCTAATAAACGCTGTTTTTAGTTTCTTTAATGGTTGGTTCAGTAGGTATATATTGCTACTGAACCAACCATTATGACTTACACTGTTTCGGGCGTAATTTTGTGAATTTCTTGTTCGTATAGTTGTTCGCCCTTGCGCCAACTGTTGGCGACCGCAACTGCTATTAGCACTATCCCCCCAACACAAGCATACGTGATGGGCAAATAAGCCTGCTGTTCCACAATCAAGCCCCCCAATGCCCAAACGATGGTTAAACTTACCGCTTGTCCTCCTTTGGTGTTGATCCACAAGGCCACCAAAATAAGTGCAGCAATAACGGCAACCGTTAGGTAAACTTCCGTCATCTCATCAAAAGACAGCCCGAAGGTTTCGCGCAGCATCAAACCCGTCGACACGGCAGTAGCTGCCGAAATCCACCCCAAATACAACTGCGTGGGCAAATAATACCAATGCGTATGGGGATCAGGCTCCAACTGTACTTGTTTATACAAAGCGCGGTACAAGACAATCAAGGAGATTAAATGCCAGATAATATTCAGCCAGCCCAACCACTGCCAACCAGTGTAGAAAATCGGTACAAAAGCAATTGACGCCAGCCCCGCGGAGATGCCCGCCTTCGTTGCCAAATCCAAATGCGGCGACTCTACCCGCTCCATTTTTAATTGAAAAACGCTGTAAATCAACATGCCCAAAAAAATTACCCCCCATATAGAAAAGGCATACCCCGCAGGCTGGATCAAGACCTCTGGGTCGTCGTCAAAAGGCGAGTCGGTGAAGGCTTGCACGCCAAAATTGACCAATGCAACCAAGATAAACACAACTAACTGTAACTTTCTCATGTCTTCTATACTTAGAATGAACAAACAATTGTTCAACAGCCCTACCGATACTTTAGTTGTTTCCTTGCGCTGTTCCAACCCATTTCTAGGCGATTTTTAGGCTTAATTATTCTCTTTGTCAGAAAACCGTTCTACATCTCATAGAAACACCCCCTGTTGAACAATTGCCCGCTTTGGATTGTACTTTTGTAAAGACACTTGTTCTATTATTAAAAAAGAAAGAAAACGATGAGTATTTATACCGCGATCAAAGACGATCATGAATTGCAAAGAGAGTTGTGTCAAAAACTACTAGACACTTCGGGAGGAGGTGAAGAACGCCGAGAATTGTGGCAAGAACTCAAAAAAGAACTTCAAGTACACGAAGTAGCCGAAGAACGCCATTTTTACGCTCCGCTTATTGACACCGATAAAATGCAGGAAGATGCGCGCCACGGCATGGCTGAACACCACGAAATAGACGATCTAATCCGCGATTTGGAAGACACAGAGATGGATTCTTCGCAGTGGTTGGTTACTTTTAAAAAATTGGTGCATCAAGTAGAACACCACTTAGAAGACGAAGAAAAAGAGTTTTTTGAGAAAGCTAAAAAGGTGTACTCTTCCGAAGAAGCAGAAAAATTAGCGCAGGCATACAAGCGCACTAGAGACGACTACCGCGCAGGCTGGCCCGACTCTATCCCCGATTTGGGCGAAAAAGAAGAGGAGTAAGCGCCTCGTTGTGGAGATTCTTGTTGTATCTTTATAAAGTCTTCTTTTCCATTTTATACAACGACCTTCACAACACCTCTAGCTATGACATTCAAAGCTTCTATGTTTTTGCAAGGCTTTATTGGAGTTTTCACTGGCTCTGTTTTTTTGATAGCGCCTCAGTTGGTGTTGGATTTTGTTGCCCTGGCTTACGACAACAGCAGCGTTATTTTGATGCGCTTACTCAGCCTTTTTATAATCATCCTTTGTTCCATACTGCTTTTTATTCGCACTGTTCAGGATGTTTTGATTCAAAAACATGTGTTGCTGACCAATATGATCGGCAATTTTGCAATTGCGTTGTTCTGTTTGTGGGCTACCCTTCAAGAGGGACTGACGTTTGAGGGGGGTAGTGTTTTAACGCTGTTTATGTTGGGCAATGTGTTGAGCCATGCGCCTGTGTATTGGAACCTGTGGGAAAAGGGGAATGCTTAACTAGCAAACAGGGTTTTGAGCCGTAATAGAAGTATTGTTGAATGTCTGTTGGTGTTAGCGCCTCGCAAAAAAACAAATAGAGAAGTACTCCGAAAAGTACTTCTCTTATCATTTAGCTTATTCCTAAGATGTATATCCAAACAATCAAAGAAACGTATCCAAACGAGATGCCGCTGCTTTAGTCCTCGCTGTTTATAAAAAATACCAGCTGCACGCCTTTTATTGCTGGGCTTGCTTCTGCAATTGATCGCGCACCTCCATCAAGCAAAAACCCAATAAGTTCTTGCCGCGCCAAGCAGCGGGATGCGCTGCATTGACATTGTTCTTACCCATCCCAATGCCCCAAATACGGTCATGCGGACTAGCTTCGACCAATACACGCGCTTGAGTACCCAACAGGTAATCGTTTAAGGTTTGGTGTTGTCCAAACTTGAGGAGGTTGCCCTGTGTGACAATATCGCAACGGTGTTTTTCCCAAATATGGGCTTGAAAATTGCGAACTTGCCGACCTAGTTTTTTAGCTTCGGCAGCGGTTTCGCAGGCGATAATCTGCTCCCAATGTTCTTCGTCTTCAAATACCCGTGCTTTGCCTGCCATCATATAATGTTCGGCAGTTTTGTAGACAACCCCGTTTTCCTCGAAGGGATGCCCCGCCCACCAT
>CAYUZF010000082.1:14963-20653 GCA_964449615.1 uncultured Aureispira sp.
CTAAAACAGGTAGCTGTAATTTGCCCGTCTTTAGAAGGCTGGTGCCCCCAGAAAAATAGATATTTGACGCGTTGTTCTTGTTCTAGCTGCTCTAATAACCAATCCAAATCGTAGTGCATGGTGTTGCTTTTAATCGTTTGCTTAAAATACAACCTAACAATGCTTTGCTCTCTTTTATAGTTCCCCAATAAAATCTTTTTTGTAAGAATCTCGTTCTAATTATAAATCGCTCGCTTGTTCTTGCACCAATAAACCATACCGATCATGAATCGCTGTAAATCCATAGGCATTGTAGTCCTGTTCTCTATTTTATTAATCGCTTGTACCGAAGAACCCCATACACTGGATGCCCCCGATGCTGTTGCCCAACATTCAGCGCTTCAACTGGTTAATAAAGCTAGAACCAACGGCTGCAATTGCGGCAGTACGTACTACCCACCTGTTCCTGCCCTTTCCTGGGACGAGCAGTTGGAGGCAGCCGCACAAGCCCACAGCGACGATATGAACCGCCGCAACCGTATGGCCCACCAGGGCGGCGATGGCTCTAACCCAGGTGTCCGCATCACCCGCACGGGCTACGCTTGGAGCACCTACGGCGAGAATATTGCCGAAGGTTATACCAACGAAGAAAGCGTAGTCGAAGCGTGGTTGGAAAGCACAGGACACTGTAAGAATATCATGAATGGCAGCTTTACTCAAATGGGTATGGCGACTAGTGGGACGTATTGGACACAGGTTTTTGCGGCACCGCGATAGAAATTAGGCGGTTTTATCTTGTTCAAAGGCTTCTTGTGCCTTTCGAATGTTGTTGATAGAACGCGTCCATTTTTTATAAACAGCTGCGGGCTGTGGGTAGTCTATATGGGGTTGACCGTATTCTTCCAACAACCACGGCGCCATAGCAATCGGCCCTTCAACAGCTTCTAATTCGGGCAGCCATTTTCTAATATAAGCCGCTTCTTTGTCGTACTTAAGCGATTGGTGGACGGGGTTGGTATACCAAATTTCAGTAGCTTGGGTATTCCAATTCATCCAATTACTACAAACATCGTAATCCAACAATTGCGTTTCAAACCAAGCAGCTCCCCAACGCCAGTCTATTTGATAATCGCGTGTTAAAAAGCTTGCGCAATTGACCCGCCCGCGATTGGACATAAACCCTGTTTGGTTGAGTTGGCGCATATGCGCATCTACAAAAGGAATGCCCGTTTTGCCCCATTTCCAACGCTCAAATAAGGTCTCATCGTATTTCCAATCTACGGCTCTGTCTTTTATTCCCCCTTCAAAAAAGATTTTGTTGCCGTGTCTGAGCGCACTGTATTTGAAAAAATCTCGCCAAACCACTTCAAAGATCAACCACCAAGTACTAATGTTTTTCTTCACCTTAGCTTCGTATTCCTTGACCTGCCAATAAATTTTACGGGGCGATAAACTGCCTAAGGCCATCCAGGGCGAAAACTTGGAACTGTAGTCCATCCCCAGCGAGCGGTTGCGCGTCCATTTGTATTTGGTAGCCAGTTCAGACTCAAAAGTATAGTACTCCAAACGCGCTAGAGCAGCTTGCTCACCTCCCTTTACAAATTGCTGTTCTTTGGGTACAATTTCCTCTTGGGTAAAGCCCAATTGCTCGGGGCTAGGCAGCGTTCCCCAATCGGCTACGTCGGCCATTGGCGGCAATTCGGTAGGCGTCTGAATTAACGGGCGCACTTCTGTTTGTTTGGTGAGTTGTATGCGAAAGGCTTTAGACGTGAGCGGAGTATCTTTTGGGGAAAAAGGCGCGTCGTCGATGTGGTACAGGGTAAGCCCCCAAATTGGATGTATGGTACAAACACTCTCCTCTAAGGCAGTTTTTACGGCTTGTTCTACCGCCTTTTCTTCGCTGGTTACTTCTTCCTGATAATACAAATGCTGCACGTCGTATTCGTCCACCAACTCGTAAATGATCTGCTCTGGAAGACCTGTTTTTAACAATAAGTTCCCTCCAATCGCCTGCAAATCTTTACGCAATTCCACCAGCGTTTCACACAAAAAATTGAACCGCAAATAACCTGTTTTGCGAAAGCCTAAATTTAATTTTTCAAACTGTCGCGTGTCAAAACAATACACCGCTAACAAAGGCTGCCCTTGCTCAATGGCTTGATGTAGGCATTCATTGTCATGTAAACGGAGATCATTGCGGAGCCAATAAAGCGTGGTCATAGTCTGTTGTTGTGATAAGGTCTAATAGAAAGCTTGTTTTCTATTAACAACTTAAACCCACTAAGGTTGGTTTTGCTTGGACTTACAAAGTATTGTCGAGTAGTGGTGCGAAGCCCTTCGCCCCCTACTGCTGTTTTGCTGCATAAACTTCATGGAGCTGACCCTACATTTTTTGTATGCCTATAATACAATTCTACCAAACACACATTGCCAACCCAGCCCAACCAGGCCACTACACGGTAAGTATCCATTGGCGGTGGTGCCAATAGGGTGACGATGGCCCATTTCCACAACCGCAAGGTAATGGCCGAGAGTGTCAAGGCATAACTCAACGCCATAAAATAAGCGTGTGCCTCCCAGTCTAGTTGACGTGCTTTTTGTAGAGCTTGGTAGGTCCACACCCACCACAACAGGGCCTGCAACACAAAAGATAGTTGAGCAGTCCAGCCACCATTGGCATGCAACGCCATGATCAATCCTGAAGGGCTGGCTATTGTTAAAATTAATACCACATACCCATAGCCCAAACGGCGGTGCAATTGCGGCCAGCGCTTTCGCATCCACTCCGAAAATTGCCCCGCCCCTAATAACAGCACTACTATACTGGTAAATACATGGCTAAAAAAGGCAGGCGCATAATAAAAATGCGTCAACGCATCTTGTTTGACCCGTAAAAAAGCACCATCTAAATCAAAAGCGGTGTACTGTGCGGTAATGAGCAACATTAAATACGTACAGTAACCCAACACCCCGTAATAGCCTAATTTCAGGCTTTTTCCAATAGCCTTGCGCATTAGCCGCGTCCAAAACGGTCGTAGTACTCTTCGGCGTTGTCTTCATAACGCAAAAGTAATTCGATGTTTTTCTTTTCTATGGTGGTAAAATCTGCGCGAATATCGGCGTGTACAGGTATGTACCATTCTTGTGCATCAAAGAAGACGCGCAGGGGGCGACTTTTGAACGAATAACCGTGGCGGGCGTATATGGTGTTGCGAATAATCCGCAAATCGCCGCGTTTTAGGTTTTCTACAGTTTCTTTTTGTAGCAAAGTATTGGAGGCGTTGATTTCGTAGATGTTATCGGTGGCGGTGGCGTAGTTCTCTGAAACCCACTGCCCTAAGTCGTTTTTAGTATAAAATTCTGCCATACCTTCCTCCTCTTCATCATCATAAGCTGCTTCTACCTCTATCTCTATACTCTTATTCCATTCAATATAGCGCCGACTAGGACGGAGCATTATATCTGGATTGTAAGCGTAAGTTTTCTTTTCTAAGGTATAAACGCGTCTGTCAATCTCAATGTCCTTATATGCCTTCCATTTGCCTTCTAGGCGGTTGTTAACAATGGTAAAGCTAAAGGTGCCATCGTACTTATCATCCCCTGGTTCCTTGACTTCAAACGCATAGCCTCCGCTGTTTTCCAGCTCTTTTATAGTTCCCTCAAAAGGACGATGGTTGCCCGCCACGACGCTGTGTCCCTCTACTTTATTATTCTCGATTTTATTAATGGAAACATTGATTTTGTTCTCTCGATTCCAGTAAAATCCTTCATCAACTTGTACAGAATTGTTCTCTTTAGTTCCGTCTTTAAAATACCCGACCCAATAGCCCAGCAGTTCTTCTTGGTCTGCTAAGACAGTAGGACGGTTGGTTTGCGCATTCGGAAGAACGCCAGCATTTGTTTTAGTATTGGGTGGTGTGGCGGTTATACGGGTTCCTTCTTCTACCTTAGTTGTGGTTTCATTTTTAATGGGATCGGTACACTGAAAAAGCAGTAAACTGAGTAAAATGGTTGTTAGTGGGCGCATAGGAATTTAATTATGGCGAATAAAATGGTTAATGCTACTTACTTACAATATACCTATTCATCCGTATTTTTGATAGCCTAGTCGCAACTTTTTACAAGTGTAGGTACGTGTTAAACGGTGCTACCTGAACTCCAGCGCTTTTTTTACCTGTTGTAACAGGAAAAGCAGTCCTTTTCTAAACTCCTAAGGGAGTTCTACTGTTATGTTATTGAAATACAAAAGAAAAGATCACACCTTATATTTTGCAAATTTGGTACAGCTATTGCTTTTTAGTTGATCAAATAAAGGTTTTAATTGGGTGTTCTTATAGTGTGGGCTCGGCGTCGATTTTTCGGCGTCGGGCTTTTTTTTGTTAGTTGAGTTTAAATCGGATGGGTAAGTTGTATTTAACTCGTACTACTTCTCCATCTTTACGGCCAGGTGTCCAATTGGGCATCAATTCCAGTACGCGTATACATTCTTCCTCCATTCCTTGACAAACACCTCTCAGTGCTTCTACATCGCGAATTGTTCCATCTTCATAAACAGTAAACGTCATTATTACCATCCCTTCTGCCCCCATTATATGCGCAGTAGTAGGATACTTTATGTTGCGGTAAATAAACTTTAATAATTTTTGATCGGCACAGTTTTTTTTAGCATTGTGGTCGCCCGCTTCGGCTTCGCAACCAGGAAAACGCGGCATTTGTCCGACAATGGTATAGACACCGTCGGCATCGGCTTTTAGATAAGCGGGTGGGTCTTCTTCTATTCTGTCTTGCTGTTCAATTTCATCATTTTTATAAATGCCTTTGCTATAAACGCTACCATCTTTGTCATAAATTACAAATGGCCCTTGTTTTTCTCCTGCTTTCCAAGTGGTTGTTCTAGCCAATTGCCCATCTTCGTAGTAACGTTTATGTACGCCCTCTTCTAATCCAGCTTTGAAGAGTTGTTCCGCAGATAAGTTCCCTGTTTTGGAGTTGTAACTTTTCCAAATTCCTACTTTGTCCCCCTCTTTGTAATTGCCTTCTACTTTTAAATTTCCATGATCGTCCCAATGTTTGTACGGCCCGTGTAGTATTTTCTGGTCAGCCGTTTTGTAGGTTCTGAAAAAAGTCATGTTCATCCGCTCGGGATAAAACGTCCGAACGATGTGCATTCCACTACGCAATTTAGAAATTATTTCTAAGTAATTGCTGGATACTTTTTGTTCTCCTTTTTTTAGAAAGGAATCATAATTGGATGCGAATTGCCCTCGTATTGATCCTATAGCAGTCATACAAAGGAATAGAATGGGTAACAGAATTTTCATTGATTAATTGGTTTTGAATAGAACTAAAAGTTGATTCTTAAGAAACTATTAGTGCTTTGTTAGTAAACTCTCAAAGTTTGTTTTTAGGAGTAGTTTTTATTTTTTTGGTACGCCAATTGCCTCTTAGTAAGTCAAATAAAGGTTTTAATTGGGTGTTCTTATAGTGTGGGCTCGGCGTCGATTTATCGGCGCTGGGCTTTTTTTGTTTCTTTTTTTCGGGAACCACGAAGTAGCAGCGAAGCTAATGGAAAAAAAGAAAGTACCCTACTCCTACAAGTCTGTAGAGTAATATTTGTTGACAATAAAAAGTTTTGTCCTGTACTCAAAAACTTAGGTTCAACAAAAAAAAGCGCGTTACTATCCGATTGGATAATAACGCGCTTTTAGTTA
>CAYUZF010000083.1:0-6078 GCA_964449615.1 uncultured Aureispira sp.
TCAAGTTGTCCGCCTGTTCTTTGGCAATCGTGACCAAGTCAGCGTAAGTGCTTACTAGGGCAACAGTATTTTGCTATATGTTAGCGAGTTAAATTTAGCATATAACTTGCCAAAATTATTTTTTATGACACATTGTCATGTTTTTTCTTTAAGAAATTAAGCTAGAAAGACTTATAATTCCAGCTTGATAAAATTACGACAGCATGTCATGTAATTTTATTTTTTACTTATAATTGGATTGAATAAAATTGCCGCGCTACCTCTACTACTTTCTCATACCAATACAAATACGCTTTGCGCGCATCGAAGCTCTCGACGTCCTTAGAAGTGCGTGCCTCCGCAGGCAAACCAACTAAAAAAGAAGCGTGCTGCCGTTCGTCTTGGGCAACTGCCTCTGGTGTGCTTGGCTCCACTCGGCGCTTTGCCCAAAAATCGCGATGGGTACTGTAATTCTTTTTAATGCGCTCCAGATGAGCGAGCAACGCTGTTTTATCCTTGGGGATGTGGCCTGTGCCGCCGCAACCGCAGGAGTGAAACGTAATCCCCACTTCGTGGAGGTACGCCAAATGCTGCCAAGCTTTGCGCTCCTTGGTTTTGGGCACTTTGAAATCTAAGCCCATGTTGGGCATTAGGCCACCGCATTGTGGACAATTGGCGGATTTGGAAGCCGCATTGGCAGCATTTGGCAGTGCATCTCTTAGCAGGCGGCGTTTAAAAATTTTGCGGCAAGCGAAACAGGCAAAATGGGGTTTGTAGGTGGTAAATCCGTAGCGGCACATGGTGTATTTTTTATTGTAATAAAATACGTACAGAAATACAACGCAGGAACGGCCTTGAAAATTCACTAAAAACGCATTTTATAAACTACCGAAAAAAATAAAACAGTTCCTTATAAAAAATAAACTAGAACGCCTGTATTTGTACAAATCCCCTTATCTTCCAGCAACTAAAACAAAAATATGAAAGCGCTACTACTACTGCTTGTTCTCACAGGTCTTTTTTTATTCAATAGTTGTAATAACAGCAACAACACGCCCCCCAACGCCCCCACCACTGATAGCCCCCAGAAGCCTCAACGCGAAGGGTTGTATACCGAAAGTTTTGGCTTAGTCATTCACGGCGGCGCAGGCACCATTCGCAAGGAGAACATGAGCGATTCTATGGAGGCGGTGTACAAGGCCAAAATGACAGAAGCCATTGAGGCGGGGCACCAAGTTTTGGCAACAGGGGGTACGGCGATGGAGGCAGTCACTGCCAGCATTGTGATCATGGAGGATTCACCGCTTTTTAATGCAGGGAAAGGCGCTGTATTTACGCACGAAGGCGCCAACGAATTGGATGCTTCGGTCATGGAGGGCAAAGACCTCAACGCAGGAGCTGTCGCAGGAGTTAAGCGGGTGAAAAACCCTATTAGTTTAGCAGTAGAAGTGATGCACAATAGTCCCCACGTTTTGCTGTCGAGAGAAGGGGCGGAGGCATTTGCAACCACGCGCGGCATCGCGTTGGTAGAGCCATCGTATTTTTTTACACAACGCCCTTATGATGCACTACAACGCATACTTCAAGAAGAACAGGAGGAACTAAACAAAACAACCAACAAAAAGAAAACTACCTCTATGAGTCCGTATTTCAACCATTTTATTGATGCCGCCAAATTTGGTACCGTGGGCTGTGTGGCCAAAGACAAAAACGGCAACATCGCCGCAGGAACCTCTACAGGCGGCATGTCCAACAAACGCTGGCACCGCATTGGCGATTCGCCCATCATTGGAGCTGGTACCTACGCCAATAATCAAACTTGTGGCGTTTCCTCTACAGGAATGGGGGAGTATTTTATTCGTAGAATGGTGGCCTACGACATCAGTGCTATGATGGAATACGGCGGCAAAACCGTCGACGAAGCCAGCTGGGTAGCCATCCACCAAAAAATCCAAGATATGGATGCTTTCGGTGGAGTAATTGCTTTAGACAAAGACGGCAACGTGTCCATGCAGTTCAATACTGTGGGGATGTACCGCGGATTTATGGACGATAAAGGCAACTTGACACTGGGCATGTACAAAGAAAACTTTCCCACGATCAAAAACCAATAAGGGCACCGCAAAAATACCGCAAGGACGCTCATGAGAGCAGTTCGTCAGGGCGTTTTGAAAACGCCCGCGCAAAAACGCCCGCCCAAAAACGCCCGCCCAAAAAAAGCAACCAATCTCCCCAAGCGTATAGCTATACGCTTCTGAGTTTATCCCCGATTTCTACTGGCGTTAAAATTTTAATAAGACCTCCCAAAAATAATCCATTACCTCCCTTCTTTCGTTCTTATAGCAACCCCCCAAAAAAACAACCAAAGCCAGCGCGATTACCGGCAGCTGTTAAAAACGTTAAAGTTTTCAAAACAAGCGCTTTTTTTAAGGACAAAACAAGTATCTTAAAGGGTGGTAAACGTAGGTTTGCTTGGAAGAATGATTTCCAGAAACCAACGAAAACCTCCATCACCGAGCGGTGTTACCCGCTTTAGAATTCTTTGTGAGCCCGCCAGAAAATGGCACTATCCATATCACTTATGCAACAGAGTAACTACCAATCGCTTTTAGAAAAAATCGATCAATTTACCCGCAAGTTTTATGTCAACAACTTGATTAGAGGGGTTTTGTACAGTACGGGTTTGTTGCTGGCTGCCTTCATAGGATTTGCTTTGTTGGAGTATTATTACTTCAACGCCACGGCTTCTTCCATGGCATTGCGCAAAGGCTTGTTTTATTCCTTCATCGCTGTAAGTGCCGTAACGTTGGGCATTTTGGTATTTCGGCCTTTATTGCAATATTTTAGGCTGGGCAAAGTCATTTCGCACGAGCAAGCAGCCGTAATTATTGGACAACACTTTCAAGATGTGAAAGACAAGTTATTGAATGTGTTGCAGCTAAAAGAGCAAATGAATTATGCTGATTCGGCACTGCTAGAGGCCAGTATCAACCAAAAAATCGAGGGATTGAACCCTGTTCCCTTTGCCGCTGCGGTAGATTTGAAGGAGAATAAACGCTATTTGCGTTATGCTTTACCGCCGCTGCTCTTATTGCTGTTGCTGTTGTTTTCTTCTAATATATTGGAGGAAAGTACAGAGCGGATCATCAACAACAACAAAGATTTTGAGAAAGAAGCCTTGTTTCGTTTTTTGGTTCCCAATGAAACACCGCGTGTAGTTCAGTACGACGATTACACTTTAAACGTTAACATCGAAGGCGAAGTGCTGCCCAACGAAGTTTTTGTAGAGGTAGACAATTACAAGTACAAACTAGAAAAAACTAGCCCCAACACGTTTGAATACACCTTCGTAGAAATGCGTAAAGACACCGATTTTCGATTGTCAGCCAGTGGCGTCCGCTCTAAGAATTACGAAATTGATGTGTTGGAAAAACCGCAAATTGCCGATTTTGACATCAACTTAGATTATCCCTCCTATACGGGCCGTCAAGATGAGGCCATTACGGGGATTGGTGATTTGGTAGTGCCAGTAGGAACCAATATTGAGTGGCTGTTTGATGCCGTTAATACCAGTGCAGTGCGGGTGCAATTTCCAGGTGAGCAAGAAGCAAAAGCCACTACACAGGTAGGTGCGGCTAACTTCACAATTAAGAAAAAAGTATTGCGAGAAGGCCAATACAAAGTTTATATGGCCAATGAAGAATTGCCAACAGGCGATTCGATTGCATATTCGTTAACCTTAGTGCCCGACTTATACCCTTCTATTGATGTACAGTTCAACCGCGACAGTCTCAACGATAAGGTTATTTATTTTGTGGGCGAAGCCTCGGACGATTATGGATTGAGTGCGTTGAATTTTCATTACAAAGTAATGCGCGACGAGCAGACATTGAAGGAAGAAAAAATGCCCATGCTCATTACCAAAGGTAAGCAAACCACCTACGACCACATTCTGAATGTCAAAGAATTGGGTTTGCGACCGGGCGATAAACTAAGCTATTATTTTCAAGTATTTGACAACGACGGAGTGAATGGACGCAAGTCGACCAAAACATCCATGATGTACTATGAAATGCCTACTGTAGAAGCGTTAAAAGAGCAAGAAACGACCAACAACGCAGAGATTAAAAACGAGTTGGAAGATGCCATTAAGAAAATGAAGAAACTCGGTAAGGACGTAAAGAAAGTTCAAAACCGCATTCTACAGAAAAAAGAAATGAATTGGCAAGATCGCCGCGAATTGGAAAAACTCATCAAAGAGCGCGAGCAAATTGAAGAAGAAATCAAGCAAGCCAAAGAAAATTTTGACGAGAACATAGAGAAACAAGAAGAGTACCAAGAAGTGAGTAAAGAAATTGCTGAAAAGCAAGAAATGCTACAGAAGCTCTTTGAGGAGGTGATGAACGACGAAATGAAGGATTTGTTCCAAGAAATGGAAGAGATGCTCAATGAGATGGATCAAGAGAAGTTGAAAGAACAACTCGACGATATTAAACTCAGCGAAGAAGAAATGGAAAAAGAGCTGGATCGGATGTTGGAGTTGTTTAAGAAAATGGAAGTAGAAAAGCAAATGGAAGACGCCGTTAGTGAACTGGATTCTTTAGCCAAAGAGCAAGAGGAATTGAGCAAAGAAACGGAAGAAGCTGCCGAACAAGCCGAAAAAGATAAAGAAAATGCCAAAACGGACGCCGAAAAGAAAAAAGCCGAAGACAAAGCAAAGCAGAAACAAGAAGAGCTGAAAAAGAAACAGGAGGAAATCAACGAGAAGTTTGATAAGATCATGGAAAAAATAGAAGAGGCCAAGGAGAAGAACGAAGAGTTGGAAAATCCAATGGACATGGACAGTCAAGAGCTAGACCAACAGAAACAGGACGCCCAAGAGAATATGAAAAACAGCAGTCAGCAACTTAAAAAACAGAACAATAAAAAAGCCTCCAAATCTCAAAAGAACGCTTCCGAAAAAATGAAGGAAATGTCTAAAGAGATGAAGGAGATGATGCAAATGAACCAGATGGCGCAAATGCAGCAAGATGTAAAAAGCATGCGTCAGTTGTTGGAAAACTTAGTGGACATGTCGTTCGATCAAGAAGATTTGATAGAGGATGTGAACATCACCATCGCCAACACGCCAACTTATGTGCGCTTGGTGCAGCAGCAAGACAAACTCAAAGATGACTTTAAACACATCGAAGACAGCCTACAGGCGTTGAGCAAACGCGTTTACCAAATAGAAGCCTTTGTAACTGAAAAGGTAACTGCGGTTAAGAAAACGCTTAGTAAGAGTGTAGAAACACTAGAAGAGCGCCAAAAACGCACGGCAGTGGTGCAACAACAGTACACCATGACAGGCGTCAATGACTTGGCGTTGATGCTCAACGAAGCAATGGATCAGATGCAGCAGCAAATGGCGCAGCAAATGCCAGGACAGCAAATGTGCGAGAAACCAGGACAAGGGCAGCCAGGTGGACAAGGACAAGGAATGGGTAAAGATGGCAAAAAACCAGGTATGGGAGGCCTGCGCAAAATGCAGGAACAACTCAACCAACAGCTCCAACGCATGAAAGAGCAAATGAAAAACGGCCAGATGCCAGGCGGTAAGCAGTTTGCACAAATGGCCGCCAAACAGGCCGCCATTCGAAAGGCACTACAAGATGCCAAAAAACAAAAACAAAAGAACGGCAAAGGCGGTGGCAAAGAAATTCAAGATATGATTGATGCAATGGACAAAGTCGAAACCGAACTGGTCAACAAACGTCTGCCCAACGACATGCAACAACGCCAAAAGGATATTCTAACGCGCCTCCTGCAAGCCGAAAACGCCGAGCGAGAACGCGAGTTGGACGAAAAGCGAAAAGCAGAACGCCCCGACGAGTACAAACCAAAAATGCCCCCCGCAATGGCGGAATATTTGAAAAAAAGGCAAGGTCAGGTAGAAATGTTTAAAACTGTTTCGCCTTCTTTGAAACCTTATTACAAAAATCTCGTAGAAAGGTATTTTAGAGCCCTTAACTAAAAAAATACAAAAGCAGCAAACTTCTAGGAGTAATAATGGTTAATGTTCATTGTGTCTTAGATGAAAATAAAAAAAACTGCTTTTGA
>CAYUZF010000083.1:6088-11699 GCA_964449615.1 uncultured Aureispira sp.
AAAAGGAGCGAAAAAGGCGAAAGCCATTTAACGACTAAAAACCAACAATCTACAATGTCCGAACTAGCACTTAACTTGACGCTTGAGTCACACCCCAAGAATATAGCCCAAGTTGAACCTTACGTCAGCGAAGTAGTAAAGCAGTACGAGATCAACCAAGAATTGTATGGAAACATGCTAATAACGCTTACAGAAGCTGTTAGCAACGCCATTATTCATGGAAACAGCGCTAAAGCCGCTAAAAAAGTACAGGTTTCTACCAACTGCTCTGGTCAGAGAATTTGCTTCAAAGTAGAAGATGAAGGTAGTGGATTTGACCCCGACAACCTACCCGATCCTACTGCTCCAGAGAACATTCTTACTCCAGGTGGACGCGGTGTATTTTTAATGCGCCAGCTCTCCGATGCAGTGACTTTTGATGACGATGGGCGTACCGTGATTCTAGAATTTACGTTACAATAAACATTTTTTTATAATAAAATAACACCCGATTCCGATTTTTTTTTGGAATCGGGTTTTTGTTGTTTTTAGTGACAACTAGCCGAAAACAACAAAAAATAATTTTATGACTGATTTATGATAATATCATTTCACGTCGAGGAAGTGGATTTTGAACTGGCAGACGAAGCCGCTGCAACCGCTTGGCTCAAAAACGTTATGCGTGCCGAAGGCTGGCGCTTGGGCGCGTTGGCGTATATTTTTTGTAGCGATGCCTATTTGCATCAAATAAATGTAGAACACCTCAACCACGATACCTACACGGATGTAATTACCTTCCAGTACAGCGAAGAGGTGGTCGAGGGCGATGTCTTTATTAGCATTGACCGCATTCGGGAGAATGCGCGTTCTTTTGGAACAACCGCTGAACGCGAATTGCAACGAGTGATGGTACACGGCTTGTTGCATCTGATGGGGTACAAGGACAAAAGTGCGGAAGACCAAGCCCAAATGACGGCCAAAGAAGAAGAGCATTTGCAGACGGCGCCCAACAACACTTAACACCAATTCTAACCAAAATAAACCCCCTTCCTAATTTCTTTGGTATCTTGTGGAGTGTATGAAAATTGCATTATCGGTCATCATTGTCAGTTATAAAGTGCCCTACTTTTTGGAGCAAACCTTACTGTCTGCTTTGCGCGCAGCCGAGCGCCTACCTGTGCAGATTATTGTAGTGGACAACAATTCTCAAGACCACACGCCTGACCTCATACGAACACAGTTTCCGCAAGTAGAACTCATTGCCAATACCCAAAATACGGGTTTTGCAACTGCCAACAACCAGGGCATTGCCATCGCCAACGGTGAATTTGTCTTGTTTTTAAATCCCGATACGGCGGTGCAAGAAGATACGTTTGAAAAAATAGTGGCTTGTATGCGTGCCCATCCCCACATCGGCGGTTTGGGGGTACACATGATAGATGGCTCTGGCGCTTTCTTACCCGAATCCAAACGCGGCTTTCCTTCGCCTCTGGTCGCTTTTTACAAAACCTTTGGCCTCTCCAAAATTTTTCCGCACTCGCCGCACTTCAACCAATACCATTTGGGGTATTTAGACGAACACCAAAACCATTACGTAGAAGTGTTGTCTGGCGCTTTTATGGCCATGCCCCGCGCTGTACTGGAGGAAATTGGCTATTGGGACGAAGCCTTTTTTATGTATGGGGAGGATATTGATTTGTCCTATCGAATAGTCAAAGCAGGGTACAAAAATTACTATTTGGCCGAAACCACGATCATCCATTACAAAGGAGAAAGTACCAAAAAAGGCAGCCTCAACTACGTCAAGACCTTTTACGAAGCCATGATTATTTTTGCGCGCAAGCACTTTCAAGGCTCCAAAGCAAGCCTATTTGTGTGGATGCTGCAAGCCGCCATCTACTTTCGAGCTTTTTTGACCCTACTTTCCAATGCCAGCAAGCGCGGCTCGTTGCTGTTGGCCGATTTGTTGTTGGTGTATGGGGGCTTATTGTTGATCAAAAATAGCTGGGCGCAAATTCGTTTTCAGGACGCCAATTATTATGACAACAACCTCATGCTTATTTACTTTAATTTTCCTGTGTATGTGCTGCTGTGGCTATCGGGAATTCATTTGAGAGGTGGATACGACCAAAACGCTCGCACCAAGCATATTATAACAGGCACCTTGTTGGGCACGGCACTAATCAGTATTCTATACGCCTTTTTTCCCCAAGCACTGCGCTCTTCTCGCATGTTAATCCTTTTGGGAAGTTTATGGGTCATTGTAGCGACCTATACCACGCGCAGTTTGTTGTCTCTGGCGCGGCACAATACGCTGTTTTGGAGTCGTTCGCGCAAGCGCCAATTGGCCATTATAGGGCGTGCAGAAGAAAGCCAACGGGTTTTAAATTTGTTGTACGAAGCGCAAGTCGCCTTCAATTACAGAGGCCGCATCGAGCCCAAGTCAGCACACACGACCAGCGGCGAGGTCTTGGGTACGGTGGAAGAGTTGGCCTATTTGGCCGAATTGTACGACCTCAACGAAGTGATTTTTTGTGGGGCAGATTTGTCGTATCAGCAAATCATTACACAAATGTTGCTCAACAAAACCCGCCTGCGCTATAAAATCGTTCCAGCGGGCAGCAGCTACATCATTGGTTCCGATTCCAAAGACAGTGCAAGTGATTGGTATACCGTACACATGAGTTATCCTATTGCCAATACCATGCAGCGCCGCAACAAACGCCTGTTAGATCTGTTGTACAGTGGCCTGTTTTTGCTAGCTGCGCCAATTTTGTTATTTTTGCTGGTGCGTGGGCGGGGGCTGCTGCCCAATATTTGGGCAGTGTTGCGCGGACAAAAAACTTGGGTGGGCTACGTACCCGAACCACAAGTAAACGAATTGCCGCCTTTGGCCGCTGCTGTGTTGACGCCTGCGGATGGCCTTTCAGAGACCGTAGAGGATCTCACTACCAAACACCGCCTCAATCGCTTTTATGCCAAAGATTACGAAAGCAGCAGCGATTGGCAAATTATACGCCGCGCTTGGCGCCAACTGGGACGCCAGCAGCCGCCCCATTAAGTTGACGAAGCCTTTAGAAGTATGGACGAAGCACAATATTACCACAACACTTTTCATTTATCGGTGCCGTATCCGCTGCCGATGTTGCAATTTCTAAAACAGAAGTTGCAATTGGGAAAGCGCTATGCTTTTATGGAAGTACATACCCGCAATGGACAGTGGAGTAAGTTGCTGCTCAACCATGTACATTTGGTTTGTTCGCTCTGTACCGACCCCGCGTATCAAGTTTACCTCAAAAAAGAATTGGCCGACGCTTCTAATTTTCTAAGCATCAATGCACTGCCAACCCTTACCAATATAGATGCGGATTCTATTGATTGTTTGGTAATTGACGAGACCTTCAACCAGTATTCGCAAGAAAAAATGCAGGCAGAGTTTGAACGTATCTTACGTCTAAACAGCTACGTGCTGCTGACCTACAACGAGCGTATAGGGCCACCCAATTCTTTTACAGCGGCTTATTTACACTTGTTGCAAGAACAAACCGACTTGCCCGCCCTGCAATTGCCTTCTAGGGAGCGGCTGAATCGATTTTACAAAGAGGGTTACGGCAAGGAGTTGTTCAACAACCAACAGCGACTCACATGGCCACAGCTAGAGCGGTATTTTTGTACACAGTTGGAAGAACATCAAAGCGCGGTAAGTGCTTTGCAACTAAAGCAATTGCGCCTTTTATTTGAAGCGTACCAAACGGATGGGCGTATAATTATGGCTTACCAAACCCATCTTTATTACGGGCTGTTTAACTATTCTGTTGCCCCTATTTCTTTGCGTAAAAACATCTTTTTCAATGTTTTGCGTCCAGTAGCTTTTGTGTTTTATATTTTGCTCAAAGCTAATATTTATTTTTGGAAAGGCCTGCGACGTCTTAGAACGGTCTTTTCGCGCAACGGGTCGTCGTCGTCTTAGCTTTGGTTAGCGCGCAAATACGCTGGCCCAATAGCTGTGTTTTTTATGAAAACGGGCTTCAATAGGACTGTCGTACACCACCAAATAATCGCCATTTTCTAAAATAGCTAACCCCTCTGCCTGGTCTTTGCCATAGGGTGTTCCAGGGGCTTGTATAATATCAAAAAGGCGTTTAGGGGCGTGGGTGAGGGTCACTTCTTGCTGCTCCAAGCCGCCCTCTACACACCAAGCACTGATGGTGCCGTCTAAGTCCATCGTTGGCCCTGCTAAAATATGCAGGTCATTTTTCTCATAATTGAGTTCGCGAATCCCCATGCCTTTAAGATTAATAAAGTGCTTGTTGTAAGGCTTATCGCGCTTGCCGCGCTGTTTTAACCGCAAAACCCCTTGCTGCTCATAGACTTCTATTTCTACAACCACCGCCCAACCTCTCAAGACAGGGCCGCGCAATCCGAAGTAAATGCGGTCTCCTTTTACGGCTATGCCTTCGACATCAAAACCATTTTCTTTGCAAGGCAACTCCATGTGAGTGCCCAAATGAGGATCGGTACGCAGTAGTTCGGTCAAAATATTACTGGCTTGCCCACGGTCTAACACCGCTGGACGTAGGTATCTGTTGGCCGCTGTTTTGTCGGGATTGCTCATTTCTTTTTTGAGCGACCACGTTTTGTTTTTGGCGTTGTAGCTGCAAGGAATGCGCGCCACGGTATAGCGGTTGGGATCGACGTTGATGGTGGCTAATTTTTCGGCACCTTCGGCAGCGCTGTCGTCCTCGTCGGGAAAATTCCGTTTGGTAGACATACTGCCCGACAGCCACAAGTACGGCGCTTCCCAAGCCAAGCTCTCGATGTCCATTTCATCTTTGTCATACAATTCTATAAAGTCCTTCAACGCAAATCTACGGTGGTGCTTGTACTTGTTGTCGCGCCAAGTTAAGCGTTCAATGGCGTTGCTTTCGTCGTGCGCCAAAAAAAGGCTGTTGTCTGCCCGTACACAAGTGGACAACTCGCCCCTTATCGCCTCTATATTGTCTAATCCTTTGCGGAAACGCAGTTGAATACGCCCTTTTGGTTGTTGTTGTTTGTCTTTCATACAGTAAAATTGTTCTATAAATAACAAGGGAACAACCGTTAGGTTTAGCGCGTTTACTTCGTTTTTCTTATAAAAAATTAAGTGGCTGTACCTTAGTAGAATCAAAACCTGGAAAAATAGTGGCTAATTCTTTGGCCTGGAAGCGCTCTTTTAGAATGGCGTGCAAAATAGTGCGGTAATCGGTGGTCACTTCTAAATCTACCCGCCTGTTTAATTGCTCGTTGGACAAACCCGGCCACTGTCCATATAGACGCCCGCCTTTTACCCGCCCGCCCAAAATCATAGACAAGCCCGCGTGGCCGTGGTCGGTTCCCATGTTTCGATTGGATTTGAGACGGCGACCAAATTCGCTCATGGTCACAATGGTTAAACGGTTGTGGTAGCGGTTTAGATCGTTGTAAAAGGCACTCAAGGCCTTCGAAAAACCTTCTATTAATTGCGGAAAGTGGTAGAGTTGATTGTCGTGGTGATCCCAACCATCTAGTTCTACTACCGCCATTTGTACGCCTGTATCTAGTTTGATTAATTTGGCCAGCTCTTGCAAGTCTTGACTAAAGCGTTGTATATACC
>CAYUZF010000083.1:11709-12687 GCA_964449615.1 uncultured Aureispira sp.
TTCGTAAAACGCTGCCAACATATCCGCAGCGTGTTTGCCGCCTTTTAATTTAATTTCCTCGAGCGTGTGGACGCTGTAAGCCGTCGGGTGCCCCAATAGGAGATTGGACAAACCCTGTGCGCCCACATTAACCACAGGCAAGAGCCCTTCGGGGCGAATGCTCTGGAAGTAACGCGTCATCCAACCGCTAGAAATACTGCCGTTGTTGCCTGCCAAGCCCATTTCCATATAACTTTGTGCTTCAAAATGGCTGCGCGTGTTGTGCGGGCTGCCCATCGCATGTACAAAAGCCAAGTCTTTGCTAACATACAATTCTTTGAGCGCTTTGGCTTTTTCGTGCAAACCAAACTGCAACCCGCCTAACCCATTCTTGAGCAAAAAATCGGGTTCTTGACTGACTCGCAACCCTTTGGGGCGCGCACTGAGGTAAGAAGGATCGGCAACTGGTGCCAAAAGATTCAACGCATCGCAACCACCTTTCAAGAAAATAAAAACCAAAATTTCTTGGTTGTTAGGAGCCGCTACGCGGGGGTTGAAGGCAAAACTAGCCGTGCCAGGGAGGCTGGAGAGCGCAAACGTAGCTCCTAAGCCTTTTAAAAAGTTTCTTCTGTGCATTTGGTGGTGGATTTAACGGTATTGAAATTGAGGCGTCATAGCCAAAAAGGCCCACAATTGAGCAAATTGGTGTCGTCGGTCGTTGTCGTTGTAAAGGCGCGGCGGTTCATCGGGGCGGCGGTCTTCGCGCAAAAGCAGCTGCACCAAGCGATCGTGGTGAGGAAAGTTAGCCGCTGCTTCCACTCCTAAAAGGCGTTGCGTACAGTGGCGCACCAGCGCTTCGGTGCTTTGAGAAACATCGGGCAAGAGTTCTTCCTCTTTATCAAATAATTGATGCCAATTCGAATACAGTAGATTGGGCATAACATTCCAGCGCTGCAACAACAAGTTGCTGCTCGACCAGTACACTTCTGAATCGGGGTA
>CAYUZF010000083.1:12763-20515 GCA_964449615.1 uncultured Aureispira sp.
CTCCGTAGCTCTAAAAAAAGATAGAACCAACTCAAAGGGTTTCTTAAATTTGCCTCCCAAAGAAGCGTGGAACGCTGGCGCGCTAAGAATCAAGTGCAAAACCTGACGGATTTGATCGGGGGCGTTTTGCTGCGCTTGCCACAGCCGTGCAGCACGTGCTACGAGGGCTGGGGGCGGATTGTCCGCCACAAAATAGCGGCACAATTTGGTACAGATGAAGTGCGCCGTACGTTCGTGTGCCGATACCAAATCTAAAACGCGTTGTCCGTCTTTGAGCGGCGGTTGATGACTGGGCAATTCTGCCCCCAAGATGCGTTTTTGATAATCGTCGTGCCAACTGGCGAAATACATGAATTCCCCTGTATTGGGTTTCTTACCGCCCGCCAAATGGGTGTGCGAACCATCTGCTACCGTCCAGCCTGTAAACGCGCGTGCTGCTTCGTGGACATCGTCCTCAATGTATCCCACTGCGTTGCCTTCTAAGGCACCTGGCACCGCTCGCCAATTGCGATAAGCTTCTTCCAAATAAGCTTCGCGCCCCATTGTATGCAGCTCAAACAATTCTCGAGCGTAATTCTCATTGGCAGGACTAGCTCTATTGCTTGCATTGTCCAAATAAAATAACATAGCAGGGCTTTTTGCCACAGCTTCCAAAAAAACTCTAAAATTGCCCAACGCGTGTTGACGGATCATCTTGTCATAAGCGGGAAGAGAGACGCTTATTTGCGGTTGGGCGATGGTGCTCACACTAAAGTGGTGGTGCCAAAATTGCACCAGTAGTTCCTGCAACTGCCAGGGACTGTATAGGGCATGAAAACAAGTATTGAGGAATACTTCCGCAGCAGGAAGCCCTTTGCGCCCTTCATCCTTACCGCTCAACAACTTCCAAGCTTCCTCCGTAGGCGCATCGTAATACCCCAACGACTGGTTTTTATAATTGTCCGCTACAAATTTGAAACGTTGTTTGCGGCGCTCTATTTCGCGGATAGGTGCGGCATCGGGATACAATTGCTCTTCTAAAAAGGCAGTATAGCCTAATTCTTGCAAACGTTTTTTGCTAATAGTAGTAGGGCCGTAGCTGATGCGGTTGAGGAGTTGATGTGTCATAATAGAGTAGAATGAAGCAGCTGAGGAAACTAGTTGTTAAGGGTTCTTAAGGTTGTTAAACCAAAACAAATGCCAATAGAAGCCTGTCCGTTACGAATAGTATTTAGAGGGAAGTCCCTGCTCGTTGGTACAATCAGCTTTACTAATTGTATCTTTAGATTTCCAGAAGTAGCGAAGCGGTCAAGTTACTTTGCTTTTTTGTACCTTATGAGGGTTGTTGAATTGCTCGTTTTTAAACAACTTTGATCATACAATCCAACTCAGGATTTTTTTAATAAGTGCTAAATTATGAACAAACTACTTTTATTAATCAGTCTACTCTCCCTAGTAGCAAGTGCTTGCTCTTCTTCGGAAGAACCCATGCAAGCCGTCAAAATGCCCAAAGCAGCGAAGGGGCCAGGGCCAGCTTTTACATTTGAACAATTGTTGTACGAAAACGACTACAACGCGGTACCTTTAGATGATGATCCTGCTTATTATGTCAACGACTTGTTAGACAGCGCTTTAATTGGTATGGCCTACCAACTACCCAACAATAGAGCTTTTGCGCCAGGCGTTTTTGCCGTTGTGCCACCGCCCCAAGAAAAAACGTGGTACAAAGCCAGCTTGCGCGCCCTAAAAAAATCAACCGATATGCGGTCGCCGTTGTCGGCAAGAGGCCAAGTAGTTTTTAGTTGGGAGCGTGCGGGAAACAACCTTCATTATCATGCTTACCCTATTAAAGAACTGTTGGAGCAGCAAAATAAACAAATTATAGATAAATGGGAAACGGTAGAAGTTTGGCAAGAAGTCCCCGACGATCTTCAGCAAGGGGATGTGTTTAAGGCCTATGTTTGGAACGCAGAAGGAGGAATATTGTACATAGATGATTTTATGGTGACTGCTTGGACAGCCAAAAAACGACCCATAGACCTTGAAGCAGCTAAGACGAGGTTGTTGGTAGAACAAGGGTACGAACACGAAGTCCCCAGCAACGATTACACCACTAAATACGCACACAGAGGTGTTTATTCCAATATGATTGCCAATCTGCCGAATTACAATGCTTACGGTAAAACTTATACCACTACTGCCCAAGAGCAGCAATTAAAAGCAGGGGCAGTGTTGCGCATTCGCTTTTCTGCTTTGATGCAGGACAAAATATTTAGAAACAATAAAGTTGCGGTTATGGTCTGTTCGGTAGAGCGCGGGACGGAAACCATACAGTGGGAATCGATGGGAATCAATTCTAGATTATGGAAAGATGGGCAGCAATTGAACAAAGAGTGGAAAGAATTGGAATGGTGGCAGACGCTGCCCGCCGATTTACGGCCTACAGATGTTGTAAAAATTTACGCTTGGAATAATCTAGGCACCATTGTATACATCGACGATTTGACGGTAGAAGTAGTTGAAGAAAAAACTTCTTGACCCACAAGCAATGCGCAATCAAGCCATCAAAAACGCCCTTCCTGTATGGACAAGAAAGGGCGTTTTTGATTTATGTATAAAGTCGTTTAGACTTGCTCTTTTTTAATGTAAATGACGTTGTAATCTAGGGAGCGGTGGTACGTGCTCACGTCCATGTATTTGCGCGCTAAGTGAAAACCCAAGGTGTTGATTCTAAAATCTTGCACAAAGCGATTGCCACCAAAAACATCTTCTTCAAAAGGGTTATAAGCTTGTCCTCTATGAGTGATTTTTATGGATAGGCTGCCCTCTTTAAACAGTTTAAAGGTCAAGGAAACAGCGTTGTGGTTGTTGTGTTGAATGTTGTGGGTGCGAATAGAAGAAAGAAGTTCTGATAAGATCAAGCGCACTTGATTGACCACAACATTGGGAATGCCATAAAGCTGTGCAAACTCTTCAAAAAGGAAAGCAGAGAGTTCTATGTCTTTTCGATATTTAATACCAATTGTTTTTTCTGATAATACAGTCTGCATGATTCTATAAGCCTATAAAACATTAAATAGAAAAATCCCTGTTGGGGAAATAGACAGAGCGTTGAATAGAGAAGGACAAACCAAGAGAAGAACAAATGCTCAGCAAATTGCAGAAAAGCAAGTAGTAAATTAGGTCGGTACGTTGGTGAAAAAGGGTAGATAGGAAAAAGCAAGAAAAAAAGTGCAACTGAACAAAATAAGGCTTGCCATAATACTAAACTGTCCTACGATTTAGCACCTCAAAAAGAATCCCCATTCTATTTGGCAGCTTATCCGATTGCCAGTTGCACCTAAGTCTAAAAGTTCCATTAAACTAACTGTCAAAATCCATCTGGTTATTGACCGTTGCTTGAGAGTATAACAAAAGTATGCCAAGAAAATGTAAGCTGATAATCAGATGCTTATGTATGTTTATGAACTTTATTTTGTCTATTAAAGAGACAGTTTGTATGTTAGGTGGACTGGGGATTTTTCTGTACTGCTTGAGGCTAAGAACAAAGATAATAAATTTATGCAGAAAAATGTATTCCATATGCAAAACTGTAAAAAATGTGCTTTTATAGATAATTGGTTGTTGCCAAAATAGCGCAATTATCAACTCCATGTCCGAGCGCAGCTTGCGCACACTGCTCAAAAAATGACGGCGTTTGTCCGTAGCAGCAATTGGACGGCTACTTTGTATTTTTGGGTACAGTTATACAAAGGAGCTGAATTTACAAAAAGGTCGAGTAGAAGATTGTGTAAATCTTTTCTAAAATTATTTTTATAAATTTTGAACAACGCGTTTTTGTGTACGGTCGTGGGTATGTGCGCCTGCAAACCCAAGGTTTTATTGAAGCAATAGACCACATATTAAATACAGAAGAAGAAACCAAGAGCAGAACAACTACTTAAGGAATTGCAGAGCAGCAATAGAAGAAGCAAGTAGTAAATTAGGTCGGTATGTTGGTAAGAAAGGTAGATAGGAAAAAGCAAGAAAAAAAGTGCAACTGAACAAAATAAGGCTTGCCATAATACTAAACTGTCCTACGATTTAGCACCTCAAAAAGAATCCCCATTCTATTTGGCAGCTTATCCGATTGCCAGTTGCACCTAAGTCTAAAAGTTCCATTAAACTAACTGTCAAAATCCATCTGGTTATTGACCGTTGCTTGAGAGTATAAAAAAAGTGTACCAAGAAAATATAATCTGATAATCAGATGGTTATGTATATCAAATAGAGTTGTTTTGTGTATAAGAGAGACAATTCGTATATCAGATAGAATGTGGACTTTTTTACGTTGCTAGAGCGGGGAAAAACTCCAATCCATCTATACAAAAAAGGGTAACTAATACGCAAAATCGTAAAAAATGCGCTCTTGTAAATGATAGATTCTTTTGTAGAAGAAGGAGCGGCTTATTTGTTGTCTTCTTTTAGCATTTTGTAGATGGTAGAGCGCCCTATATCGAGTTTGCGAGAAACCAACGTCACGTCATTGTCGTACTTGCTTAAGAAATGGCGGACAATTTTTTTAGAGTAATCGCGCATGGTGAGTTCGTCATCAACCAAGTTAAAATTCTTGCTTTTACTGCGCAATTGAAGGTGTTCTAACTTTATAGAATTGCCATCAGACAACACAATCGCCAACTCAATGACCGAACGCAGCTCGCGCACATTGCCTGGAAAATGATGGTGCAATAATTTGTCTTTGGCTGCCCGCGTAAGCGATTTGACAGGTTCTTTGTGTTTTTGGGCATAACTGCGCAAAAAGTACTGCGCCAAGATCAGTACATCGGCACCGCGCTGGCGCAAAGGAGGCAAATCTATGGAAAGACCAAGTAATCGGTAGTACAAATCCTCTCTAAAATTGCCTTTGTGAACTTCTTCAAACAAATTTTTGTGGGTAGCTGTGATGATGCGCGCATCAAAACTAATGGTTTTATTCCCCCCTATACGCGTAATTTCTTGCTCTTGTAGTGCGCGCAACAACTTGGCTTGAAGATGCAAGTCTAAATCCCCAATTTCATCCAAAAACAGCGTTCCTTTGTCGGCCAGTTCAAATTTTCCTTCCTTGTCGGTCATCGCCCCTGTAAATGCACCCTTTTCGTAACCAAACAATTCACTCTCAATCAGTTCCTTGGGAATAGCAGCCATGTTAACCGCTACAAAGTTGTAATCCTTACGGCTAGACTTGTGATGGATGTTTTTGGCAATGACCTCCTTTCCTGTACCTGTTTCTCCTGTAATGGAAACCACGATACTGCTTTGAGCTGCTTTCTGCACCAGTTTTAAAACGGGTTTCATGACGGTACTTTGGCCAATGATGCTCGCATTGTCGTTTTGAGAGAGTTGCTCGCGCAACAGCGATACTTCTTCCTTTAGTTGGCTATTTTGCTTGAGCAAACGCACAGAATTGGCCAAACGCTCCTCCATGCCTGCGTCCTTAGTCACGTAATCATCGGCGCCTTCCTTGATTAATTTTACAGCCGTATTGATGTCTTTCTGGCCCGATAAAACAATAACGTGGATGAGTGGATTGTGTTCTTTTACCTTTTTGAGAATACTAACCCCGTTCATGTCGGGCAAATAGTAATCCAGAGAAACCAAGCTGGGGTTCAGATGCAAGTGGTCTAAGCAAGCTTTTCCGTTGTCAAAAACATGCACCTCATGGTCAGGGTTGGATTCCATCACATACTTTATAAGTCGGCGTTGCATGGGGTCATCTTCTACAACAAATATGGTAAATTTAGAAGGAACATACTTCATTAATAAGTCGGATTTTAATAATTACAAGCTAGGACTACTTTACTATAGAAATTGATAGAATGATAAGTAAAAATTTGGGAAATTTCTATCCGTTTAGTATAAGAATCCAATCATGAACCCATACAGTAGCGTGAACAAAGGTAGTGATAAATTGTTATAGAAAGGTTATAGAAAGAAATCTGTATTTTTATTACCGCTATCAATAGGTCTCCTTACGTCCCAACAACTTCCTCTACAGGAGACTCTACCACCAACTGCCAGTAATTTGTTTGCCTATACGCAACAATTGTACGCTTTTTTGGGTTAACTATTCAGTGAAATACTCCATTCAGTTGTCCTGTTACCACTAATTTAACTTTATAATAGCAAAAAGCTCAAAATATCACTCGAAAATTCTGCATATATGCTTAGATTTTCGTATTTTTGAACCTCTCCACACTCTTTATTAAGGGGAATATAAAGAGAAGGCTATGCTTAGTAGCTCAATGTCCTAACTTATAATACAAAATTCTATGCCGCATCGCAATCCTGAAAACTACAAAATGCAAGCTATTCGCAAGTGGGAGCAGACGTACAAAAACGTCGATGTTTCCCACCAAGATGCCGCTGCTTTGAGACAGTTGCTCAAGGAGGCGCAGATTGCCCGTTTGGCCTTATTAATAGAAAATGAACATTTAAAAAAGAAAAACAACGACTACAACCCCCACGATACAGAAGCACTAAAAATGTTGCTCACTGCGCTGCCTAAAGCTATTTTTGTAAAAGACATACAAGACGACTACCGCATTTTATTCTGGAACGGTTACGCCAATGAGTTTATGGGTACCGTGGTCGAAGAGGCCATCGGCAGGCCGCAGAGGAAAGTCTGCAACAAACGGCTACGATTCATACGGCTGCCTCTATGTTCTATGGAGTGCAGCGCAGCGTAATTAAAGATACCTCTGGCGAACCCCTTTTTATTGTAGGTTCGATCATGGATGCAACTACGGAGTTGGAGCACCAGCAAGCGCAAGTACAACAAGAAATTCAAGCCTTATACACCTCCAAAGAAGCAACGCTTTTGTTTGAAGGATCCGAATTATTAGATGGCAACCAATCCGCACTAGCTCTTTATCAAGTAGAAAACATACACGCGCTCAAAAACTTATCTTTGCTAGACCTGGCCCCGCCTTACCAGCCCAACGGCAAAAGCTCTAAAACCTTTCTACGCACCCAAATCAAAACCTATAAACAGCAACAACACTGCCGATTTTATTGGTTGCACCAGCGCCCTGACGGCAGTCTGTTCCACGCTATTATTACCGCTTCCTCTATCAAAAGAACGGATAGAGATTGGACGCAAGTCGTCATTCAAGACATCAGCGAACAAATTGAAGAACACATCAACTCCCAACAACTATCGCTCGTTGCTCAAAAATCCACCAGTACCGTGGCGGTGCTCAACGACGAAGGGTTAATTGAATGGGTCAACGAAGGGTTTTCTCATACCACAGGCTTCCAAGCCCAAGAGGTGATCGGCAAGTATTTTGAACAGTTTTTGCAACGCCCCGAAGGAGAACGTCCTTCTATTTTACCCGCGCTCGGCGATGGACAACTGCAAGAAGCCTTGCTGTATGAAATAGAAGGCTACCGCAAGGACGGCAGCAAATATTGGCGGTTGACTTCCATTACACCCTTTTTAGAAGAACAAAAAGTAACAAAATATCTAGTGGTAGAAAGCAACCTAAGCAACCAAAAAAAGGTGCTGGCTACACTGGAAGAAAAGGAATCTATAAAAAAAGCCAAAGCGCACGCTCAACGCACCAATGACCGACTCAATGACATCGAACGCATTGCCCATTTTGGACATTGGCAACTCGATTGGTCTACCAAAGAAGAATATTGGTCAGAAGAATTGTACCGTATTTTGGGCCTCGAAGCTACAGCGCTTGCACCCAATCGACAGCAACTACACGAGCAAATACATGCGGACGATTT
>CAYUZF010000084.1:0-9758 GCA_964449615.1 uncultured Aureispira sp.
CGTTTGAACAGGTGCAACACCTCCATCGCTTGTACGCAACCCGCACCATCGTCGTGCGCACCTTCGCCCAAATCCCAAGCGTCCAAGTGGCCCCCTACCAAAATGATTTCATCGGGTTTTTCGCTGCCGCGAATCTCTGCGATAACAGTGTGTGCCACGCGTTTGCCCATCTGTTTGCAATTGAGTTGAATATTGACCGATACGTTTGTTTCCTTTTTCAACAAAGCACTCAACAAATCGGCATCTTCTAAGCCAATGCCTACCGCAGGAATGGGCCTTTGGTCTTTGAAGGAAGTGACGCCAGAGTGTGGGGTATTGTCGTGCTTGACGGTCATGGAACGGACGATGGTTCCCACAGCACCTAGTGCAGCAGCTTTGCGAGGGCCAGCACTGCGTTGGTTAACAGCGGCACCGTACGCGTAAAACGTGTTGAGGCGGGTTACGTCCATTGGGCGGTTGTAGAAAACAATTTTACCTTTTATGTTGGCTTCGCCTAAAGCCTCCAATTCTTCAAAGTTAGAGACTTCCACCACTTCGCCCGTAACGCCCAGCGCACCCGTCTCCCCAGAGAAGCCCAAAGCAGTTACCGCCAGTTCAACGGTTCCGAGTTGTTTGGAATTTACAATGCGGGCTTTTTCGATGTTGCCCCTACGCCAATAAGGCACCTCCACAGGTTGTGTCCAGACGGTATCGCAGCCGATGGTATCGAGCATGTGGCTGGTGTATGCTACTGCGGCGGCATATTCGGGCGAACCACCTACGCGGCCTCCAATATTTTTACAGATATAGTGCAACCAATCGTAGGCCGAACTTTCGGTTAAAATATTTTTGTACATGTTTTGGATGTACGCAATTTCAGCATCCTCCTCAAGGACTTGCGCTTGAATATTTTGGTTCCAGCCAAACAGCAACAACAACAAGCAACAACAATACAAACGTGTCATAATTCTACTTTAATGAATTTATGATGCTAAAATTAAGAAAATAGCTGGACGTTTGTGCAATCTTGGCGGCGCTTGTCGCTTCCAATCTAATATTGTTTTGGTTTTTACATACGCATCGGGTGCGGTGAGGTCGGCAGCGATGCAGAGACGGGTCTGCGCATTAAAGGCCGAAAGCATGTCGGATACCAACCCGTCGTTGCGATAAGGCGTTTCTATAAAAATTTGTGTTTGTTGTGCTTTCCTAGATTCGCGCTCCAGCTCTTGCAAGGTCTTTTTGCGACTGGGGTTTTTGATGGGGATATAGCCGTGAAAAGCAAATTTTTGGCCGTTGAGTCCTGATGCCATCAAAGCCAATAAAATAGAGGAAGGTCCAATCAGCGGCACTACCTCCAACCCTTTTTGATGTGCTAAAGCTACTAAATCGGCGCCTGGATCAGCTACTCCTGGGCAACCTGCTTCTGATAGAATACCAATGTCTTGGCCCTGCTTTAAAGCTGGTTGTAAAAAACTGGGCAATTCCTCTTTGGTTGTCCGTTTGTTGAGTTCAAAGAACGTCATTTCAGAAAAAGCAATTGGGGTGTTTGTTTGTTTGATAAACTGCCGAGCAGTTTTTCCGCGTTCTACTACAAAAACTCGAAGCCGTCGAATCAGGTCTAGTGTTTGTTCGGGAAGAGGTGCTAGCTCGCCTTCGGCTAATGGAGTAGGGATTAAGTAAAGCTTTCCTGCCATGATGTATAGTATTAAAATAAGTCAGCTGGTCAACTGTGTTCATTAAATAATTATTGATAATTGGGGCGGGGCTTATTCTAATTTAGCAAAAAAAATCTACAAACTAGTGTTTTTACATACAAACTAACTAAGTTTTTGCATTTCTTTTACATTTTTGCATTTCTTTTTTATAACAAAAAGTACGATTTTTCTTAAAAAACGTGTCCTTCTAGTATTAGATATAATAAAAAGTATCGAAATTTGTATAGTTTGAAACCTCTAACCTTTCAAAGGTGCTTTTGGTTATTCCTCAGTATCGTTTTATTAAAAGGACTTTAACGCTTTTTGCTAGTAAACTGCTGATTTTCTATTATTTTTATCTGTCCGTACACCCGTGTTTTTTTTTCACAATGCCTAAAACCAACTTTACCATGTGTTCATTTAAATTCTTCTTTATACGTTTGTCTTGTTTGAGTCTGGCACTGTCAATGTTTACTGCTTGTGAGCAACATGCTCGACAGCTCTCTGATGATTTTATCGAACATACACGAGAAGCGCCTTCTCCTGCTCAACTTCAGCAGGGGGTACAACAAAGCAGTAAATACACGCGTCTTTTTGCAGATTACGACAGTCATTTAGTACAGTATGATTCCTCTATTTATTTCTTGGATTGGTCTTACGACCCAACAACCAATAACATTACGTGGAATAAAAAAGAGCGGATGGCGGTTTTGGAGGCGTTTAATCATCGTTTGGGGTTGGGTTTTGACCAACATGTGGCCAAAGAAAATCAGAAGAGCATGCGCTATACGGCTATTTCTCCGTTTGCTAATTTGGAAGCGACAGGGATGTACGACCGACAAAAACCCTTGTTGCTGAATGGAAAGCCCTTTTCGGGTGTTTTGGTGGGTACCCATACCCAAACGGGCGAGCGCTTGATTGAGGCCCGCTTTTACAAAGGCATTCGCATTGGTACGTTTAAGGTATGGAGCAATGTAGGGCGCTTGCACCAACGCGATTTTGGCCGCAATAATATTATTCTACTCGACGAAGCGGCTGTTCGCAAACCCGTCATTTATCTATATCCCAAACAACTCCAGACGATTCAAGTAGCCTTAGATTTTAAGGGGCACTTGACGCATAGTTACCCCCAATACCCCCCAAACGGTTGGCAAGTCCAAGCCCAACCCGATGGTACGTTGACCGATGTACACACGGGCAAAGAGTACGGTTATTTGTTCTGGGAAGGCGAGAGCCTCTACCACTACCAAGCACAAACGGGTTTTGTAGTAGCGGGTGCGGCTACTGCCGATTTTTTGGACGAGAAGTTGGCGTTATTGGGGCTAAATAGAGCAGAAGCAACTGACTTTATCAGTTATTGGTTGCCAGAATTGGAGCGCAATCCTTACAATTTTATTCACTTTGCAGAAGCCGATTATCAAGCGCAAGCAAGGTTGACCATTCTACCAAAACCCGAAACGCTGTTGCGTATATTTATGGTCTACCAACCTTTAGCAACTCCCGTTGTTATACCAGAACAACGCTTATTACCTGCCCAGCGTCAGGGTTTTACGGTCGTAGAATGGGGGGGCAAACAGGAGCAACAGTTGCTTGTAACGCAATAATTTTCATTCAACAAACTATTTAGACACGAACAGCACTTATGATGAAATGGCTTTGGGTATTGATAGTTTGGACAACAGCGCTGCAAGCACAAGATTTGATAAAAACGGTTCGCCAGATCAATCCTGCCCTCTTTCTCAACAACATGGACAATCTTCCTGTGTACCATCAAGCGTTAATTGATAGAAACAGTTTGGTATTTACGCGCCTGTATACACAAGTTAGCAACGAGCGCAAGGAGCAAGCTTACCACTATTGCTTTTTGAACGAGCGAAAGGGCAACTGGTTGCTGGAAATTCGTTTGGATCAACACGATTTTAAAGTGTCAGACGGACAAAATATGCAGGCCGTGCGTTCCAGCGATTTTGGCGTAGTGGTTTATCGATTACAAGGAGAAACCTGGACAGCGGTAACCAATGAAGCACTGCCTACGAATTTTAGGGCGCGCTTTGAAGAACAGTTTCCACATTTGCAACGCGGCGGCTGGGGCTATTATTATTACAATCAAGATCCCGAATGTGTGGTGCATCCCACTTGGAAACGCCAAGTTTTGCACTTTGAACAAAATGGTAAAAAGGTCTTGTGTTTGGCTTGGCGCAACAAACGTTTTGTATGGAAGTGACCGTAGAACTACCGCTTTTTTTGTAGTTTGTCCTTTGAACGGAACCTTATATCGACAAGCTTAGTTTAATAAACAAACAAAGTAGCAATCCGCTCAACAGCTCAACTACTTTGCCTTTATCATATTTTCAAGTCTAGTCTTAAATTCGATTGGACTTATTCATAAACACAACTGTTATGCAAGGTTTAACAAAAGCTAAAGAAACACTAGACAACAAGGGTTATTTAGACTTAGAAGTGGACCCGATGCTAGACTTGGTAGGAGCAATCAACCAGCTCAAAGAAGAAAAAAATGCGATTATATTGGCGCATTACTACCAAGAGAGTGAGATACAGGACATTGCCGACTACATCGGAGATAGCCTGGGACTAGCACAACAAGCGGCCACCACAGATGCTGACATTATCGTATTTGCAGGCGTACATTTTATGGCAGAAACTGCCAAAATGCTCAACCCTAGCAAAAAAGTTTTGCTCCCTGATTTGAAAGCAGGTTGCTCACTCGCCGATTCCTGTCCTGCGCCTATTTTTAAGCAATTTAAAGAAAGATATCCCGAGCATGTTGTCGTGAGTTACATCAACTGTACGGCAGCCCTCAAGACCATGACGGATATTTGCTGCACGTCTACTAATGCCAAACACATCATTGATAGCATTCCCGAAGATCAACCCATCATTTTTGCACCTGATAAAAACCTGGGCGCATGGCTCAACAAAACGACAGGGCGCGATATGATTTTGTGGAATGGCTCCTGTATGGTGCATGAGATTTTTAGCAAAGAAAAGATCGTCAAACTACAAGTACAACACCCTGATGCACAACTTATTGCACACCCTGAATGCGAGGCGCATATTTTAGATATTGCCGACCACATCGGTTCGACCAGTTCCCTACTTCGCTATACCCGCGAAAGCGAACACCAAGAATTCATTGTGGCGACCGAACCGGGTATTATTCACCAAATGGAGAAGGAATCGCCTAATAAAACGTTCTATCCTGCCCCACCGACCAATACTTGCGCTTGCAACGAATGCCCACACATGAAGCGCAATACGATGGAAAAATTGTATCTGTGTATAAAATACGAACTGCCAGAAATTCATCTCGAGCAGGAGGTAATTGACAAAGGACGCGGTTGCATTGATCGCATGTTAGAAATTTCAGCCCAAGCTGGTTTGTAAGTGTTTACATGCTTGTGAAATGCCGTTGCAGCGCCCTATTAAATGACAGTAGGGCGCTGTTTTTTTTTAGAAAAGGAAATATAATGTTAGCTTTAGTTGACCTTATTGTAAATTAATTGTTAACTTCGTGTTTTCATTTTGTTTGTCGCACGTTTATTTTCGATGAGAAAAGCATTCCATTTAACAGCGACAGGCTATTATTAAACATTGTTATACAACAACAAAAATATTCCATAATATGGCAAAGAAGAAGAAAGATGAGAATCTAGCAGCGAACGCAGATGCAAAATCTATGAAGAGAGTTGGCATCAAGCTAAAACAAAAAGACGAAGATTCTAAAAAGAAGAAAAAGGCTAAAAAAGCGAAGGCTAAAAAGCAGAAAGCAAAAAAAGCAGAAAGCAAAAAGGCAAGAGCCCAAAAAGCAAAATCTGACAACGCTAAAAAGAAAGCCAAAGCTAAAAAGACCAAAGCTAAAGCTAAGAAAAAAGCCAGTGCCAAGTCTAGCAAGAAAAAAACCAACGCTAAAAAGGCTGGCGCCAAAGCTAAGAGCAAGTAGTGGTTAGATAAGAGTGGGGCAGGTAAGGATCAATTGTAATTGCCCCTTGCTTGCCCAGCCATAAACCTATAAGCCGCTCTCGCTGTTGTACTTGGTGAATCTATTTCTATAACGAATACACAAACAACACTACAATGGCTGATAAAAATAAAAACGAAGAATACCTAGAGGACAAAGAACGCATTAACGGGGGCGACCGCCAAGGCATGAAAGTCAAAGAGTTGGACGGCGATAATAGCATGGAACAAAAATACACCAATGCCAAGCCGACGCCAACCCGAGACGAAGCCAGCAAAGACGGCAAGAAAATACACACCATTTTAGACGATAAAAGCGTCAAAGACAGTGTAGAAGAAGCCCTGAAACACGATGAAGAACGACTAGGTGATGCCCGAGACAAGGCATAAAAATACAAAAGCACCCTGCATCTCGACTTTGCTTGAAGAGCAGGGTGCTTTTTTATGGTCTATTTTTATGGTTCAAAAGCGGCAATTTCTCCTAACAACGCATCCAGTTCCAAACCCGCTTCTATGGCGTGCAAAGTTTGCCGCACTTGGCTCAACGGGTGCTGCTCAAACTGTGCATCATACGCCTCCGCTTCCGACAAATTCATTAAGCTTCCTCCTTCAAACGTAGCGTCATAAGGGTCACGCGCCCAATTTTTGAACCCATCTTCGGTTAGTTCTAACTCCCCTGCCGACAGCAGTTGGTTGCAAATCAGCGTATCGCGCATCCCCGTCGTTCTTACTTCCATCGCCTGTATTTTCACCACATAACTATATTCTTTGAATGGAAAAACTAAAGAACCCAAGTAAGTCATGCCAGTGGGCTGCTGTGGAAATTTAAAAATAGTTTTGACATAGCGGCCATAAGCGTGTGTAGCCAATTCTACTTCAATAATTCCACCGCCAGCAGCAGCGATGCGCGTTCTAAAAAACTGACGCAGTTCATCTATATCTCGCATGGTGGGCAAATCGGGAGGCACGTCGAAGAAATTGACCGTTAGCGACTGTGTTTGATTGGGATCAAACCACTGTTTCATAGGCGGCCCGTCTTGTACTAAATTCCAACCAAAAGTCGGAAAGCGCAGCGCCTCTATCGTCGGTTGTTCTTTAAACCATTTCTTTTTCAAAAATCCAAACATCGTTGTTAATTTAAGGCGACGCCCACTAAGGGCAACTTTTCGCGCAATTGTTGTAGGTGTTGTTGTTTGTCTGTCTTGCGGCTGTTAAAACGCAACAGCTCTACCCACTCCCGTGTATAATCGGCATAATGATAGCCAAATGTTTGTAATAGAATCATAATTGCAGGCCACAGCAATACCCCCCAACCCACAAAAAAAGCACCTATACTCATTATAATAAGCAGCCACACAATCCATACAAAAAAAGCAATAACAAAGGCAAAACTTGTGGAGAAAGCTGGAAAAGGTACCACTTTGTTGCGAATCTTACGGGCTACTTGGTGGGGAATCCAACCCGACAGCGTTCCCAGCAGCCAAAAGGGAAAGCCCAATAAGACCAACAGCAACGAGCGTTTATTTTTTTGTGCAACAGCAAAATCACTGCTGCGGGTTTGCATCAAAGCGGCTTCGTACTCTCGCAATTGTGTTTCTAACGTTGCTCTTTCTACTTCGTCCAAGCCCGCTACTAGGCGCGCCAACTGCTGCTCCCCCCTACACAAATGTGGGTCTGGCGAATACAACGGCCACAACGCACGGCGGTGGTTGTTGCGCAGAAGCGGCAAGAGGCGTTCGGTCAATTCTACATCTTGTTCCTCAATGTAAACCATTTGCTCGCGGATGCCTAGTTCTAAGTCTTGTGTTAGTTGTGCAATAGCAATTTCCTTGTTCTCTAAATACTGTTGTTGGTAGTGGATAACTTTTAGGGGCATTCCCAATTGGATATATACTTCACTTCTAAATTTCAGATGATCGGTATAATTGACCCCTGTGGGCAGAATTTGTAAATCCAACGTCCAGTTTTTTTCTTCCATCATGTCAAATGCCAAGCGCGCCGTACCTTTTTTAATCGGTTCTAAGCGTTTTTGAACATTGCAACGGCCTTCTGGCGCAATCCACATACTCGACCAACCTGTATATAGATAGTCCTTCGTAATGCGAAATGTTTCTTGGTTCTTGTGCATGTTGTCGCGGCCTTCCTTAGCGCGGTAGATGGGAATGCTGTGCAATACCGACATTATTTTGCCCACTATATTACCTGGAATTTCACCTGCGGCTACCCAAAAGTACACAGGGCGCGGTTGAGTAGCTGATACTAGGATGGGATCCATCAATCCATTGGAATGGTTGGAAACAAAAATCACAGCTGTTCCCTTCTTGGGAATGTTTTTACCATTGATGTAATACACCCGCCGATAAAAGCAGACGTACATAATAAATAGAAAAAAACGCATTATATAATACCACATGACAAATTACTAGGCTGGTGTTTACTCGTTCAAATTTATTGGCAAGTCCAAAAATACCAACCAAGATAACGGTCTTTAAGCAAAGGAAAGGCAAAACAGGGGTTTTATTGATTTTTCACTATCTTGTTCTTATCCTTTGCAAACTGTTGTCCAACCACCTCATTTATCTGCTCATGCAACTATCCGAGAAAAAAGCACGGCTCAATCAATTTCTAGCCTTACTATTTACCAGCATTATAGGAATCTGCTACTTTCTTATCATTTACAGCATAGAGGACTTATCCGATTCGCTCTATTACATTTTTTTGATTGGCGGTGCGATGGCTTGCTACAGTTGTTACCGTGTGTTCACGGAGAAATACAGAGCACGAGCCGCGTTGGCGCAAACGCCTTTTCCCGTGCAATGGCGGACGATTTTGGAGGAGCAAGTGGCGTTTTATAATAAATTGACGACGGAGGAGCGCGAGCGTTTTGAGACAGAAATACAAATTTTTTTGTACGAAAAGCAGGTCACAGGTATAAAAACAGAGGTGGATGATCAAACACTGGTTTTGGTAGCGGCAAGCGCTCTTATTCCCGTTTTTGGTTTCCCAGAATGGGAGTACGAAAATTTGGGAGAGATTTTGATCTATCCAGATCGATTCAGCAAAGATTTTAGACAGGAGGGACAAGGGCGCCATGTAGCAGGTATGGTCGGTTCTGGGCTGATGAATGGCGTGATGATTTTGTCAAAAAAAGCGCTTTGGGCAGGATTTAATATCGACAACGACAAGCGCAACGTAGGCATCCATGAGTTTGTACATTTGTTGGATGCCTCTGATGGAGCTTACGACGGCATTCCCGAACGTTTTTTGGAACACCAATACGTAGAGCCGTGGATTCGGGTGATGCACCAAGAAATGCAACGCATTCGAGCAGGGCAGTCCACTATAGATGCCTATGGCGGCAGCAGCCCCACAGAGTTTTTTGCCGTCACCGCAGAGTATTTTTTCGAACAGCCACAAGCACTGCAAAACGACCACCCCGAACTCTATGCCTTGTTGCGGCGCGTTTTTCAACAGGACACCAAACAACGCTTCAAAGCAGCGTTACAAGCGACCATTAATTACAAAGGTCGTCAACTACGCGGCAATGCGCTTTGCCCCTGCCAGAGCGGCGCGAAATACAAAAATTGCTGCATGAAAAACAGGCGTTCTCCTCAATAGACTTTTATTGCAAATAAATAACTGCATATCCCAATGAATCGTTTCACTTCCTCTTTTTGGCTCCGCTTGGCTTGGGGGCTTTGTTTGTTGACTGGTGTGGCGCTTAGCTTCAAAGCTCTGCGCGAACCTGATTTGTGGTGGATGTACCGCACGGGCGAATGGATGCTTGCCAACCAACAAGTTACTTACCAAGATGTCTTTTCTTACACCTTTGCAGGAACAGACTGGTTTAATGTAAAATGGTTGTTTGAAGTACTCATCGCCAGTGGCAAACAACTGATGGGCGTTAGTTTTGTCTTCATTTTACAAGCCTTGGTTACCCTAATTCTACTACTGACTTCCTACCAATCGGCACAGCTCATACGACAAGCCGTAGCCCCCAAACAGGAAGAGAAACCCAAACTTTTTGCAGGCTGGATCATCACGGCACTGCTGTTGTTGGTCACCGTAGATTACCGCCTTATTGGTCGCCCCGAGATGAGCAGCCAC
>CAYUZF010000084.1:9768-12394 GCA_964449615.1 uncultured Aureispira sp.
TATCTATTTTGGCGGCATTACTACCACCCTTCTAAAGCTATTTTTTGGTTGATTCCTTTGCAACTGCTTTGGGCTAATCTACATGAGACGTTCGGGATTGGAATGGTGTTGATGCTGGGCTACCTGGGCGCGAGCTGGGTGCATTATGCTTACGCTAAAAACAAATCTTGGAGCCGCCCCCTCCCCAAATTGCTAACCGCTGCGGTGCTGGGGGCTTTGCTGGTGGTGGTACTCAATCCGCGCGGCGCAGCCCTTTGGCTGCATCCCTTTAATATTTTTGGACAGCTTTCTGACAACCAGTATACCACAGAACTCGCTTCTATTGTCAATCCAAAATATTGGCGCTGGCAAGCGTACGCCAACTTCTTGTTTTTAACAGGCAGTTTGATGCTGGTAGCCGTGGTGCCTTTCCTACTGCGCCGCCGCAATACGTCCGCCATTACCCCCAAGAAAAAAACGGCTACGTCTTCTAAGAAATCTTCTAAAAAATCTTCTAAGAAAAAAACGCCAAAAAAAGCAGCGCCAGCAAGCAAACCCGCCCTACAGTGGTGGCCGACCAACGTGCAACAATTCGGGTTGGGCAACGGTTTGTTATTTTTTATGTTGTTGTATTTAAGTACAACCGCTTACCGCAACATTCCGTTTTTTGTCTTGGCGGCAGCGCCTTTGTTTGCAGTGGGGCTACAAGTTTTGTTAGAACGGCTCAAGGTACAACGCTGGGCAGCAGCGCTAGCGCTGCTTTTGTCCCTTGCTTTTTACCTTAGCATTAGCACAGGTTATTATTACAAACACATCAATACCAAAGATCGCTACGGCCTACAGGTGCTCACTGGGCATAACCCAATAGGAGCTGCTGATTTTATTGACCAACAAAACATTCAAGGTACTTGCTTTTCGGACTACCTCACTTCAGCCTATCTACTTTGGCGCTTGCAGCCCGATTTTAAAACTTACATTGACCTGCGGGACTTAGATATTTTTTCTACCGATTTTTTTCAGCGGTTTACAGAGGTTGTATCTTACCCCGATGCGTTTGAAGAAGAAGACCAACTGCGCAATTTTGATTATGTGGTGCTGTATCGTCCGCGTTTTGCAGGCTTACACCAGCATTTAATGCAAAGCCCACGCTACCGCTTAGTTTTTGCCGATCCTGTTGCTTGTATTTATCTTAAGGATACTCCCGACAACCAAGCCGTCATTCAACAGTACGGTTTTCAGGCGCGCAACCGATTTGATTTATTTGCCAAACTGCCCATCGTACCCAGCACGGGGTGGGCTTATGGGTTGAGCAAATTGATCAATCCATGGTATACGCCTACCGATTACAGCGAAATCAACCAAGATGCGTTGGCGGGCAATTTTTATTGGACATTGGGACAAAATGATTTGGCTTTTCAGCGCGCACAAGCTGCCAGCCAACACAGCGGAATGCCGTGGTTGGGACACGAGTTACAAGGTAATTTGTACAACCAATCGGCTTTCGCAGCAGGTACGACGGATTCTTTGCGGCAGCTTTATATACAGCAGGCTATTGTGCAATTTGATCAAGCACTGGCCTACCAACCCACTTCTACCAATGCGCTTATTGGCAAGGCTTTGATATTGCTTCAGCAAAACCAACTCAACAATGCGTTAATTTATTTGCAACAGGCATTGGACTTGGAGCCCGACAATTACACGGCGCTGGATTACACGGGATCGGCTTACCGTGTTCTGGCAACTACTGATGGCACCAACCTCGGCTATGCCCAACAGTGGCTAGATGCACGGTTGCAACAAAATCGCTTGCAGCCTAATAACCCATTGACACAGCTGGATTTGGGAATTGCTTATTGTTTGTTGAGCAATTGCCAACAATCGCTATTCTACTTAGATAAGGTCATGGATATTCCCAATTTGCCTGCCAGCGAATTTGCCTTAGCGCAGCGTTGTGCCAAAACTTGTGGTGGACAATAGCAACTATCTACACTTATGAAAGTTAGTCCCTTATGATAAAATGGGAGGCACTTTTTTTTCTGTTTTTTTTTGCAACCTAAGTTCATTTTTAAACGTCTTGATACTAATCAACTATCGTTTCTAAGTTTATCTAGTAACAACACCGCATGTCATTATACCAGCGCTTACAAACACAACCATTTCTAATTGCAGGGCCTTGTGTGATCGAATCCGCAGATTTATTAGCCGAAGTTGCTGCTAAAATTTGTCGGTTTCAAGAACAATACCCGCGTTGGCAGTTCGTGTTCAAGGCTTCCTTTGACAAGGCCAATCGAACGTCGGTGCAGTCTTTCAGAGGGCCTGGCTTGGAGGAAGGGTTGAAAAAGCTGGCACGCATCAAAGCAGATTTTGGGTTACCTATTTTAACAGACATCCATGAACCTACACAGGCCGCCCCTGTCGCAGAAGTGGTAGATGTGTTGCAAATTCCTGCTTTTTTATGTCGACAAACAGATTTGTTACTAGCCGCAGGACAAACCCAAAAAATTGTAAATATCAAAAAAGCACAGTTTTTATCGGGAAAGGACATGCAACATGTGGTAGAGAAAGTGCGGAGCACAGGCAATGAACAGTTGTTGTTGACGGAGCGCGGAACGGCTTTTGGGTACAACAACTTGGTGGTAGATTATAC
>CAYUZF010000084.1:12404-14001 GCA_964449615.1 uncultured Aureispira sp.
GCGGACATGATGGCTTACAACTACCCCGTTGTGATGGATGCGACCCATGCGGTGCAGAAACCTGGGGGTGCTGGTGGGCATTCGGGCGGCAATCGTTACTATGCGCCACTGTTGGCCCGTGCTGCAGCAGCTATTGGTGTTCAGGGCTTCTTCATGGAAACACACCCCAATCCAGAAGCGGCGCTTTGTGATGGCCCCAATATGTTGTCGTTGGATCAACTAGAACAGTTGTTGGCTGTTTTAAATCGTCTTACGCAATTAGAATTTTCTTAGTTAGAGGTACTGATTTTTGTTGCAAGCTTCGTTCTATAGGTAGAATACTGCAATAAACTAAATAAACCTCATCGTTGAGCTTTAAACGTAAGCTTTTGAAATACAACCTTATAGGTTATTAACAATCATTTAGCACAAAGCTTTATAAAAGGTGCCCTACTAAAGTTGGCAGCTTTTTGGTTCTTATACAGCGTAAGTAACTTTTTTAAGAGATAATTTTTACAATGGTAAGATTTTTGAAGCTTTTAGAAAGAATGTTTTAAGCAAATGGTTTAACTATTTGACCAAAACTATTGTTTATAGAGAGGTATACTGCGTGAATACTTAATTTTCGACGCAGTGGGTAGACCGAAACAATTCCCTCTCCATCTAAATTATTTCCTATGAACTTGAGCCAGCGAACTTGGACCCCAGACAGTCTATTGCGACAATTGCCTCCGCACGAAATGGAGGCAGAGCAGCTCATTTTGAAAGGTGTGCAACCTGAGAATGCCTTAGAACAGCGCATTATTCGCGATCCGAGATGGCGAGAGGGTGCCTTGTGGGGCGAACCGCGTCCTGGACATCCAGAGGGCAAAGTCATTTACCACATCCACGAAGTTTTAAAAAACGTGGATGCAGCCTGTTCTGATGCTACCATGCGTCGACGGTTGCGCTTGGTTACGATCATACACGATACCTTCAAACATTTAGAAGAAAAAAAACGCCCACGAACCGACTGGAAAAAACACCACGCTGTTCTTGCGCAGCGCTTTGCACAAGATTATGTACAAGACAAAGCAGTACTGACGACCATCAAATTGCACGACGATGCTTATTACGCTTGGTGTGCCACCAAATTGGGCTACGAGCGACAAGCGAAGGCCTTACTCACCCGTTTAATAGAACGCTTAGGTGACGATTTGCAATTGTACTATCTATTTTTTAAATGCGATACCAAAACGGGCGATAAATACCAACATCCCATTATTTGGCTAGAGCAGCGCTTGAAAGACCGCATTACACCTGTCTATTGGCCATAAATAGCGCGTTTCTGTCAGAAAAAATAAAAAAGGAGCTTTCCGAGTATTGGAAAAGCTCCTTTTTTATTCTATTTCAAGTCGTTTTATTAGTAGCGTTGCTTACAGCTTCCCTACGATGCGCCGAAAAAATCCTTCATTTTATCAAAAAGACCTTTTCGCTGCTTTTTATCGGCTTCGGTAGGCTGAAAATTTTTGCTTTTACGCATAATTTCCAATGCTTTGCGCTCTTCTGCGGTTATGGTTGTTGGCACCCAAATATTAACGTGGATCAACTGGTCGCCCTTGCCATAACTCTGTATAGA
>CAYUZF010000084.1:14011-20462 GCA_964449615.1 uncultured Aureispira sp.
GGCAAGCCTTTGCCGCGTAGACGGAAAATTTTACCCGACGGCGTACCTTGTGGCAGATTAATTTTCACCTTGCCGTCTAGGGTTGGTACTTCTACACTGGTTCCTAACGCTGCATCTGCAAAATTAACGTCTAATTCGTACAATACATTGCTGCCATCTCTGGTAAAATGGGGATGCTCTTTTTCTCTAATGTTGATGAGCAGGTCACCTGCGGGGCCTCCGTTTTGCCCTGCGTTCCCTTTGCCATTCATAGACAACTGCATGCCTTCGCTCACACCCGCTGGAATTTCCAACTGTATCATTTCTTCTCCATACACACGGCCATCGCCCTTACAGGTCGTACATTTATTGGTAATCATTTCGCCAGAGCCGTGGCAAGTTGGACAAGCGGCAGTTGTTTGCATTTGTCCCAAAAAAGTCTGCTGTACTCGACGTACGTAACCAGACCCATTACAAGTATGGCAAGTTTTTACCGAGTTTTTATCTTTTGCTCCAGAGCCGTCGCAAGTTTTACAACCTACGTATTTTTTTACCTTTATTTTTTTAACGGCACCTTCGTTGATTTCTTCTAGGGTAAGGCTTACTTTGATGCGCAAGTTAGAGCCGCGTTGGCCACGCGTCTGCTGTTGGCGGCCTCCACGACCACCACCACTAAAGCCCCCACCAAAAATATCGCTGAACTGGGAGAATATATCCTCCATGTTGCCAAAGCCAGCACCACCGCCGCCAAAGCCACCTTGACCATTGACCCCTGCATGTCCAAACTGGTCGTAACGGGAGCGCTTTTGGTCGTCCGACAACACTTCGTAGGCTTCTGCTGCTTCTTTAAACTTTGCTTCTGCCGCTTTGTCATCGGGGTTTCGATCGGGGTGGTATTTGAGCGCTACTTTGCGATAAGCTTTTTTTAGCTCCTCCTTAGAGGCTCCTTTTTTGACCCCAAGTATGTCGTAATAATCTCTTTTCTCTGCCATTTTATCTCTTTATTTTTCACCTTATTAGCTGTGTATACCAACAAGGAAAAATAAGCTTCGCGGTTAAATAATAGGGTTTACTGTCCAACTACCACTTTGGCGTGGCGAATAATTTTGTCGTTGAGGTAATACCCTTTTTCAATAGTATCAATGATTTTTCCCTTTAGTTCCTCTGTTGGCGCGGGAATTCTGGTGAGCGCTTCGTGTAGTTCAGGATCAAAGTCCTTACCGTCCGTTTCCATCTGTTTGATTCCTTGCTGCTCTAATGCTTTGAACAACTTGTTGTAAATCATCACAATACCTTCTGGCACATGCTCGTCGTTGTCTTCGCTTGCTGCCATTTTAATGGCGCGCTCAAAATCATTGACTGCGGGCAACAAAGCCGACAGTGCGTCTTTGGATGCCAATTTTATAATGTCTTGACGCTCCTTCATCGTTCGCTTTCTGTAGTTGTCGAACTCGGCAAAGGTGCGCAAATATTTGTCTTTCATCTCGCTTAACTCTTTTTCTAAGCGTTCTTTTTCAGAGAGTTTATTCTTAGGCTCTTCTTCTATTACTTGCGGCTCCTCCACCGTTTCTTCCTCCTGTGCTACTTCATCGGCCTCAACAGTAGTTTCTTCCTGTGCCGTTACTTCTGGCTGCTCCTCTACGGTTTCGTTGGTTGTAGTTGGTTCGTTTTCAGGATTGTCTACGGGAAATTCTTTCTTCTCCATGCTTAACCTTGTCTTTTTAGTAAGGCCCGATTCGATTCGTCGGGATTCGTTGATTAATGCTTCTTGTTTTAAAAAAGATATGTCTATACCCTGCACCGAACTGCGTTCGGAACACTGCTTTTTAATCAAATTGTTTGCCAGCGCCTAAATAGCGCCATTTTGTCACCAAAACAAGCAAATTGTCGGTTATAAAGCCTCGGTTACTTGCCGTTTTGCCAGCCAGCTGTCTATTGTTTGCTCATCGGGGTTGACCGCGACAACCATTCCAGTTTCGTCAATTAGAAAAGTGGCGGGAATTTCACGGACACCATACAACAGCGCTACGTGGTCTTTGAAACGCGCTAGATCAGAAATGTGGTAAGGCCAATTTAAGCCGTCTTGCTGAATGGCATGCAACCAGCGATTTTTGTCGGTTTCTATACCTACGGAAATGATGTTGAATTGCTTGGCATTTTTGAATTGGGCGGTGCCGTATTTTTTATACAATTTTATTAGGCTTTTGTTCTGTTTTCGGCAGGGGCCACACCAACTCCCCCAAAATTCTAACAGTAACAATTGGCCTTTAAAATCAGAGAGTTGTATAGAGTCGCCATTGGGTAAGTAGCCTATAAAATCTTGGGCTGGACGGCCTTGCTTTTGGTCGGGCGTTTTGTAGAGTTTCACGCCTCCCCATACGAGCAAGAAGACGAAAGGCGTTATCCACCATTTTTTTAAGATGGCTTTCATGGTTGGCTTTATTTTCCTGTTAGTGTTTATTTTTGTTGGGGACTTTTTTCTCTTTTAAAACGCCAATTTGGATGAGTGCTTTGTGGGAAGCTTTTTGTTCTGCGCTCTTTTTGCTGTAATCTTCTGCGATGGCTAAGGATTTTCCATTGACTATAACAGCGATTTTGAAGCGTTCGCGGTTATTTTTGGTACGGTAGTGCTGGTTCTTTTGCCCGTACTCCAACAACTGGCTTTTGTAATTGGTATTCGTATTTTCCAATTCGTGGATGTCTAAATACTGTCGCAACATTCTATTGATGATGAAATGCTTTGTTTTTTTGTAACCAACATCCAAATAAATCGCGCCGACAAATGCTTCGAAGGTATTTCCCATCATTGTTTGGCTGATGCGGGTTGCTCCTAGTTGACGTAGGAAGATATCCAACTCCATGTGGGCCGCTATTTGATTGAGCGCCTTGCGGTTGACCATTTTGGAACGCATTTGTGTAAGAAAACCTTCGTCCTGTGTGGGGTATTTTCGAAAGAGATATTCGGCGGTAACGGAGTCCAAAATAGCATCTCCAAGAAACTCTAGTCGCTCGTTATTGCTAGGATAGCTCTTCTTGCGGCCTTTTTCTTCTTTGGGGGCAAGGGACTTGTGTGTAAATGCACGTTTGTAGAAATGGACATTTGTTGGAACAAATCCAAGAATTTTTGCCAGCTCTCTTACAAATGCCTTATCGTTAGAAAAGGTATAGTTAAAAAATCTTCTTACCACAACTGTTGTTTATAATGCCTTCGCCTCTATAGCAATACGGATAGGCATGTCTATTTTAAGAACGGCTTTTTGAGGTCTTAAGTGCTTGTATGATACACTGTTTTGCCGCAAAACTCAACGGTTAGCAACACCTACTTATAGTAAGCGTTCCAACAGGAAATGGGTCTTCAAACATGGAGTAACACCACTAAGATAACAATTGTTGCGCCATTTCTAACTATAGAAGATTAAAAAAGGGACAAGGGACAGTTGTTCCATCCCTTACCCCTGTCTTTTAGCGTCTTCTGACGCCATTCTTATTCTTCTAACTTCTTGAAAATGATGGTAGAATTGTGTCCACCAAAGCCAAAACTGTTGCTCAATGCTGCCCGTACTTCTCGTTTCTGTGGCTCGTTGGGCGTCAAGTTTAGCTTGGGATTAATATCGGCATCGGTTTCTTCGTGGTTGATGGTAGCAGGTACTATGCCTTCACAGATAGACTTGATACAGATGACCGACTCAATCGCTCCTGCGGCTCCCAATAAATGCCCTGTCATAGACTTGGTAGAACTAATATTGAGCTTATAGGCATCTTCTCCAAATACCTTCTCAATGGCCTTAATCTCCATCAGATCGCCCAATGGCGTAGAGGTGCCGTGGGTATTGATGTAATCGATGTCTCCTGTACTCAACCCTGCACAGTCCAAGGCTTTTTGCATCACTCTAGCAGCGCCTGCTCCCTCTGGATCGGGGGCGGTGATGTGGTAAGCATCGGAAGTAATGGCCGTGCCCACCAGTTCGGCGTAAATGGTAGCACCGCGTGCCTTAGCGTGTTCGTATTCTTCTAAAACAATGGCACCAGCTCCTTCGCCCAACACAAAACCATCGCGGTTTTGGTCGTAAGGACGAGAGGCCTTTGTGGGGGCTTCGTTGCGTTTAGAAAGTGCTTTCAAAGAGCTAAAGGCGCCCACCCCCACTTCTGTAACGGATGCTTCTGAGCCACCAACCAACAATACATCTGCTCTTCCAATACGGATTAAATCGAAGCCCATGCTCGCAGCGTGTGTGGTAGAAGCGCAGGCGGTGACAATGGCCGCCGTGATTCCTTTGAAGCCGTGGCGAATAGAGATGTTTCCCGCTGCTGCATCTACGATCATTTTAGGTACTAACAAAGGCGAAAAGCGCGGCGTTCCATCTCCTGCTTTGAAGTTGCTAATCTCTGCCGACAACGATTCTAAACCACCGATACCCGATGACCAGAGAATGCCAATTTCCTCTTTTTCTGCCTCGCTCAAATCATCTAGACCAGCGTTCCTGATGGCTTCGTCGCTGGCTGCAAGTGCATATTGCACGAATTTATCGGTGCGACGCTCCAAACGGCGATCGCCGAGTACCTCGGCAGGGTTGAAGTTTTTCACTTCACAGGCAAAGTGGGTTTTGAATAGGGAAGCATCAAAATTAGTAATAGTATCTGCGCCTGATTGGCCTTGTAGCAGTGCCGACCAAAATTCTTCAACAGTGTTACCGATTGGCGTTAGTGCGCCCATTCCAGTAACCACTACTCTTCTATTTTGCATAGTTAGTTGGGATTGTATCTTTTGAATAGAATAACTGCAGCACGGGGTAGTGCATAATTTTAAAGCCCTATTACCAGCCGTTGTGGCTCAATAAGGAAAGCGTAGCGGTGCTGGCGGCTTTGGAAAAAACGGAAAGCAATGCGTTCATCTGCTTTATAGTCTTGCAATGGTGCGCGCTATCTATTATCAATATCTAAAAAAACAGACAGCCTCGCAAAAGGCTGTTCAAATTTGGAGTAGCTCTCTGCTACATTGGCGTTCTAAAAAGAACAAGCGTTGAAACAACTCGTTCCAACGCTTCACTGTTATAAGTTTTTTTTATTTGTTGACTTCCTGGTCTAAGAATTCAATGGCAGTACCTACCGTATCAATTTTCTCAGCATCTTCGTCTGGGATAGAAATTTCGAACTCTCTTTCAAATTCCATAATCAACTCCACTAAATCAATGGAATCTGCTCCTAAATCTTGCTTAAAGCTGGCTTCTGGAGTAACTTCAGAGGCATCGATAACCAATTTATCGGCAATAATTTTTGTTACGCGTTCAGTTATAGTTGACATAACTTCTATTGTTTTGAATAATCAATAAAAAACCTTGCGGTATTTGTCTTTACAAGTAGTGGCAAAGATGATTATTTACCCTTGCATAACCAAAGTTTTACGTACTTTTTTTAGGAGGTTGGTGTTTGACCAAAAGGTTAAATTAATCCTATTGCCTCTGCTGCTGTACAACCTTTCTACTTAAAGTTCCCTTAATATAGTAGCGGATACGCTATACTTTTTCCCTTGAAGTACTGTCCTACCTACACTTATTTGGCATCTCTCAGCGATTTGCCTCCACCTCTATTGAAAGAAATCAACCATGCAACAACTACACTATTTGGTGTATACTAGTATCATTAGTTCTCATTGCTCCTCTGACGATATTGTGGATATATTGGCGACCTCGCAAAGAAACAACAAATCGTTGGGAATTACAGGTATATTGGTGCATACCAAGCGGCATTTCATGCAATACATGGAAGGGTCTGCAAAGGCACTGGTTCAAACATTTAAAAAATAAGAATAGATTCACGCCATCAAGATGTGCTTCTTTGTTACTTTTTGCCCATAGAAGAACGCCTACTTCCCAATTGGCACATGGCTTATAAGGATTTTCAGAAAGGGGAGCTTTAACTAAAAAAGTCGATAAGTACCCACGAGCAATATTTATTGACCGAACTTCTGGAGGAAAAGTTCCATAAAAATGGTTTTGAAAGCCACCAGAACGTTCTGGATTTGCTAAAAATCTTTCTCTAACGCTTCTTCCTTCTTGTTGTAAGAGCTGTTAAAAGCTGTTAAGAGCCAGCTGAATGTCTGTTTTTTATGTTATTTTGCTGTACCTACTAGCAGATTGGAAACAATTTTGCCCCACATCCAATACGTGTTCCCTATTTGTATTGCGGTCTTATTAGAATATACTTGCTGGACGGTTTAATTAGACAAAAAGCCATTTCACGCATTAATCCAAACCATTACTATGAAGGAGTTTCTTTTTTGCTTAGGGTTTTGCTTAAGCACAATTTACCAGAGCAGCGCTCAAGGTTATATCCTATTACCAATGGACGATAACCAGAGTAACCACATGAAAGCCTATGGCATTACTTACCAAGTGTTAGCAGCCAAACAAGAGGCTTACTTGCCTGCGGGCGCATCCTGAGATTACGGAAATGGTGGAAGGCGCTATTTACG
>CAYUZF010000085.1:0-798 GCA_964449615.1 uncultured Aureispira sp.
GCCTTAAAAACGACGCGGTATTGGCAGCGTTGAAGGAAGCGCAACAAGTGCAAATTAGTTATATTTTATACGACTAATCGACCCTTACAGCAGCTGCGCCAGTTGCAACAACTGAAGTTGGATAAAAAATTTAAGGGGTTCCCTATCCTACAACAACTGTCTTCGCAGGTGTTCCTTAGCTTCGATTAAAGCGGTGCTTTCTTTTAAAAAAAACTGAACGAATAATCAAAATTCTAGTTTTTGTATGAACTAGAGTAGTGGCATTGAGGTTTTACTAAGTATTCCCTATTCTATCTTTATTTTTTGTCTAAACGATGGTTTAATGTATCTACAAGAACAGCTCAATACGCTTTTTGAGTCTGAACAAGAAGAACACCTGCGCCTAGCTTTTACCTTATTGGAGGGACAAGCGGACTTACACTGCCCTACCCTCATTCAAGAGTTATTATTGCTTTATGCGTGGTTGGAACCCTACGACCCCTGGCCACAAGCACCGCGTGCGATGGATCAAGCCGCGCAGATTAAGCGTTTGTTTGAATTTAAAACCTTGAGTTTGGAGCGGCGGGGATTAAAGGTGTTGCCCAAAACAATTGCCCACTTACAGCAGCTTACGACCTTAGTTCTCAACAACAACCAGTTAGAAGCGTTGCCCCCAGAAATTGGGTTGCTCTCTAATTTGCGCTATTTGGAGTTGCAGAACAACCGCTTGCATACATTGCCCGATGAATTGGGAAATTTGAAGCAGTTATTGCATTTGAATATCGGCAGCAACCAGCTCAAACAATTGCCCGAAAGCCT
>CAYUZF010000085.1:813-1030 GCA_964449615.1 uncultured Aureispira sp.
CAACCAACTGCATGTCCCACACAACCGACTTGAGCAATTGCCGCCTTCCCTGAGCAATTTGAAACGACTCTCGCACTTCGATCTTTCTCACAATAATTTTCAACAACTTCCCCCTGCTGTTGGTACGCTGACCGCCTTGAACAGTCTATCACTTTCCAATAACCAGTTATCCGATTTACCCGCTTCCCTTCTTCAATTGCAACAATTGAATGTTCTG
>CAYUZF010000085.1:1114-1801 GCA_964449615.1 uncultured Aureispira sp.
CCTTGCAAGAACTGCCTGTAGTTGTTTTTAAATTGGCGGCTTTGCGCAGTTTGTTTCTAGCGGGTACGGAACTGCGGCTGCTCTCTTTTAAAATTGGTCAATTGCGCCGATTGAATTTTTTAAGTCTCTCTCACAACGCTTTGACTTTCTTGCCCAATACGCTCCTTGATTTGCCACAGCTACACACTTTGCACCTGAGCAACAATCCATTGGAGCAACTGCCTACTTGGCTGCTGGAACTGCCCCACTTAAAAAAGCTAGAATTACCCCAACACCTAAGAACATCCGCATTCATACAGCAGTTGGCGTACAAAGGCATAAAAATAAGTAACTAAAGCAATACAGTTTGCTAAAAGTTGTTTATCTTGTCTTAATAGACCAAACAGCTCCCCCTACTCCCCTTTATGCTGTTTGTTTAAAAGGACGATTTCCCCCGTTGTTCTAGCGCTATTTGATAAATGCCTATTGTAATACTAGCATGAACCATCATCATCAATTGGAAGACTTGTTGCTGTCAGGTCAACAAAAAAACATTCACTTGGCTTTTGTTTTAATGGATCACCAACCTTTGAGAGCCTCTTCGCCCCTATTGAGAGAACTCTTGGATCTGTATGTTTGGTTGGAGCCATTTTTAAATTGGACAGCGACTGACCAAGTAGGCAGCGAAGAAGCCATCAGGCAAGTTGC
>CAYUZF010000085.1:1811-9898 GCA_964449615.1 uncultured Aureispira sp.
AGAGTTGAATCTATCCGATAAAGCAATAAAGCAACTCCCTTCGAGTATTGGTTATTTGCGCTGCTTGACACACTTACGCATTACGGCTCAATTGGAAACCTTGCCCGATTCTATTGGGCAATTGCAGCGTCTGTGCAGTTTGGTCGTTGACGGCAACCAGCTCAAACAGTTGCCTAGCAGTTTGGGAAGTTGTCAAAACTTAACCAAGTTGTCGCTCAACGGCAATGAGTTGGAGCAACTGCCCGATAGTTTGAGCCAATTGCACCAGCTTCGAGAATTGCACCTCGGCAAAAACTTGCTGTTTACACTGCCTATCAATTTTATACAGTTGAAGCAATTGGAGTATTTAGACCTTAGTTACAATGCCTTTTGTGCCCTGCCTGCTTGTGTGTCTGCCCTGCCTAAACTGTACCATTTGGCACTCGGCAACAATCCATTTTCGCGCTTTCCCGATGTGGTTCTTCAACTTACGCAATTGCAAACGCTAAAATTGGAACGCATCAGTTTGGAAACGGTGCCTGACAATTGGGCGGCTCTGCAAGAACTAGAAGAGCTTTCTTTGCAGGGCAATTTACTGCAAGAACTGCCAAAAAGTTGGACACAACTGCCCAGATTAGCGCGGCTCACGCTGTCCAGCAACGAACTACTTGTTTTGCCTGATTGGCTGGGCGAGCTCACCGCTCTGTATTTTTTGGATTTGCGTTACAACCGCCTTCAATCGTTGCCTGCATCCATTGCGAATCTTAAAAAGCTGCTTATTTTGGATGTAAAAAACAACCAATTGGCCACGCTGCCCAACAGCATTGCAGCATTAAAGTCGTTGTACCACCTCTGTTTGGATGGCAATATGCAATTGGAATTGCCCAATACGATTCAGGAAATGAATTTGAATTATTTGCGGCTACAGCATTTGGAATTAACCACCGTTCCAGAAGCGATTCGCTCCATGCACAGCCTCTCTCAACTCTATTTGACCAACAACCCGATCAAACAGTTGCCCAGTTATCTGCTGGAGTTGCCTGATTTGGGCGTTTTGGCAATTGATCCGCATTTAAAATACGATCCTGTTGCCTTGCAATTGCAGCGCAAAGATGTCTTTATACAGCTGGTAGAAGATTTCTAATAGCAACTTCTCTGGTTGCTTTAAAAGCTTTGCTGTAATTCTCCCCTCCAAAGCGCTTAACCACAGGACACGCTTACCAACAAGCTCTTATCGTTCTGGTATTAGAAGAAAAGAACAAAGACCTATTTTGGGGTTGTTAGGAATGGCCTATTTTTATAAAAAACTACTCCTTATCTGCCAACTTTCTATCGGTGTGTTGTTATCTCTACAGCCCTTTAACCAAGTATGTATGAGCCACCGACAGCACATTGTTGATTTATTAAATTCTAAAGCGGTGGAGCACCATCGTTTGGCGCTAGCGCTTTTACAGGGGCAGCGCGAGTTGATGCCCGTCGATTTTCAAGAACAGTTGTTGGACTTTTACCAATGGCTTTGGCCGCACCAGCCGTGGGGGGATCCAAAAGATGCCGCTACCGCGGACAAAATTGTTTGTTCTTTTCTTCGGTTTAAGAGCGTGAAATTGAAACCCACCCAACAAGACTTACACCCCGCTATTGGGTTGTTGTTTTCCTTAGAACGTTTGGAGATTGACCACGCGCAACTCCGCACCTTGCCCGAAAGCATTGGTCGCTTGCATTACTTGGTTTCCCTGAGTTTGGCCGACAATCAACTCGAAGATTTGCCTAAAAACATGGTACACTTGGAACGCTTGCGCATTTTAGACCTACGCTACAACCGCTTTACGCAATTGCCTGCGCATCTTTGGGCGATTCCTCATTTGGAATCTATTTTTTTGAGTCATAATCCTTTGCAAACGCTGCCCAATCCAGCGCCCGACCAACTGCACCGTCTACAATCGCTGGATATAGACCATTGCCAACTGCAAACACTACCGCCCAATCTGTGGCAAGCGCCTACCCTAGCCTTTCTCAACCTTAAAAACAACCAATTACAAACGTTGCCAGCAGTTGCAGGCCTCCCTTCTTTCAAACATTTGGTTGTCGATCACAATCCAAACTTGGTGTTTCCCGCATCTAATAGCTTTGATACGCATTATTTCAGCATAGACCACCACCCCTGCCCCGACTTGCCCAACTGTATTCGCTCTATGACAATGCTGGAACAGTTGTCCATCGTCGGTACTCGTTTTTCAAAGCTGCCCCTTTGGCTGATGGACTTACCCCAACTACAAAAGGTATTTACCAAAGGACGCTTGTTGCAAGACCCTGTGGCACAGCAGCTAAAGACGCGGGGTGTGGAAGTGTATTAAGGGTTTTATTTAATATATAAAAACAAGGATTTACCTTTTTAACACCTCCAATACGGCCAGTGCGGCGCGCTCGCCTGCCAGCATAGCGGCATTCAATGAGCCGTTCAACAACACATCGCCTGCCAGAAAAATGCGGTCACTAAATTGGGTGGCGCTGGGAGTGCAATCGTATTGGATGTTGGTCAAATCAGGCAGGGCTTTTGAAATGTTGTACAATTTTAGAAAGGTCAACTCGGTAATGTTGCAGTAGGTTTCCAGCTCTTGAGCGACTTGCTGAATTAAGGCTTTTTCGGATAAATCGTGTGCTTGCACCACCGTTACCGATAACAATTCGCCTGCTCCTTGGTATTGCATCGGCAAGCTCGTATGGTAAAAAATATTGTTGATCAAGCTTTCTTTATTGGGAATAAGGCCGATAAAAGGTTGCTGGTAGATTCTTTTGGGAGCCGTAAAGTACAGCGTTTGGCAGGATTTCCAAGCGGGCGCGGGTCGGCTGCTCAAAGCGGGCAGTAACCGATGGGCGGCGGTCGCCACAATGGTATAATCCGACGCTAAACGGCGACCATCGGCCAATACTAGTTCTTGCTCCCGAACTTCCTTTACTTCCGTATCAAACTGCATCCGCGTACGCTGCAACCGACTGGTCAGCTGCTGGCTGATGGCCTCAATACCGCTTTTTGGCAACACCGCAGGCCCTTCCCCAAACATTTTAAATACAAATTCAAACATCCGACTAGACGTTTGCAAATCAGTTTCTAAGAAGATGCCGCTAAAAAACGGGCGAAAAAAGCCTTCGATCATCCCTTCCGAGAAGCCAAATGCCCTCAAATAAGCCGCTGTGGTTGTTTCTTCCGTTGCAAAAATCTCCTGCACCGATTTCTTACGCAGCTTCAAATTCAATAGCAAGACTTTGACTTTATCTACAAAGCTTCCTATTTTCGCAAAAAGCGTTGAAAAGACCAGCCCTGGATCGCGCAGGGGATCGCCAAAAAAGCACTGTTGCCCCTCCACAAAAATACAGGCTCCCGATTTAAATTCCTGCAACTGCAAAGCCTCGTAATCCAAGTGTTTCTGCGCCGCAGGATACCGCGCCAACAACACCTGAAACCCCTGATCCAATTGAAATCCCTGCGCGCCTATGTCGGTCTTGACGCGTCCGCCTGTTCGGTCGGTGGCTTCTATCAATACGGGCGCATAGCCGTGCTGCTCGAGTACTTGCGCGGCGACTAGTCCGCTAATACCTGCGCCAATAATGTGAATGGTAGTGTTGTTGGTTGGTTCCATGTTGTTGTATTAAGAAGGTGCCTTAATAGTAATAACTTTTGGAGGAAGTTGTTTATTTTTTTTGGGGTAGGGAAGCGGGCAGATGTGTGTGCCCCTTGCCAGAGGTGTTTTTTTAGTCATAAAAAAAGGCCAATTAATCTTGCGATCAACTGGCAGGGGGTAAGAGGGATTCGTATACTATTTGTTTAACTATGACAGATTACGACTCTGCTGTAGAGGGGTATAGAGTAGCTTTTCCCAAAAAGTTTTGTAAAATTTCTGAAAAAGCATCCGCGGCTACAGCATTGTAATTTTTATAGCGATCCGATAAGTCATCGTTGTAAAATTGTACGACTTCTTTGGCAAAAATTAGATACGCTCTATGTATAGAAGAAAAAGAACTAGTCTCGACCCTGCTGTAAAGAGGGTTGTCTTTTAGCGCCGTTTCTATTATGATTGGTACGTCTTCGACCTTCGTTGGTGACACGGGTTGCATCTCTTCTTCATCAGAAAACACTTTTGTTACTACAGTGATGTTTCCAATATCAAAATGGGTTTTCAAGATATTTGATAATGCTTGTGCTTTGGCTTTCTGACCCGATAATTTGAGCGTAATCACATAAGGCATAGAACTCTCGTCGAGCGCAGCCACTTCCACGGATTCGTCTCTCCCAACTGTTGCTTTTACTAATGCATGGAGGGTGTGCCAGGGTGGTAATAATTTAACTGAATTAGACATGTTTTTTACGTTTAACAGTGTGTAAATTTGATTTCTGCTACTTGCAGTTACTCCTATCAAGTAGTTTTTAATAATTCAAAGTTACTTCATGTCATTCTGAACCTTCTAGGGGTATTCCCTAAATTTCATACAATACTTTTTTCTTTAGGTTCCTTGGTTTGTTTTGAGTGCTATGTCTACTGTCAGAAAACAAGGTAATCCTTTGTAGAGTCATTGGTAGTAGGTATTCAACCAAGCAAAAAAGGAGATTAGAAAAAATAACTACTTATCACCAACAAAAAAAGCTCAACAATCAATAGATTGTTGAGCTTTGTAGTGCCCCGAGGGGGAATCGAACCCCCACTCCCTTGCAGGAACTGGATTTTGAATCCAGCGCGTCTACCAATTCCGCCATCAGGGCTAGTAGACTTGGTGCCTCTCTTTAAAAAGAAGTGTTTCCTTTTGTTGAGTGCGATGCAAATATACGGCGGCGTTGGGGTTTTGGCAAGTTTTCAGCTTGTTTTTTTTCAAAAAATTTTGTTTTTCTTGAGTGTGGCTTAGCCCTCTCGTAGGAGTTGAATGACAAGTGCTTTGCTAAGGGGTTGATTGCCTGCCTGTTGGCGCAAGCGCTCAAAGGGATAGCGAAAATCGCAGCCTTGTTTCCATTGGCTGCATCCGTAGGCGGTTTGGCCTTTGACGACGAGGCCTTGCTGGCACTTAGGACAGTGGAGTTGGTCAATGTTGCGCCCCGAATCGGGCGTTGTTGGACGCTTTGGGGTTGATTTAGAAGCGCTGGCAGCGCGCCATTGTACCGTTTGCCCAGCATCTAGGTAAAGTACGCCTGCTTTTTTCTCCCCCTGCTCGTTGAGAAAGCCTTTGAGCGTTACGGTTTCGCCTTTCTGTAAGAGGCGCAGCAGTTGATTGTCGGATATTTTTTTGTCTTTGACTTTAAAGGGCAGGCGGAAGTTGCAGCCTGTTTTGTAGGCGGAGCAGCCGTAGCTGCTGGAGCCTTTTAGCAGTTGGCCTTGCTGGCATTTGGGGCAAGGTTGGCCTGTAATGACTTTGGAGGCTGTTGCGGACTTGGCGGGCGTCTGTGCTGTACCTTTACGGGTAGGCGGTTTTGCTACGCCCTTACGGGGGCGTTTTTTGGCAAATTGGGTGGTTTTGGGGGGCGTGAGGCGGCGGACGTAGCGCGCGGATTTGACTTCGTGGGTCAAGCGCTGTACCAACTGTTTCATGTTGTGGATAAACTGCCCTGCTTTGTAGGTGCCTGCCTCGATTTCTTTGAGTTGCTTCTCCCACTGCCCTGTTAGTTCGGCCGATTTGAGCAAATCGTTTTCTATAATGGACATCAATTCTACGCCTACATCGGTAGGAATGATGTTCTTGCGCTTGCGCTTGATGTATTGCCGCTTAAACAGCGTTTCGATGATGGCGGCACGGGTAGACGGGCGCCCAATGCCGTTTTCTTTCATCAGGTCGCGCAACTCTTCGTCGTCTACTTTTTTACCTGCCGTTTCCATTGCGCGCAACAAACTGGCATCGGTGTAATTTTTGGGCGGCTGGGTTTGTTTTTCTACAAAAGAAGGTTCGTGCGGCCCCGTTTCTCCTTTTATAAAAGTGGGCAATACTTTTTCTTCTTTGTCTTTCTTGCTCTTGCTCGGTGGCAACACCACGCGCCAACCTGGCTCCAGTATTTCTTTGCCTGTAGCTTTAAACACCACCTTGTTTACCTCGCCCATCGCAGTGGTGTTGGATACCAAGCAATCGGGATAAAAAGCCGCTATAAAACGGCGGGTAATACTGTCGTAAACGCGCTGCTCGTTGGGGTCGAGCTTTTTTTGGTAGCCTGTGGGAATGATGGCGTGGTGGTCGGTTACTTTTTTGTCGTCAAATACTTTTTTGGATTTGCGGATTTTTTTGCCTGCCAAGGGCTGGGTAAATTGACTGTAGTTGGTGAGTTTTTGTAGAATACCGCCTATTTTGGGATACACGTCGTTGGGCAAATACGTGGTGTCTACTCTGGGGTAGGTCACTACCTTTTGCTCGTACAACCGTTGCACAACTTTAAGCGTATGATCTGCCGAAAAACTAAATTTATTATTACAATACACCTGCAAACTGGTCAAGTCGAATAATTTGGGCGGCAATTCACGGCCGTTTTTTTGCTTGACATCGGTTACTTCGAACGGCTGTCCTTCGACCTGCTTAAAGAGTTTTTCGCCCTCTTCTTTCTTAAAAAACTTCCCTTCGGTACAACTGAAGGGCGTTTCGCGGTAGATGGTTTGCAATTCCCAATAGGGTTCGGGTTTGAACTGCTCAATTTCTAAATGACGCTTGACCAACATGGCCAACGTGGGCGTTTGTACGCGACCAATAGACAGCACTTGTTTGTAGCCGCCGTAGCGCAACGTATAAAGACGCGTGGCGTTCATGCCCAGCAACCAATCGCCAATCGCACGCGAGCTGCCCGCGTAATACAAATTGTCGTACAACGCTGCGTCCTTCAAGTTTTTAAACCCGTCTTTGATGGCTTCGGGGGTCAGCGACGAAATCCAAAGTCTCTTGACAGGCCCTTTGTAGTTGGCTTGTTTGATGACCCAACGTTGGATCAACTCCCCCTCTTGCCCTGCATCCCCACAATTAATCACCAATGCCGCTTTTTTAAAGAGTTTTTTGATGACGCCAAATTGTTTTTTCACGCCTGCGTTGTCCATCAAACGCGTTTCAAAACGCTCGGGCAACATGGGCAAGCTTTCCAAACGCCACTGTTTCCAATCGGGGTCGTATTCGTCGGGCGCGTAGAGGGTACAAAAATGCCCAAAAGTCCACGTCACGGCATAGCCGTTGCCCTCAAAATAACCGTCTTGCCGTTTTTTTGCGCCTACAATGTGTGCAATTTCCTTGGCTACGCTGGGCTTTTCTGCAATACATACTTTCATAACGTCCTTATCAACCGTTTTTTTTACTGGCTTTGTCTAAGCATTTTTTGCCTTTTTCTAGCGGCTAAGATACGAAATTTAGGGCGTCTGTGCAATAGCGAGGGCATCGGCTTGGGACATCGAGCATTGCACTCAATCCTCAATACAACATCCCCAACACGGCCTTTAAAAGCGCCAAATCGGTTTGTGGCAATGCGGCTTTCTGGGCTTGCCGCAACAAGCGCGGGATAGCGTGCAACAACTGCCCTTCTAACCAGAAAAGACTGTGAACAGAACTACTTTCCAATAAAAAATCCAGTGTTTCTTGCCACGCCCGTGCTGCTTCGTTTTTTAGTAGAAAAGGAAAGAAACGATTTAGCAGCGTTTGTATATTTTTCTTGTTTAGGAGCGGGTTGTTGGGCTGGGCATAGCTGCGCCACACGGCGGCGGCGACATCGTCCTGCGTCTCTTGTGCCAAGAGCAGCGGGCGGCTGTTGATTCCCAGCCAATGTTCTACCACTGAATGCGCCGCAGCGATGTGTAAATCTCGACCCGTTTGGGCTTTAAAATGCTGTTGGTAATGGGCGTACGACTCTCCGCTCGCGTTGAGCCAATCGCCTTTCGTGCTGTCGTTGGTTAGGAATACAACAGGCGTTGTACTGGGGTTTTGCGCTGCCCATTTGAGTATTTCATGGTAAATAAAATAATCTCCGTAAGGGTCTTTTTGTTTGGTCAACACATCGCCCAAGCCAGGAAAAACGCGGGTAGGGTGGCGGTATTGAAAGGCCGCTACGGGATCTTCAAATCCCTTGTAATTATCTTCGCGGGCAGTTTGGGCCAATTGGTCAAACT
>CAYUZF010000085.1:9998-11616 GCA_964449615.1 uncultured Aureispira sp.
GTAGCTGTTGCAATTCGCGGTGCAAACTGGGGTAGGCGCGCAAAAGTTGCTGTTGTTGTTGGTAATAATTAGCGTAAGCGGCAACGGCATCGGTATAAGTAGCCAACAAAAGTGGAGGTTGCAATTGGCGGCGATGGATTTGCTGTAACTTTTTGGCATGGCGCTTAAATTCCCGCTGCACTTGATCCGCTGCCCAACAGTTGTGCGTTGCCAAGCCTTGCATAAAACGCCCACGCACCTGCAAAGACTGCTGATAGTAGCCCAATAAGACATTGGTATCCAAGAAAATAGGCGTATCAGGGGTCAACCTAGGGAAGTTAGGCAGGGCTTGTGTTGCCGACGCTTGTCCCAAATGAGCGGCCAACGTATTTTCGGGACGCAATTCAAAATCTAGAGCCATTAGCTAGACGTTATTTCTTCAAACAATAGACGGTAATGCGTGCCTTTTTCAACGGCAATGCGCTGTATACTGCCTTTGAGTTGCATGGCTAATTTGCGAACCAACAACAGCCCCAAAGAGGGCGCGTTATCGGTTGGCAACGCATTCGAATAACCAACTCCATCATCGGTAATGTACATTAAAAACCGAGGCTCCTCCAACGCTTCCAACGTCAACTTAACTTGCCCTTGCTTGCGCCCAATAAAAGCATATTTGAACGCATTAGTCAACAATTCATTGATAATCAAACTCAAAGGAATGGCTGTATCTACATTTAGGCTCACTTCAGGCACTTCTAATACTACCTCAATGTTCTTTTTGTAGTCTACCATAGCAATTTTTAGACTGGCCGTTAAGCGTTCTAGGTATTCTTGATAATTGATTTTTGCTAAATCTTTGGACTGGTACAACATTTCGTGTACCATGCCCATGGAATTGATGCGGTATTGGCTTTTCTTAAAAATATCACTGATAAACGAATCGTCAATAAAACTGGCTTGTAAGCTCAACAAACTGGTAATTACTTGTAGGTTGTTTTTGACGCGGTGGTGAATTTCTTTTAGCAGTACTTCTTTTTCAAGCAGCGACTCTTGTAGCTTATTTTCCGCTTGTTTGCGTGTTGTAATATCCCCCATAAAACACAAGAAATAAAACTTACCCTGGTTGTTCATTTCCGAAATGCTCATTAAAATAGGAAATTCTTCGCCATTCTTGCGGATGGCCCGCAGCTCTAAAGAGGTATTCAAAAAGGAGCGATCTGCTTTTTCATGAAAATTAGCAACACTTTCTTCGTAAACAAATTGGCGTTCTTCTGGCGCTATTTTCTTATACAACGGATGGCCTATAATTTCTTCGGACGACCAACCGAACATGGCCTCCGCTTTGGGATTCCAACGCACTACTACGGCATATTTATCCAAAATGGCAATCCCATCGGGGGCATGTTCAAACAACGCACGCACTTGCTCTTCGCTGTCTCGATAGGCTTGTTCTGCCAGTTTTTCATCGGTTATGTCTTCCATATAGCCGTACCACAGCACAGATTGATCGGGCAGGCGAATGGGTTTGGAACTCGCGTGCATCCAACGATAGCCGCCTTCCTTTGCTTTTAATCTAAAATCCAGACTCATCTTAGTCAATTGGGTTCTGGAAACATGGCCAATTTTAAAATAACGGTCT
>CAYUZF010000085.1:11626-20231 GCA_964449615.1 uncultured Aureispira sp.
AATCATCGGGGTGCATGTATTTGTAAAAAATATTTCCATTCCGACGCAACGCTTCGACAGGAATGGCGCATAAATCACTCAATCGGTCACTGACAAAGGGAAATTCTAAGCGGTCATCTGGAAAAACATGGTATTGGTACATCACCCCTGGTACTTGATCCGCGTACTTGATCAACAGGGCAGACTCGCTGGTATTGGTCAGGTTGATGGATTTGTAAGAAGCGGTGGCTTGAATTTTCCAAAAGGCCTGTGGTCTGTCGTTTTTTGGAAGTGCCATTGCTTGGATATTGGCGCGCAACACTTCCTTGCCTTTTAGAATAAAGCGCACTTGTTTGACCTGCTCAAAAGAGGTTTTGCGCTCTTCGGAGGGTATGGCAACCAAATATTGGGGAACGTCTTTGGTATAAACAATTTTAGAAAGGGGCTGCCCGATTAATTCCTCTTTGGTGCGATAATCCAAAAGTTGTAACAAATAATCATTGACATAAGTTATTGCGTGATAATCGTGTCCAATAATGGCATCGGTATTGTCTTTAATCAGCGCTCTTAAAATATCTTGTAGTTGCTTTACTTGTTGGTCTTCTTCTTGTTTTTTGAATAGACGTTCTAGTATTTCGGGCAACAGTGGCCAGCGCTCCTCGCTCATTACCTCTTGCGTCTCCATTCGGAGTGCTTTGCGTTGGCTGTCTATATTGCCGCTATTCACAATCACAATTACTGGATGCCCCTTTACCCTGTTCAACACTTCTTGTAGGGGCATCTCTTTTTGTTCCGACCAAAAAACCAATGACTTGGATGCTAAAATGTCTTCCTCCCATTCTGAAAAATTTTTTAATTGCTTTTTTTCTAAACTGTATAGACCATCTATATGCACCAATGCCTGTTCGATTAGGCTAGGTGTATCGCAAAGTAACAATAAGGAGAGCGTGCGCTTCAGTTCGGACATATAAAACCCTTTAAATTTAAGTACAGCAGGACGAGTATGTACTAATATACACAAGTTGTTGTATTTTTTTGTTGTGGACAACTATATTATATGTGCGTATTAGTGGCAATTATATTTTGCCGACAGGGCGGCTATTTCTTTATTTTTTTGGGAAATATAACGCTTCTACGTACCTTTGCGGCTTCCTCAAATTAACGGTTAATTTTTGGAGGGGTTTTACCGGAGGAATTGTAGCCACCAAAAATAGTCGACGACCATTACAAAGTTGCTTTTTACTTGATCTTTTGATTCATTATTTCATCCTATGCTAGTTTATCTGTCCTCATGACAACACTTAATTTTAAAGAAGTTATTTCCGTTTCCTTAATCCTATTTTCCGTTATAGACATCATCGGTTCTATTCCTATTATTATTGATTTAAAGAAAAAAGCAGGGGGTTATATTGAATCGGATAAAGCGACGTTGGTAGCTGGGGTCATTATGGTGCTATTTTTATTTTTAGGAGAATCTATCTTACACTTATTTGGTTTGAGTGTCTCTTCTTTTGCGGTAGCGGGCGCTATTGTGATTTTTTTATTGGGAATGGAGATGGTTTTGGGTATTTCTATTTTTAGAGAAGACGAAAGCTTGGCGCGCTCTGCTTCTGTTGTTCCAATTGCCTTTCCGCTCATTGCAGGAGCAGGTACCATGACGACTATTCTCACCCTAAAAGCTTCTTATGCCACCACCAATATTTTAGTCGGTATTTTGCTCAACTTGGTATTGGTCTACGTGGTTTTGCGCGCCTCCAACTGGATTGAACAAAAAATCGGACGCGGTGGCGAAGCTATTTTGCGCAAGGTCTTTGGTATTATTTTGCTTGCCATTTCCATTAAAATTTTCCAAGAGAATTTGGTGCCTGATTTCTCCCATTAAGCAGCCCTCTATTTCTGTGCCTCCAGCGATAGCAACCCCCAGCGTCGTTGGGTATTTTCGTGGGAAGATTGGCCTAGTTTCAGGGCGGGCAGTAACAAGTCCCCTGTGGGCAACTGCTGTATTCTGCGCGGAAAAATCAACCACGGGGAAGCCTTTTGAAGCAATACTCTTGGGAGCGCTTGGCCTGTGTTTAGATCAATGGTTTGCTCCCAAAAATCCAAGGCTGTTGGCGCGTGGTATTCGCCCGTTGTTTGTTCGGCGAGGAGCAAGGCTCTATTTTCTGGGAGTTCGTTGTAAAAAAGATGTATTTCCCCCTCTTGCACAAAAGCAGCAAAAGAATCCCAATAAGTGCGATCCAGTGCATGTCCTGCGCCGCCTGCCTGCTGCCGTTTTTCAAGGCTGTGTTCCCACAAGACGCGCCCTTGTACATCCCATTTTATCAACAGGGCGTTGTAGCGCTTTCTTATTTTCTGCTCTCCCAACAATTTGTCCAAGTAAACCTTTGTATATTCTTGCTCTGCTGTAGCCAAATAACTCCCATCAGGCAGCGGCCAAAAATCCTTAATCTTATAACTTTTGAGGCTAATTTTTCTGGTCTTTTGAGCGCGCTGGGCGCGTTGCAGCTGCTCGGTATACGGCACGAGTTGTGGCAAATTGGTAGAAGCTACATTCCATTGAAATGCACCTGCGTGCGCGGGGGTTTTGTAGGTGCCTGCACAGTAAACAGTTGTTTGTTCGGCATTGCTGTAGAGGCGTGCCGATACCACATCGGTGCTGTCCAACTCGGGTGCTATGCGCAGGCTATCGCGCCAAGTAGTAGTGCCTTGTGCATCAATTTGCAACAACGCATAGCGATAAGGCATGCTCATTTGGCGCTCTTCTTTGCGACTGGCACGCGCATAAAATTTGCACAACACATAAATACGGCCATCGGCCAACAACCAAACGTCTTGCACGTCCTCCATGCGCATACTGCGCGATTCTTGGGGTGTAGTGATGGTCAAGGTTTCTTCTAATTCCCCTGCGGCATCGAGGCGGTGTATTTGTAGGACGGCAGGTTGTCTGGGCGCGGCCAACAACACCCCGTACAGCAGAGTGTTGTCGCTGCTGCCTTGCGCGACTCGGTAATTTCCGTTTAATCGAGTTGTGGGAAACTGCCAAGTTGTGAGCAGCTTCGGAGATTGATTGGGTTGTAGAGTGGCCGCTGCGCTCCCTTTCCAATACAAGGCTTCTTGGTTTTCAGGTGTTTGCTGGCGGTAATATAAGCGCCATTGATTGCCCCGAAAGCGGCTGTCTTGATAGGCCGCTAATTTTCTCTTTTGCGGACGTAGTACTAGGTGGGTGCTCGCTTCTAAGTGCTGGTTGTAACGCTTGGCTTGATAAAACGGCTCGCCCAATGAATCTATGACATAACACAAGGTATAAAACGTTTGTTGGTCGGCCTGTATAAACCGCTCTGGATCTTCCGTTGTGTAATAGCCTTCCGTTGCAGGACTCCAATTCATCGTTTGGCTGTAGCCCACAGAAAGCTCAACTAAACATCCAACCGCTAATAATCCAAGTTTAAGCGCGTTCATCCTTGTTCGTTTTAACATCAAAAGTTAGCCATTATACAAAAAAAACAGCATGCAGCGATTATCCATCGTCTACATACTGTCTAATTTTATGGTTGTTCTTAAGCGCGGTGCTAGGTTAACTTACCTATTTGGGGGCATTGCTCGGATTCAACAAATCGTAGAATTCATCCAACTTGGGTAAAATAATGATTCTAGTACGGCGGTTGGTGGCTTTGCCTGCGGCAGAATCATTGGAGGCCAATTTGTTGTACTCTCCTCTACCCGCAGCAATTAGGCGATTGGGATCAATGCCGTGCTTGTCTTGCAAAGCGCGCACAACAGAGGTAGAGCGTTTCACACTCAAATCCCAGTTATCTTCGATACAATCGTTGCTAATCGGCACATTATCCGTACCATTACCTCAAAGCCAGGGCGTGATTTGACAATGGTTGCAATTTTACCCAATACTTCGTTGGCGCGGTCGGTAATTTCATAGCTACCAGAGTTGTACAACATTTTATCCGATAAATTGATAAATACAACTGTTTTGTCAACTTTTACATCTACGTCATCGTCTGCAATGCCTTTTTTCAAGACGCCTTTCAAATTGACGGCCAAAGCTAGGTTGATCGAGTCGGCTCTAGTGCGAGCTGCTTGAATGTATTTGATATATTGGTCTTTGCCCTCCAATTGTTTAAGGGTTTCCTTGATGTTTTCATTGGCCGATTTAGACAGCCCCGTCAATTCGTCTACCGTGCTGTATTGCTGTTTGCGCTGTGCTTTTAAATCGTCAATTTGGTTCTTTAAGTCATTGACCTGTGAGGTTCTCAATTGTAGTTCCTTATCGCAAACACTTTGTTTGCTCATTAAGGCATTCAGCTCTTTAGTGAGACGACTCACGTCTTTATTGGCTACGTCCAAAGTTGTTTGCAACTCCGCGTACTGCTTTTTTCCAACACAAGACGACAAAGCAATGCCGAGGAAAAGTAAGATTAGAAAATGGGAAACTCTCATATGTTCGTTTTAATTTTAGAAGTACTTGCAGCTGTTTTTTGTGACAGTCTTCAAGTGCTCTGTTTGGTAAAAAAAATAGAATGTTTATCAGGATGACTACTACTAGCATCCGAAGTCCTGTATAATTCTTATTGGGTGAAGGCAGGCCACAACAACTTAGTTTTCAAGGATCTTTTTTTCCTGAAAAAGAGCTGTTTATACTTATTGTAGAGGGACTATTCCTACCATTTTTTCATCCTTTACAACAGCGTAAAGCTTGTTTTTGTTTTAGTTCTTTGCAATTAATATCTGTTGCAACGCTGTCCTATCTGTTTGTATTTTTTTATAAAAAAGGCGTACAGTGTTGTAAAAGCGGCTTTGTTTAAACGCTTTCATTTTTTGCACTTTCACCAGCTAAAAACACGTTCTTACGGCTCAAATTAGATGATTCCCTAGCGGTATAAATCGCTCAACAAGGCGTGGGCTATTCAACGGTTAATCTATTTTGCCCCGCAACCCCAATTCTACCACCTGCAACTGCTCTAGCTTCCCTTCGTTGATTTCAAACTGCAAAAAGGTTTTCATGCGGTGGAAGCCGTGCCGCCCACAAGCCCCTGGATTGAGGTGCAACAGGTCTAGTTTTTTATCGCGCATCACTTTTAAAATGTGCGAATGGCCACAGATGAACAAATCGGGGCGCAGCGTCTCTAAACGCGCTCTTAGTTTTTTGGGGTAGCGCCCTGGGTAGCCGCCAATATGGATCATATACACCGACAAGCCTTGCACCTCTGCCATCCATTCTTCGGGATAGCGCGCCCGCAGTTCATGCCCGTCAATATTGCCGTACACCGCACGGAGTGGCGCGATGGTTTCCAACTGCTCGGCCAGGGCCACATTGCCAATGTCCCCTGCGTGCCATATTTCGTCGCAGGCTTTCAGGTAGGGCAAACTCTTGGGGTCGAGGTAACTGTGGGTATCCGAAATCAAAACGATTTTCATACTTGGCGGTTGTTGTTATTTATTTTCTACCATTTTTTCCAACAAAACGACCTGTTGTTCGAGCAAATCGTTGTTGCGTTTGAGGTATTCAATATCCTTAGGGGTGGGCGTCGATTTGTCTTTGGGGTCTTCGGCTTTTTTCTTCAAATTGTTCATAAATTTCACAATCACAAACACAGTAAAACTGATAATTAGGAAGTCAATGCCTGTCTCCAACAATTTGCCATAACCAATAGCCACTTCTTCGGGATTGCTCACGCCATCTACGTCTACCGCTTCGCGCAAAATAATCTTTTTGTTGGCCAAATTGATGCCATCGGTCATCAGCGACAAAGGCGGTAAAAACACTTCTTTGACCAACACATCAACTACTTTGTTGAAGGCCGCCCCAATAATGACCCCAATGGCAATATCGATCATGTTTCCCTTAACGGCAAATTCCTTAAATTCTTTGATTAATCCCATTCTTAAGCTGTTGTTTTGCTAGTTGAATACCCTGCGTGCTGGGTTTACGTCCTTCACAACAAGTTCTAGGTGAAAATGCTCTTGGAAACTGCTTTTTTATTTTTTGAGCGCCTTGCTACCTTACTTATTTGGAAGCAGGTATTGTTACCTGAATTTGTAAAACAGGTATTATTACCCTGTTGTACGAGGTACTGTTTTCCAATATTTGTACCACCAATTATTTTCATTCTACTCGACTCTTAAAACAAGACCTACAATGAACACCTACAAAATCCCCCTCCCCGCTGGCCCTTTATGGAACCACCAAGAAGCCCGCGAAAAAGCGCCTCTAATTGCCGCAGCCCACCAAGGCCAATGGACGGGCGCTTGGAGTACCGTTATCCCTGCAAAAATGAGCTTAATAGAAATCGAGCGCCCCGTTGAGCAAAAAGGCCGACGACAATTTTTGACGGAAGTCCCTGCGGGTTACCTTGCCAGTGAGCAGCAAGCCCAAACGATAGGCCCGCTTTTGGCCATCTCTTATGGAGCTACTTTTACTGGCAATTGGCGCACCCTAGCCGAAGAAGAAATGAGCGTCATCGAAATTCGCTACATCTATTAGGCAATCTATATCCTAATTTTGTCCAACAGCGCTTGCAACTCCGCGCGCTCCTGCTCCGTGCTGTAAGTCAGTATAAAATTCAGACAAAAGCCACGGTCTACCACGCTGTAATATTCCTGCTGAATGGTACTGCCCAAATAAGTAGTTTCCGCCGCTATGCGATGAAAGATCTTTTTGCCAATGCGCTGTTCTTGGGTTTTCCCAAAAGTATACGCTAAGGCGGTCTGGTTCAACAGCTTTTTGACCTGCTCCAAATATTCGGCTCCTGTTTCTATATTGGAATAAAGGCGTACATTTTCTACAATTACAACAAATCCAGGATTAAAGTCTACGACGGCCTCCTCTGGATATTTAAATACAGACAACAAATAAGCGCTGTTGACATCGGAGGCAGCTATGTTCTTTTTTAGGGCTTCATTGTCGCCCATGATCAACGCTTCCTCCCCACCCGTTAATTCCATTTGTTCCTCGTCTTGCACCGTCCAAGTAGGATCAAAGTAAATGTCCAGTTCAAAAAAATCATTGTGGTAATGGCCGTCTTGGGTAGTTCCCAAATCAAAATCCTTGGGCAATGCTGCACTTTTACTAGCTGGATTTTCACAGGCCAAAAGCAGAAGAAGCATGCAGCAAGTAAAGAAGTAGGTTAGGGATTGAGCGTACATATTTATTTATTTTTTGGTTAAAATTAACTGATACAACAAACCATCGCTTGTTGCACAGCGACCGCTTCGGCGTAAAAATACGTCCAATTGAGTTGGCGCTATGCGCAAAAGATGTGGGGAGAAGTATATTTATAATTGGCTTGTTTTGAGGGTTGGTTTGGGGAGTGGAGGTAGAATTTTCGTCCCATTATAGCGTTTTTCTTCTATAACTATCAATTCACCACGCTAATAATGGCTAATTTTTGGGCAACCACCCCCTTGTAAAATACTTGCAGCTGCTCAAAATAGCTCCATACACAGCGAATGTCCTCCGCTCGGTGGCGTTGGGTTATGGGAGTGAGATCCTCCTCTTCGTGTTCGTCTAGGTAGCGTAATTTGACAGTTCCCTTAGTCCAGTCGGCGATTTCGCAGTAGCGAGGTTCAATTTCGTTGGGCCACAAATAATGCGCCGGCCCACACCCCAGATCCTGCTGTTCGTCAATTAGCGCCCTCCCCTACGCCTGCCAAACCTTCTCCATTGATGACTTTTAAAAGGTCTTGCCAACTTTTGCCCAAATCAAGTGCTGGCCATCTTTTTTCTACATACAAATCATTGGCGAGGCGTTCACTATTTTCTAAATACTGTTCTAAAGCAGACTTGGTTACTGCCCAAATTGTTAAAACCATTCCCATAAACTATCATTTTGAGTGGAGATAATCGTGCGTTTCTATAATACGCCATTAAAGCCATTTGTACAATTTCTTATCACTTTAGAACAAAAATAAGTTTTACAATTCATCAAAAAAATAATTTTATTCAAAAAATAAAAAGCTGAAATAAAAGGAATAAAATTTTCAAGGCGTCGTTATTTTTGATTAATTTCAAAATAATAAATGATGCTTGTAAAAAAATACACGTTCCCCATGCAAGAATTCTTTTTCTACCTATTTACTTGTTCCATGTTACTTGGTATCGGTGCTAGTATAGTCGTTGCTTTTCGCAAGTACCGCTATCCTAGAGAAGTGTTTGCTTTTTATGCGGTGTTGGGTTGGCTGAGTTGGTTGCTTTGGAATCTTACAGGCAACACCCAAGACGATTATGACTATATCAAACCATGGAGTGGTTCAACAGGAGATGTGGTGTTATTGATAACAGCAGTCCTACTCGTAGGCATTACGGCGTTGTGGTATTGGCTCATCGTACGCACCCACCGCCGCTGGGATTCGGAAGTGGTTAGCGAACGAGATTTTGGACGTCGACAGCGTCAAGAAACCGTTTCTATTTTTAAACACGCTTGGGAGCAATTGGTGGCGATCATTCTATTGGAATGGTCTTTAAAACTGCACCAACCGCCTATTCCAAAAGCGATCGCGAGCGTACTACCTACGCTAGACGTAAACAAAAAAGTCTGGCGCATAGAGGCGTTAAACATTCTCAACTTACTAAACCGCCAATACAATGTGCATGAAATAGATGACTGGTACAGCG
>CAYUZF010000086.1:0-5739 GCA_964449615.1 uncultured Aureispira sp.
CGCACTAAAAATCCTCTGTAAAAATATTCGCTTTCTTTTGTTACACTGTACTTAACTACCTTTGTAATTGTACTGTTGGTTGTGGTTCCTGTGCCGCCAGCTGTATATGTGTTACTTTGGTTTTTTCTTCCATTTCTCAAATGCTGGATGGAAGCTACCAACGGTTACACTTGGGGAAAACGCAGTTTTGAACTTCGGTTGGTTGGTACAGAAGATGGCAGAGCTATTGACTGGAAAGCGGTAATTTTACGCAATAGTGCGTTAATTTTAGTTGGTGTAAATACCGCCGTTTATCAGTTGTTATCAAGCACTTATGAGGGATGCGTTGGGTCAATAGAAAAACAGCTTAAAAGCCATACTGCTTGAAAGCGCAAGAAGAAAGAACGAAACCATTCTTTCTAAAGAAAACTAAGAAAAGGGGTAGCCTAAAAGCCGTGTATAAAGGGCACACGGCTTTCAGGTGGTAAACTTATTTTTTCTTATACAAAGGAACCATTGAACAAGGTTCTCCGTACATGATTTTTTTAGCGATGGGCGTCAACAGGCGCGCCAATTCCATATAAGCGGACACGGGAACAGGTTTTTCACTACAGCCCTTGATAACAATGCGTTTGTCGGTATACGGCTCTAAATCTAACCGTTGCAAAACGCGGTAATAATGTGCAACTACCAAATCCTCTGCGCTGCCTTGTACAATTTGGAGGGCATAAGGCGCCGCTGATATGGTTGCCAATTGGTAAGCCCAAACAGGAACGATGGCGTCGGTAGAACAACCAATGGCCAAGTTTTTACCGCTGTACTGCGTCCAATCGTGTTCGGCTACTGCCGCCCGAAAATCTTTCTCGCGCAGCATCAAACCTCGGAAGAGATAATCCTTAATGTCAAACACTAAGATTTCTTCTTGCGGGTAATGCTCTTCCAAATTAAGGGTAATAATGCCACTTTTGGCCACTCTATTAACTAGTGGTTTATCTTTCATAATATCGTTCTTGTCGCTGTTGCTAATGTATGCTTATGAAAACAAACTCAAGGCGTAAAGGATCAACACAACTGTCCCCACTGCCCGTAAAATTAGAGTTTGTTGCTTGTTTTTTAAGAAAAAACTAATAACGAGCGGGACGGATGCTTCTACAAAGATAGCGAAACTGTACAAGAGTTCCAACCAAGTAGGGTAAGACAGCCAATGCAACAGTTGTGCAATCAACAGCAAAGCGGATAAGAAAATTCCCAGTCCAAACAATAGTTTTTCACAAGAGGTGCTAGGGGCTTGATTTTCTAGCACTTGAGCCACGCGTTTTAGGGCGGCATCGTATTCTTTGGGCAAGGGTTGGTTGTTGGCCAATACGGAGTCTACAGCAGGCAACGGCTTGTTGGAGGACGAGGGATCTGGTAATTTTTTCATAGTAGGGTTGTGGTTTGCAAACGAAGGGGGAGGGGGATTTGTTCAGTTCATAAAACGTTTATGAAAGTACGACCCTATTTCCATATTTTCAAACTATCTTTTACTAAAGTGCTTAAAAAGTGGGAATTATAAGCTTTTTTTATAAAAAATACCGCGTGTAAAGTAGTTGCCACAGCGACCATTTAAAACGAAAGAAGACGCAACGCCGTGAAGCTTCCGACGTCGAAAACTCAAAAAAGCTGTATTAATGCGCTAACTTTTTTATCTTAGTTGGAAGAATTTGTAAAGGCGTTTTTATGGATGCTCTACCGCCCTCTTAACCACAACAAACTACTTTTTTTATGATAACTGTTGCACAAGCCAAAGCGCTCGTCGCTTCTTTACAACCTACGTTGCGCAGCCGACGCAGCCCTCTTACACAGGCTTTGGGCGAAGTACTGGCGCAAGACGTTCATGCGCCTTTAGATTTGCCGCCTTTTGACCAATCGGCGATGGATGGCTATGCCTTGTGTTTGGGAAAAGAACTCCGTTACCAAGTGCTGGGAGAAGTAGCGGCGGGGAGTGATTGGAATCCCGCTTTGGAAGCGGGGCAAGCGGTGCGTATTTTTACGGGTGCGCCTGTTCCCAGTGCAGCCAATGCCGTTATTCAGCAAGAAAAAATAGAACTAGACGGCGACGATATTTTGGTGCCTGAAGGCATTGCACAGCGCTTGAACATTCGCCCGCAAGGCGAACAAATTAAAAAAGGGACGCTAGCCCTGCGCACGGGCAACCGCATTACACCTGCTACGATCGGTTTTTTGGCGAGTTTGGGATTGACAGAGGTACTGGTGTTTGAGCGGCCGAGGGTAGGAATTTTGGTGACGGGCGATGAATTGGTGGGGGCAGGCAACTCCTTGCACCGTGGGCAAATCTATGAAAGCAACGGGCAGATGTTGGAAGCAGTACTGGCACAAACAGGTTTTGAAGCTGTGCAAGTGCAACAAGTGGAAGACGATTATTTGACTACGCTCAACACCATCAAAGCCCTGTTACAGCAGGTAGATGTATTGATGATCTCAGGCGGTATTTCGGTGGGGGCGTACGATTTTGTGGGGCAAGTGCTGCCGCATTTGGGCGTAGAAACGCTGTTTTACAAAGTGCGCCAGAAACCTGGCAAACCACTTTATTTGGGTACCAAAGAGAACTGCACTATCTTTGCGCTGCCTGGTAACCCCGCCGCTGCCTTGACATGTTATTACGAATACGTATTGCCTGCTCTCAAAAAATATCAGGGGCAACCCAATTTTGCGTTGCGCCGAAGCCAATTGCCTTTAGCGAAAGCGTACGAACGAAAAGGTATCCGCGCTCAATTTTTGAAAGCGTATGCCGATGAAAATGGCGTGGCCTTGCTCGAACAACAAAGTTCGGCCATGTTGCAGTCTTTTGCAGCAGCCAATGCGTTGGTCTATGTGCCTGAAACCGCCACCCAGTGCCAAGCAGGGGACTTGGTAGAGGTGCATTGGTTGCCGCTGTTCTAATTTTAAAGCATGAAATTAACACTTTTAAGCTTGCTGGTAGTCCTGCTGAGTGCTTGCACCAACAACCACAACAACCGCATTCCTACCATCAAGATCGCTGCCGCAGCTTCTACCCAGCCCGTACTCAAAGCCCTACAAGCTGCTTATAAAGCGCAGCACGAGGTGAATTTTGAGAATTATGTACAAGCTTCGGGCAAACTTGTCGCACAAATTGAGCAAGGGGCACGCATAGATCTGTTTTTATCGGCAGACAGCAGTTATCCCGCTTATTTGCAACAGCATGGCCGAACGGCCACTGCACCCGTGGTGTATGCGCGAGGAAGTTTGGCGCTGTGGAGCCGCGATACAACGCTGCGTTTGAGTGCAGATTTAAACGCCATGCCCGTTCCCGAGCGGTTGGTTGTGGCCGATGCCAAAGCGGCGCCTTATGGCCGTTTGGCACAGCGCGCACTTCAGGAGGCTGGACTGGACGAGCGCTGGAAAAAGCGCTTGATCTACGGTCAAAATATAGAACAAGTTAACTTGTATCTGTATCAAGGCCTAGCAGATTGGGGGCTGACTGCACGGTCGAGCTTGGAACATCCCAAACTCAAAAAAATGGGGCAATTTGTAGCGTTGTCTAACTATCAATTGCCGCAAGCGGTGGCTTTAATACAGCCGCTGGATGGAAGTGTTGTCCCTGCTGCCCGCGCTTTCTACCAATTTTTGCAGGAAGAGCAAGCCCAAACAATTTTAATGCAGTATGGTTATCAGGTACCCTAAAAAAAGACGGGCAATACTACGCGTACAAATGCTGCATAGATTTTAGCAGAATTTTTGTGTCTTATGGCTTATGCCGTACCTTGCACCACAAATAAACAGACATGGAAACAATGAATTGGCAACCGCTGGGCTTGTCGTTGCAATTGGCCGCTGTGACAACGGCGGGCTTGCTGTTGCTGGGACTACCGTTGGCGGCCTTTTTGGCACACAGCAAACTGCGCTTTAAGTTTTTACTGGAAGCACTGGTGGGCTTGCCGTTGGTTTTGCCGCCTACTGTGCTGGGGTTTTATTTGTTGTTGTTGGTCGCGGCAGGGGACTTTTGGCGCGTGGTTGTACGATTATTTGGGCGTAGAATTAATTTTTTCTTTTTGGGGGTTGGTATTGGGCTCGATGTGTTACAGTTTGCCGTTTATGGTGCAACCCATCCAGGCAGGATTACAAAATCTACCCCCTTCGTTGCGCGAGGCGGCGTATACGATGGGCAAAGGCCGCTGGGAGGTGCTTTGGCGGGTGTTGCTGCCCAATATTCGTCCCGCACTGCTCACTGGAATTGTGCTGACCTTTGCGCATACCATCGGAGGCTTCTGTGGCTGTTTACGATCATGTAGAAGCTTTAGAGTACGATAAAGCCAATTTTTACTCCGTCGTCCTTTTGTTGCTTAGTTTCGTTGTCTTAGTAGGCACTTATGGTATTAATGCGCGAAGCCGCGAATCAACCTAAACTATGCTTGATTTTTATTTTTACAAACAACTGCAAAGCGCGCAAGGTCTATTGGATTGGACCGTAAAGGCGCAGTGTCCTGCTGGAAAACTGTTGGCCGTCTATGGCGCTTCTGGTACGGGCAAAACTACGTTGTTGCGTTTGTTAGCGGGTTTGGATCAAGCGCAAGAAGGGCACTTGAAACTCGACGGCAACTGTTGGTACAACAGTTCCAAAAAAATAAATTGGACGCCGCAGCAACGTCGGGTAGGCGTTGTATTTCAAGACTATGCTTTGTTTCCCAACATGACGGTGCGCCAGCATTTGGAATTTGCAAGCAAGAACCAACAATTGATTCAACAGCTTTTGGAAGCGACGGATTTGCAGGGCTTGGAAGGGCAACGCCCTCGGCAGTTGTCGGGAGGACAACAGCAGCGCTTGGCCTTAGCGCGAGCATTGGCCTTGGAGCCGCGGTTGTTGTTGTTGGACGAACCCCTTTCTGCGTTGGATGGACCACTGCGTCAGCAATTGCAGGCCTTGTTGGCCGAGCTGCACCACGCTTGGAACTGTACCACGCTGCTCGTCAGCCACGACGCCGATGAGGTGTTGCGCTTGGCCGATCATCTATTGGTACTGGAAGCTGGAAAGACGTCTTATTACGCGCATCCCGCCGAGTATTTTCAACGGCAGGGATTAGCGTTAGCGCTGACCGCAAAAGTATTGGCCGTAGAGGCGGCGTATGTAGTGGTACAGCTCGGTGACCAAGTAATTAACGTACCGCTTTCTGCGGCGCAGTTGGCTGCTTTGACCATCGGGCAACGCATTGAGTTGGGTTCTGTTCATCCCCTTCAATTATTAAAAGTATGATTCCCAAAGAGCAATTGACAGCGGTGATTTTGGCGGGTGGACAAAGCCGCCGCATGGGAAAAAACAAAGCTTTGCTGACCCTGCATGGGCAGACGTTTTTGGAGCGGCTACAAGCGGCTGCGCGTCCATTGGTACAAACGGTAGCCCTAATAGACAACGGCGCGTTGGCGGATGTTTGGACGGGCAGGGTGTGGCGGGATCGCTACACGGGGCAGGGGCCTGTAGCGGGCTTGGAAACTGCGCTCTACCATTGCCAAACACCTTATATTTTGGCGCTCAGTTGCGATTTGCCGCTGCTTTCTACCGAAGTTTTGGCCTATTTGTTGGCGCAAAGCCAGCCCCAGCAAAGTACGATTTTTTCGCTGCAAGGGCGTTGGCAGCCTTTGGTAGGCGTCTACGCCAAAGCGCAACACCGCTGTTTTGAAAATGCTTTGCAAAACGAACAATTGCGCTTGATGCGTGTTTTGCAAGCGTTGTCCTTGCACGTT
>CAYUZF010000086.1:5825-6067 GCA_964449615.1 uncultured Aureispira sp.
GTCCAGCGCATTGGGCACGGCATTTGAGCAACATCAATACACCCACCGCTTATCAACAGTTACTAGATGAATCTAACCGTTAATTATTTTGGCTTAATCGCCGAGGCTACCGAATGTACCAAAGAAAGCTTGCCCGTTTCGCCTTCTTGCACGGTAGCAGCACTTCAACAGCAGTTAAAAAAACGCTACCCTGCCTTAGCAAACAAACCTTTCCGCATTGCAGTCAACCGCACTTTTGTAAG
>CAYUZF010000086.1:6077-14689 GCA_964449615.1 uncultured Aureispira sp.
CGATGCACAGCAGTTGCAGGCAGCAGACGAAATTGCGTTGTTGCCGCCTTTTGCAGGCGGTTAGTACTGCTTTATTTATCGTCTATCAACGCTGTTTTTCCTTTGAAATAAGCTTCTTGTAGGTTGTGAATGCCCACGGTTTTGGCGATTTGCTCTGCTTGTTTGTGTTGGGGGTACAGCTCGCGCAAACCTTTGAACGGTAAGACCGCGTTCTTATTGGGCACACCTTTTTTGAGCCCGTCTATTTGGTTTTTGTATCCCTCTAATTTTCCTCCATTAAGCGCAGCGTAGACATTGAGCGTAAAAAACTCACAAACGCCTTCGGTCAAAATGTTGTTTTTGTTGGTTCCCTGCTTTTCGACCCACGCATCGTATTTGTCGTGCATCACCAAGTGCAAATATTCGTGTATAGAGGTATAAAAGGTTTTCCAGCGTTTTTTGCGGTCTGCTTCTGCTTTTTTACTCGGAGCGCTGTCGGTTGATTTGAACCGTTGTAAATATTGTTTGCCACCGCTAGCCATGCCCGACCAACCCTGTTCGGCGCGCATCGCATCTTCTATGTTGCTGGGTTCTTTAAGCAATTCATCGACTATTTCTGACAGGGCTTTCTCTTGCTCTGCCTTTGGAATATTGAACAATTTACCTAAGCCTTGTACTTCGTGAAAATTACGCAAATTTTTAATCAAAAAAGTACGGGCTTCTTTGGTATAATAGCCAGCGCTTTTGCCTTTGGCAGAGGTCGCATTTTCAGGGGTAATGGTTTTATAATCTTTAACTGCCGCTTCGCCCTCTTCCCACTGGTCCAACAAATTTACACCGATGCTGAAGTTGACCTTTTTACTAATTTGCCCGCCGTAAAGCCCATCTACGGCGTCTTTGGCCGCCTCTGAAATGGATGAAACAGCGTCTTTTGACAACAGATAGGGGTTATCTTTCAAGGCTTGATGCTTGCTTTTGTCTTTGATCTTGGCATTACTTTTTTTGATTTCATCGTTTTCCTTCTCTATTGCTTCCCCTTTCTCGCGTTGGTCTTCTTTCGCCTCGTATTTTTTCTTTTTTGCAGAGATAAGAAAACCTTTGGCGGTTGATTTTAAAGCATCTTTATAGGTTTGAAGCATATCTTTGTCTACGGCTGATGGAGCCGCCGTAGTGGTGGTAGAAGCTGTGGTGGATTTTGGGTTGGGATTGTAAATGCCTTTCAGGTTGTCTTTATCGGTTGCATCCAGCGGTCGGGTGGCTTTCTTTTTTTTATTGGGAACGGCGGCTTCTAGGTACGCTTCTCGACTGTCAAAATGATCTTCTACCAGCGTCTTATCCGATTTGTCAAATTCTTTGTCTTTTTTCAGGTGATTGCCTCGATGATCTCTGTAAGTGACCACTGCTTTTTCTGTCGCGCTATCGTAAGTACCCAATGTTGTTTTTTTAGGATCCAATACCCGCAAATCAATCAAAGCTTGTTGCAAAGCTCTAACCGCCGCTTTGTCCTTGGTTTTGTCGTCCAGTTGTTTTTCTTCTTTGAAAAAATCCTCTACCGCTTTGCCTGCTCCTGCCACCGTTTCCCCTTCCTCGAAACGATCTACGGGAACGATGTTGTGGTGGGCAGGTTGTTGGTAAGGATCTACTTTTTTGCGGTTTTCTTGCTGTTCAGCCTTTTGCAGTTGTGGTGTTGATTGTTTAGCGGGTGGCGCTTGCGCTAATACAACTTGCTCCCCGCTGTTGATGTTCTGCGGCTGCTCGTCTTGTTTGTTGATTTTATCAAAATCGCTCATAGTACGGTGTATTTGGTGGTTGAAAGGTCGGTCACTTAGGGGAAAAAACCTAAGCTCTAGAAATATAGCACTTTTTGAGCGCATTTTGTAGAGGGCTTGTAGGATAATTTTAGTGAAGTATCGGAAGGCTAGCTAAATAAAATCCTCTATAATCGAATCCTCTTGCCCTGCTTCTTGGGCTTGTATTTAATATGGAATCTACCTTCTTCTGACCCTTAACTTTGGTATTGACATCGGTATCTGCTAGAAAAAAATTGTCCCACTGCCAAGCGTCTGTCTTTTTTAACTCAGGATTAAAATGCTCTAATTGACCTTTAAATTCAGGTTTGTCAGATTTGTAACAGCCGTCTTTCCAATGTCCATCTTCGTAGCATTGGGGCTGACATAGGTACTGTTCGGTATAAGCACAAAGCCCTTTTTGACAGTGCAGAAGCAGCGTTATAACATCTGTATAATATTTATTATTAGAACTGTCGTAGGGAGGGTGTTTCCCTGCAAGAAGTTCTTTTTGCCATTTAAAATAAGTGGTCGACAAATGACAAGTTTTGTCTATTTTACGCATACCCTACTTAGTACATTGTCTCTATAATTATTAATATCTAAAGACAGTACTCTAGTAGAAGCAAATCCATAAATTGATGCTATTTTTTTGGGGGCATCATAATGTCCAGAAAAATTTATATTGTTCATTCCCAGTAAGACAAAGTCCAGTGTTTTTGGGTTATTAGTTGGGAGGATAGATTTTTGGTGCTCAGAATCTAAAAGTGAATTAATATTTATTTTAGGATTTTCTATAATTTTAGTACTTCGAAATTCTTTTTTTACGGAAGTCCTCAAACCTACACTAGCTATCTCTTCCAACAACGTAGTTTTCCCTGTTCCGCTTTGCCCAATAATACACACCTTATCCAACGGTTCCCCAGCCTTTTCATGCCCTTTAGGGTAGGTCAAGTCCAACTCAAAATCTTTGAATTGGTGGTGGTCGGTAATTTTAAGGCTTTTGACAAACATAATTGAGCGCTATTGATTAATCAAGAGAACGTTATTCAGTAGAACAACAAAACAACAGCAATAAAAATAACAAACCCTCCCTCAAAACTTCGTACCTTCACCAAAAAAGTAAGCACGCGCCAAATAATTTCACCGCATTATGAGCAAATTAAAGATTCCAAAAAAAGTATTTATGCAGGGCGGTATTCCTGCGGCCTTTATTGGCCAATCCATTGCCAAGCACCAGAGCAAGACGGACATTGGAGCGCACAACATCTTTCTGGGACAAGTACGGGCCGATGTTATTGAAGACAAGACCGTGCGCGCCATTGAATACACCACCTACGAGGAGATGGCTACCGAGCAGTTGCACCAAATTCGAGAAGCCACCTTCGAGCGGTTTCCGATTACCTGCATGCACATCCACCACAGTTTGGGGGAAGTGGGCGCAGGCGAAATTTGTTTGTTTGTGTTTGTATCGTCGCCGCACCGCGCTGTGTGTTACGAAGCATCGCGCTACATTGTAGAAGCCATCAAAAAAGAGGTTCCCATTTTTGGCAAAGAAATATTTGAAGACGACAGCCACCAATGGAAAAAAAATGTACTGTAGGGTAGTATTACTTCGTGAGGGCTGCACCGTTGCATACGCCCCCCCCCAAAAAACACCAATTTATAAAAAAAACATACAATGGTAGACATTACCCACAAAAGCAGCACCCTACGCATTGCCATCGCAGAAGCACGGGTACAGGTCAGCAAAGCCGAAACCATCGCTGCGGTTCAAAATAAAACCGTCCCCAAAGGCGACGTCTTAGAAATGGCAAAGGTCGCAGGCTTATTTGGCGTCAAGAAAACCGCCGAGCTTATTCCCGACTGCCACCCCTTGCCAATCGAATACACCAATGTAACCTACGAAATAGAGGGTTTAACCATTATTATCAATATAACGGTCAAAACGATTTATAAGACGGGCGTAGAAGTCGAGGCTATGCACGGGGCTTCTATCATCGCCCTGACCATCTACGACATGCTCAAACCCATTGACAAAGGCGTAGAAATTCGCACGATCAAACTGCTCAAAAAGCGCGGTGGGAAATCAGATTACAAAGGTAAGCATCCTAACCACTTGCAAGCAGCGGTAGTGGTCTGCTCCGATTCTATTTCGGCAGGTAGAAAAGAAGACCGTGCGGGTAAGGTTATTGTAGAAAAATTAGAAACCGCCCGCGTCAACATAGCCGCGTATACCATTATTGCCGATGAACCAGAGGCCATCGAACGAGCGGTCAAACACTGGTGTGCCGAAGGCGTCGATTTGTTGATTTTTACAGGGGGGACGGGCTTGTCGCCTAGAGATGTGACGCCCGAAACGGTGCAACCTTTACTAGACCGAGAAGTGCCTGGCATTGTGGAAGCCATGCGCAGTTATGGACAAAACCGCACCCCCTACGCCATGCTTTCGCGCTCTATTGCGGGCATTCGCGACCAAACGCTGGTCATCACCATGCCTGGTTCTACCAAAGGCGCCAAAGAATCTATGGACGCTATTTTTCCCGCCGTTTTACATATTTTTGCGATTATGAACGGCGGACGCCATTAAACACAACGCTTATGATTTGGGGATATGTCGTACCAATTTTATTGGTCATTATGATTTTTCGCTGGTGGCAACTCAAACGCTCCCTGCGCAACGACAATTACGATTACAGTTATTACGAAGAAGGGCCTTACGGCGAAAAAAAGTCCCAGTTGACCCTTTGGGAACGCATTAAAAAAGGCTTAGGATGGTAAGAACGCTACCGATCAATGTTTACGGGTTGTTGCTGGTTTGTTTGGGGCTATGGACAAGCTGCCAAAAAACACCCGCCGATCCGTTGCCGAAAGGCCAATACCAAGAAGGGGTGTTGGTGGTCAACGAAGGCTCTTTTGGCAATACCTCAGGCACCATCACGCATTACGACGGACAAGGCAATACCACCGACAGCGTGTTCTGGAAGGCCAATCAACGCGACTTGGGCGACGTGGTACAATCCTTAGTTTTTGAAGGGGATCGAGGGTATGTAGTGGTTAATAATTCTAATAAAATAGAAGTAGTCAACGCCAATACGTTTACCGAGGCAGCTCAAATAACAGGGCTGCGGTTGCCGCGTTACTGTTTGCCGATTTCCAACACCGAGGCTTACGTTACTGAATGGGGACTAGATGGCCGAACGGGCAGCCTTGCGCGCATAGATTTGAGCAACCATACGGTCGCCGAACGCTACGCTCTATCGGTAGGGCCAGAGCGCTTGGCCTTAAAAAACGGCCAACTCTACATCACGCACGTAGGCGGTTTTGACAGCAACAACCAAGTCACCGTATTCAACACCCAAACTCGACAAATTCAAACCACCCTTACTGTTGCCGACAAGCCCAGCGGCATCGTAGAAGACAACAACGGCTTGTTATGGGTGGGCTGCGCTGGGAAGGTGGTTTACACCACTTACCCCCAGATAGACACCGCCAACAGCACCGCCAGCCAACTAATTAGCATTGACCCAAGTACCAACACCATCGTCGATCGAGTGGATTACGGAAAAGGCAATGCTATTGGTAATTTAACGATTAATCAGCCCCAAAGTGATGTGTTGTTCTACACTAGGGCAGGAGCCGTGTGGAGTTATACACCGAGCAGCGGCCAAGAACGCGCTTTGTTTCAGGGAACTTATTACGGATTGGGCTACGAATCCAATACCCAGTATATGTATGCGGCAACGTCTGCGGGGGTAAATCCAGCAACCGTAGAGCGGCGGCGCTTGGACGGAACATTGGTGGACGATTTTACAGCAGGGCAGTTTGCCAATGGGTTTGTTTTTCGGTAGAAAAAGTAGCAAAGAAGCCGTTTTATAAAAAAAAGTCTTTTTGTATTAAAAAGTAATTTAACACTATTTAACAGCCTACCATAGGCTATACGAATTTGACAGTAGAATATTGAAGCAATATATATTGGTAGGATGAGAAATAGAATAGAGCCTATTTAGCGTATATTCAAGCGTTATATTTAAGCGGATACTAAATAGTCAATTTGTGACAGGGATAAAAAGTGAAAAGTAAGACTTTAAGAATTGTTTATGAGAATAAAATTCAGCTATAACTTGCTATTGCAGCGACTTTGGTAGATGTTTGTAGTAGAAAATTATTCTTAAACCATCTAAACTTTATTACCATGTCTATTCAATGGAATAATAACAATGCTCGTTTGAAGCAGGAAGAGTTGTATAACCTACCTGACGACGAGCGTCAGCACCAAGCCCAACAAATCAGAGAAGATTTGCGTGGTTGGGCTCAACAAAATTTTGAACTGTCTGACAAGCAACAAGAATGTTTGGAAAGCTTACCAGATGAGTATTTTGCAGAAACGGGCTACAGCCTAGCGCGGGCAATAGAGAAGAAACATCCCATTGACATTTTTGTTACGGATGATTCGGCACCTGTTGCCAAGCGTAAGCGCGGCGATTCGGTTTCTGCTGGCTACAGCCAAAAGGAAGGGTACTACGTTAAGTATACCTACTATTTCTAAAACCCATGTTGCGCCAAGCTTGTAAGGGCTTGGCGCTTTTACCATTTAATTCTACATTATGCCCAATAATTTTTACTATTTCTTCTCTTTTTTGCTTGTTGTTTCTTGGTCGACGCTGCACGGCCAAAGTCCTTTTGAATTGGACGAGGGGTTTAGACAAATTGTTGTTCCTACGACTTTCCACAAACAATCCCAGAAGGCGCTATTTGATAACGGCGCTCAGTTAACAGTCTTTTTTGTGGAGAAAGAAGAAGATTTAAAGAATTTTAAAGTAGTACATACCGCAGAAATAATAGATGCGGAGAACCGCCGCAAAAAGACTTACCTTACTAAAGGAAACGCCTTTTCTATAGCGGGCATTAAAGTGCCGCGCAAAATAGAGGTGTTGGTGGTGGTAGGAATACCAAAATTATTGAAGGAGCGAGGCATTCAGTTGATTGTTGGCAACAATGTAATTGGACAAAGTGATTGGATGATTGATTTCAAAACCCAGACGCTCTCCAATTGTTCCCCTGATTTGAATTATACAACAGATGATTATTTTGAGCTGCCCCTCATAAGTCTACCCAGCACCCCCTACGCAACGGTTGTACAAAGCAACAACCAAACGGATACCGTTGGCCTTGATTTTGGGTACAATGGAACCTTGATGACGGGTAAGTCACATTATATGTCTGCTCCTCAATGGGAAAAATACACGCTGTCAGAGTCTTCTATCGAAACTCGAATTGATACCCAGCAAATGGGGGCGCAAAATCAGTTGATGTTTGCAGGAGGTTGGTGTGTGCAGCAATTGCCTGTTTATCGAAGTGAGCGGGTGCAGCGAAGTTTGCTGGGCATAGACTTTTTAAAAGCATTTGATCGGTTGCTGTTGCTCAATTCTGAACGCAAACTTTTGTTGCAAAAAAGAGAAAACCATCAATATACGTTTCCCAGTTGGCAAGTGTACAACAACAAAGTGGTGTCGGTCACCAAAGCCATTAAGAATCTACGAAAAGTGCCGAAACGTTCTGTTATTATAGGTGCAGCGCGTACGGCCAGCAGTCCTCCAGCGCCCTTACTTAGGCTTCCACTTACTCAATATCAAGCGCAATGTACAACAGATTAAACAAAAAAAGAGGATTAGCAAACACGCTAATCCTCTTCTTATTTTTAGCATAAATTTACAGCAAAGCCTACTGGAAGTTCAAGACATACTGGAAGCTAACATTGATGCCAGGCATAACGTTGAACGAGCCAATACGCTCATCCGAAGTAAAGTTGCCATTTGCAAAATTAAAGGCTTTCCAAGCATCTTCGCCCTCGGGGTTGGTCAACGACGTTTCGGCGTGGAACAAGATCAATACCCCCAACACATCGGTGATGCGGATGCGGCCACCTACTTCCATGGTCAAACCAATAACAGTATTTCTATAAATTTCTTCGTCTTCTGTAGATAAAATTGTGCGGTAGTTGCGGAAGTTATCCGTATCCGTCTCACGAGTACCAATGATGGTACGGCGGTCGGAGTTGCCCATAGCACCTGCCAAGAAATCTAGGTGTGGACCAAAGCGGAAAAACGCAGAACTTGGAGCAGTTGGGTCACCACCAATACGCACCATTAGAGGAATGCGAATATAAGTCAAGCGGCGGTTGAACATATCCTGCTCATCTCTTTGACGGTCGCCATAATCCGATACGTAGTTTTGGTTGATAGAGGCCAAGCCAATACCTGTGGTCACCCCTACGCGTTCAGAAAAATTAAAGCCAGCGGTTACACCTACATGAGAACCATAGGTAACTTGATAGTTTAATTCTTCCCCTGCTGCAAAATCATCGTCGTTGATGATAAAAGAGATGCCAGGCGTGTACCCTGCCGTCAATTCTAAGCCTGCTTGGGCAAAGGCAGATCCAGCCAATAAAAGCAACGCTACTAATAAAGTTAAGTTTTTAAAAGCAACGCTACTAATAAAGTTAAGTTTTTCATTGTATAAAATTTAAGTGTGTGATGAAAGTTAACGGGTTGGATCAGGAAGCTACGGTAACACAACAATGATAGCATGTGACTAGTAGTAAATTGTCCCTTTGCTGTTTAGTAATACATCCTTCCAAACGATTAAAGACCCGTTAAGGTTGTAAAGAAAATGATTGATGGTATAAAGCTAAGGCAGTTGATCATTTGGTAAATGGACGCCCCAAAAAAAAAGAGAGTCAGCCTAAGCCGACTCTCAAGATTATAATTCATAGAGTCGATTGTTCCAGCAACTGGCTGCTAGCGGCAAACGACTTCTAAGAAGTATTTATTGAAAATTTAAAAC
>CAYUZF010000086.1:14699-20178 GCA_964449615.1 uncultured Aureispira sp.
TATTGGAAACTGACGTTGATGCCTGGCATAATGTTAAACGCTCCCGCACGCTCATCCATATCATTGCTAATAAAATACTCGCCTGCTCTAACACCTTCAGGGTTGGTCAAAGAAGATTCCAAGTGGAACAACAACAACACACCAACTACATCGGTGATGCGAATGCGGCCGCCCACTTCCATGGTCAAACCAATAACGCTGTTGTTAAAAGCTTCTTCGTAATCCTCATCGCGAAAATTGATCGAATTATCGTTGTCTCTATCGTACCCAATGGCACCTGTTAGAATGTCTAAGTGGGGGCCAAAACGGAAAAAGGCAGAACTTGGAGCCGTTGGGTCGCCTCCGATCCGCACCATCAAAGGAACGCGCAAATAGGTGGTGCGACGAGCAGAGCGAAATTGATCATCTCTATTGATGCCGCTAAAATCTGTTACATAGTTTTGGTTGATAAAAGCCAAGCCCAAACCTGTGGTAATGCCAACCTTCTCAGAAAAATTGTATCCCACTGTTAAGCCTAAATTAGAACCATAGGTAACTTCGTAATTGAGCTCTTCGCCAGCAGCAAAATCATCGTCGTTGAGTACAAACGAGATGCCAGGCGTATAGCCCACCGTTAATTCTAATCCAGGTTGGGCAAAGATAGGGCCAGCCAACAACAGGGCTGCTACCAATAAAGTTAAGTTTTTCATCGTGTAATTTTTTAGTGTACTGTAAAATGAGAATGAGTCAAAGGTAAAAATATTTTTAGGAACTCCCTGCTCTATCTACTTGTTTATACGAAGAAGGCGAGTTAGATAAAGAAGAACACTGGTTTATCAGGTAAACAATGTTCCCTTTCAAAAGTTTATGGTGCTTTATAAGTATACACAATACCTAATTGTAGACCCAGCATAAACTGCCAAGTAGGAGCCCGAATGCTGGCATTGGGATAGGCCTCGTCGGTATAATTGGGGAACACCGTTTCAAAAGGGGTTCCTTCTTGTTGTTGTTTGGCTAAGTCCTGGCGCGACAATTCTGGCGCATCAAACGGGTTGGCTGTCACCAAGTAATCGCCCCGCGCTAAATTGTGCGCCAAACTGGCTGCCCCCTCGTCCTCTGGATTAGAAGAACCTTCCAAGTGTACCAAAGCCGTCAATTTTATTTGATCTGTCACCCGCCATTGCAGGCCGACTTCTGCCGTTATACCAGGAACGAAGGTGTTGTAAATGGCCGCTTCACCGCCTTCTTTTATTAAGCCTCCATTAAGGGTGTTTTCTTGGTACAAAGTAATCTCCTGTTTCAAATTGATCCCTTCTTCGCTGTTATAACCGCTATACCCTTCCAGGCGTTGGTCGAAATAGCGCGCCTGCAATAAGAAATTAAAATGTGGACCAAAGCGCGCCATAACACCCCATTTTCGGTTGGGGTCAGAGGCCAAGCCCAACAAGAGCGGTAAGCGCAGGTAGTTGGATTGGCGCAACGCTGTTTTGCCTGCATTGAGATCGCGGCTACCATCAGACAAGAATCGGCGTTGGTGTTCAAAGCGCGCTTGATATTCGTAATACGATACACCTGTGGATATGCTGAAGGCTTCCGTAATGCCATAACCCAAGAGCAAACCTGCACTATAGCCAAAAGCGGGTTGCGCTTTGAGCGTAGTAGACTGGTAGCGGTCTTGCGGATTAAAGGAAAGCGACAAACAAGGCGTAACCTGCGCGCTAATTTTAAGGCCCTCTTGAGCGAAACCAGCAAAAGCAACCAACAGTAACAACAACAAACAAAAAAGTAAGCGAAGCATAAGAAGGGGAGCGTTGAGTTCAATAAATACAGGCAGTGTTCAAATATAGAACTTGAGGTTCGATAACTGAAGTTGTTTAAAAATGAGTAATGGCTTAGTTCGCGTTGTTCATGAGCGCTGCGCTTGTAGTTCGCCGAGCCTTTGTTGCTTGCGCGAGCCAGCAAGCTGGGTTCGGGTTTCACCTATTTACTCTGTGAGGCCTTTGTTCCTCCCTTCGGTCGTGAGCCGCAAGGTGGGTTCGGGGTTCCCGCGAAGACCTAACTTTTAAACAACTTCACTATTAACAACAGGCAAAGCTACTAAGTTTTGGAAAAATACCAACTAATCAATCAAGGCACCAAATACTCAACACCACTTTTTATTGGAGGTATTCTTTTCAATTTATACTACTTTTATACTATTGAATGCCGAAATCGATACGGCTTACACCTTTACTTCCATGAAAAAAGAAACAACCATAACGGCTTATTTGGTACTACTGGGCTTGGCCCTAGTGCTACTGCTGCAAACCCAGACTGCTTCTCAGCAGTTTTGGGGCGAAATTACGGCACCCAATGGACAGCAGCAATTGATTCTTTATCAAAAAGATAGAATGATGCACCAAACTCCTGAAATATTATTATATTCTCAACAGAAAAACGAGACTACTGCGCGCTACTTGGGTTGCATTACACTGTCCGAAGACAACAGAAGCGCCATTCACTATACTTACGAGTGGGCCGATGACCAACAATTGGTTTTATGGTTGGAATGCGAGTATTGTATGATCGAACGACGACGTTATGAAATCAATTTAGCAGCTTCAACACCCGATTGTATTACCCCACTTTCCATGATTCCTTAGTTCCTACACAACCTTATTTTGTAAATACAACTGACTCTAATGAGAACATTACCACTACTCCTTTGGGCTTCGTTGCTGTTTTTTTTAGCGGCTTGCCAATCAGAAAAAAACAGCGAGGTAGAACGCCTGTCCCACAACACCCAATTTGACGAATATCTTTCGGGCTACACCGAGGGTGAAATTTCTAAACGCTCTACTATTCAAGTGCTTTTTCAAGAAGCCGTAGGCGGAACCGCCCAACAAGAATTGGCGAACAACCCGTTTGTGTTTGAACCTGCCATAGAAGGCAAAGCCGTCTGGAACAATACCCAAACGTTGGAGTTTATTCCAGATGCGGCTCTAGAGTCTGGACAAATTTATACTGCTCGGTTGAGCATGGGGGCTTTTGTAGAGAATCTACCCAAAGAACTGTCGACCTTTACGTTTCAGTTCAAGGTCAAAGACCAGTTTGTCAACGTCCAACCAATGCCCAGCGTTATTCGCCAGCGCGGCGATAAAACTTGGGTACAACAGCGCGGACGCCTAGAACTCAATGACTTGGAAGATCCTAAAACCGTTGAGCGTGTATTGTCTGCTTACCGAGGCGATAAAATGGTGGACATCAATTGGATACACGAAGATGCAACCCACCACCAGTTCGTGCTGCACGAAGTAGTACAAGAGCAACAAAATTACCCCATTACTTGGAAATGGAACGGTGCGCTAGTCGATGTAGAAAACAACGGCTCTATGGTCGTAGAAGTCCCCGCCAAAAATAATTTCAAGCACCTGCAAACCTATCGCTACGAAGCTCCAGAACAGCAAATCGTACTGGAATTTTCAGACATTTTGGATACCGACCAAAACTTGGAAGGGCTGGTACAACTCGGCGGTAGAAACATGGATTATAGTATTGAGAACAATCTGATTAAGATTTTTACCGATAAAAAGTTGACCGGCGATAAGACGCTGACGGTTTCCGATGCCATTGTCAATGCCTCTGGAGAGGCGCTTATTGAACCCATGACGGAAACCTTGACCTTTTCGGAAATCAAGCCCCAAGTGCGTTGGGTGGGAAAGGGCAACATCATTCCCAATTCTGAGCGCATGCCCATCGTGTTTGAAAGTGTAAACATCAACGCGGTAGCCGTGCGGGTAATTAAAATACGCGAGCGCAATGTCAAGCAGTTTTTTCAAGTCAACACCATCAGCGGCAGCAACGAGCTTAAACGCGTGGGCGATGTGGTTATGGAAAAAACTATTGCCTTAGACCAAACGCCAGGGCTCAACCTCACGGAATGGACCAAGCATTCGTTGGATTTAGCCGATTTAATACAACCTGAGCCAGGTGCGATTTATGAAATTGCTTTAGGGTTTAAGCGCTCCAATTCTCTATATGTTTGTCAAGAATTAAGCGCAGCGGAACAAAACCGAGAAGAAAAAGACATGTTGGCGTTGGGCGAGAGCTGGGACAGTCCTAATTATGGCAGCAGCTATTGGGATTATTATGAGGACGATTACGATTACGACGATTTAAAAAATCCTTGTAGCCGCTATTATTACCGCAAGCAGTTGGTGGCCAAACGCAATATTTTAGCCTCCGATTTGGGAGTTGTCGTGAAGCGTGGCGACAACGGTATGCTGGTAGCCGTGACCAACATCGAAACTACTGATCCCATCAGAAATGTAGAGTTAGAATTTTACGATTATCACCAACAAAAAATAGGAACGGCTAAGACCGATAAAGAAGGCTTGGCGCGTCCCGAATTGCCCAAAAAACCATTTTTCTTGATTGCCAAACAGGGCGAACAGCGCGGATATTTGCGCTTGGACGATGGCAATGCCCTGTCGATGAGCCGTTTTGATGTGGCGGGCTTGACCTACCACAAAGGATTGAAGGGCTTCATCTATGGGGAGCGGGGCGTTTGGCGACCAGGCGACGAACTGTTTTTGAACTTTATTTTAGAAGACAAGGACAACGCACTGCCCGATAACCACCCCGTTATCTTTACGCTCAAAGATGCCAAAGGCGCCATTGTTGTCAAAAAGACCAGCACCCAAAACGAGGGCGGTATTTATAATTTTACCTGCCAAACGGAGGAAGATGCGCCAACGGGCAATTATTTAGCCACCGTGCGGGTCGGTGGGGCGACCTTTACCAAGACCTTAAAAATAGAAACGATCAAGCCCAACCGTTTGAAAATTGATTTGGATTTTGGTAAAAAAGAATTATCAGCGGCAGACGATGAACTAAGCGGACAATTGACCTCTACTTGGTTGCACGGCGCCATTGCCAAAAACCTAAAAGCCACAGTCAACGTTACGCTGCGAGAAAGCTACACCAAGTTTGACCAATACAGCGATTTTAATTTTCAAGATCCTGTGCGCAACTTTGAGGCCGACGATCAAGTAATTTTTGATGGAGAATTAGATGCGGAGGGTCAAGCAACCATTACTACCGAACTCAATGTGGAAGAGCAGAGTCCAGGGCAACTCAAAGCAACTTTTTTAACCAAAGTATTTGAGCCAGGCGGCGACTTTAGCGTCAATCAAGTTTCTTTGCCGTATCATCCTTATAAAGTATACGTTGGCGTACGCGTACCAAAAGGCGATGCCAAGCGCAACATGTTGTTGACCGATAAAAAACACCGCGTAGAAATTCGTACCGTAGACAAAGATGGCAAGCCTGTAGACGTAGAAAACCTAACCGTTAAGCTGTACAAAATCAGTTGGAAATGGTGGTTTGATAAATCCCAAGATGATTTGGCCAACTACCGCGGACGCGTCTCGGGCGATGAAAAAGAAAACGGTACCGTAAGCACCGTAGACGGCAAAGCCTTTTGGGAAATGGAGGTGAAATACCCCGAATGGGGCCGCTA
>CAYUZF010000087.1:0-5102 GCA_964449615.1 uncultured Aureispira sp.
CTCATTGAAGACAACTTGGAGCGTTTGGCACAAGCCGAATCCACCGACAATGGCAAGCCCGTTAGTTTGGCGCGTGCGGTAGACATTCCACGGGCGGCAAGCAATTTTCATTTTTATGCGACGGCCATCGAGCATTATGCGAGCCAAGCGCATGCGATGAGCGACCAAGCCATCAATTACACTTTGCGCGATGCGTTGGGCGTGGTGGGCTGTATTTCGCCCTGGAATTTGCCGCTGTATCTGTTTAGTTGGAAAATTGCGCCTGCTCTAGCGGCGGGCAATTGTGTGGTTGCCAAGCCTTCCGAAGTTACGCCCATGACGGCTTTTCTATTGTCGGAGTTGTGCCAAAAAGCAGGTTTGCCCGCAGGAGTGTTGAACATCGTGCACGGCCTCGGCCACAGCGCAGGCAACGCCATAGTAGAGCATCCTGAAGTGAAGGCCATTTCTTTCACAGGAGGCACGCAGACGGGCAAGCACATTGCGCGCACTGCCGCGCCCATGTTTAAAAAACTCTCGTTGGAGCTGGGCGGTAAGAATCCCAACATCATTTTTGCTGATTGCGATTACGAAGAAATGCTGCGCACAACTGTTCGTTCTTCCTTTGCCAACCAAGGACAAATTTGTCTCTGTGGCTCTCGGATTTTTGTAGAACGGCCTTTGTATGAGCGTTTTAAAGAGGATTTTGTAGCAAAAGTAGAACGCATGCGCGTGGGCGACCCCAAAAAAGACGCTACGCGTATGGGCGCATTGGTTTCTAAAGCCCATTTAGAAAAAGTTTTATCTTATGTAGCACTGGCTAAGGAGGAAGGCGGTACGGTCTTGACTGGTGGCGACCAAGTAGCCGTAGATGGCCGCTGCCAAGGCGGTTATTTTATGCGCCCGACGGTCATCGAAGGACTGAGCCACGACTGCCGCACCAACCAAGAAGAGATTTTTGGCCCTGTGGTCACAATCATGCCTTTTGACAGCGAGGAGGAAGTCTTAAAATACGCCAATAGTACGCAATATGGCTTATCGGCGACGCTTTGGACGAGCCATGTGCAGCGTGCTGCTCGACTAGCACAACAACTGCACGCGGGCATCGTGTGGGTGAATTGCTGGCTTGTGCGCGATTTGAGAACGCCCTTTGGTGGGGTGAAAGCGTCGGGAGTAGGCCGCGAAGGCGGGTTCAATGCACTGGATTTTTTCACGGAGCCTAAGAATGTTTGTATTAAGTACTAGAACTATTTTATTCAATGGGAGGGCTATTTGTGCAGTGTTTAGTCTATTTTTAGAAAGAACAAACTCCATGGACAAAATTTAACGTTGAGAAATTGTTAACCCTTTATTTTGTGTATTTTAGTACCGTTTTATAAAAACACACTAAAACACATTTTTTTATAAAAAAGTATATTCATGAAAAATTTAAGCTTTGTCTTTCTGTTTTTGTTTCTATCGTTAGGACTATTCGCCCAAAATTCATCCAAAGCAGAGGCGGTGAAAACGGAGGCTTCCAATGCATTAATTATAGGTCTATGGGACTTAAAAACAGTCAATGGAGGAACAGTGATGAACGACGAACCTGTATCGGGCTTTGTCAATTTTAAGGCAGACAATACCTTTGATGGTGTTATGATGGGCGATGAAGGAGAGGGTACTTATGCTATAATTAACCGAGACAACGGTATGGTTTTGCAAACTACGGAAGAGGAAAATGGTACCAACGAAGTTGTCATCGGTAGTTTAACGGCTGATAAAATAGTGTTGATTGTAGATAACAGTGAATTGGTGTTGTTTAAACGAAAGTAAATTACGGAGTAGACGGAGCGACTGCTTTTTACAAAAGCGCTGAAATAATAAGCGCCTTTTTGAGGTTTTTTGCACAGTTGGTGACGCGGTGCAGAAAACTCCAAAGGGGCGTTTCTCTTTTATGATTATGTCTAATAGTTGCTGCCAATTGCTAAGATTTAAAAAATACATTTGTGCCGAAGAAGCATGAAAAAATAGTATCTTAGGGGTTCATCACTATCATTCACCAACACCAATACCATGTTACCAAAAAAAGAAGACTTGTTGTATTCTGACCGTGCGCCAAAGGCTGTAGGCGCTTATCCCCATGCCCGCAAAGTGGGTAATTTGCTGTTTTTATCGGGCGTAGGGCCACGGCAACTCGGGCAGACCAGCATTCCAGGTGTGGAGTTGGATGCAGAGGGCAACATTAGCAAATACGACATAGAGGCGCAGTGCCATGCGGTTTTTGAAAACGTGCGCTTTATCGTAGAGGATTGCGGATCGAGCTGGGACAACATCGTAGACGTAACGGTTTTTCTAACCAATATGAAGGACGATTTTAAAACCTACAACCGTTTGTACGCCGAGTATTTCAAAGATAACCAGCCCTGCCGCACCACTTGCGAAATCAACTGCTTACCCACGCCCATTGCCATTGAACTAAAAATCGTGGCAACCATTGATTAATCATTTTATAAATTACTATTACTATGCAAGCGTTTAATGTGGTCAATTTGACCAAATGGATCGAAGAAAATAAAGAAGACCTAAAACCACCCGTTTGTAACAAAGAAATATTTCCAGGCTCGGAGTATATTGTAATGGTGATCGGCGGCCCCAACAACCGCAAAGATTACCACTACAACGAAACGCCTGAATTTTTCTACCAAATCAAGGGTGATATGGTGCTAAAAGTCATCGACGATGGCCAGCCGCGCGATATTCCCATTCGAGAAGGCGAAATTTTTGTACTGCCCGCCAAAGTCCCGCATTCGCCGCAGCGCACCGAGGGGAGTATCGGTATCGTAATCGAACATGTACGCGACCAAGAAAAACACACCGACGGTTTTCAGTGGTATTGCGATGCTTGCAACAACAAATTACACGAAGATTACTTCAAACTTACCAACATTGAGAAACAATTGCCCGAAACCTTTGCCAAATTTAACAACAACGACGCACTGCACGCTTGTAAGGAATGTGGCGATGTTTTGCAAGTGAAGTAGCGCAAAAACAACCTGTATCGACTACTTTTTTCTGTTTTTTTTGAGCAAGCTATTTTTTTGATAATGATGGTTTTAAAGCCTTCTAAGCGGGTTTTCAAAAGCAGCAGCTACAAAATAAAGGAGAAAAAATTTGGCAGTTTTTACAAAACGCTCTATATTTGTACCCACAAGGAACGAACAACACAGCGTTTTTGTTCTTTAGGTAAGCGAAAATAGCTCAGCTGGTAGAGCACAACCTTGCCAAGGTTGGGGTCGCGAGTTCGAATCTCGTTTTTCGCTCCAAAAGTCTTTCTGATCATTCAGAAAGACTTTTTTTTTGGGGATGCTGGGACGCAGAAAAGTCAAAAAAAAGTCCAAAAAACAACAAAAGATGTGACCTTATAACAACAACTCTTATAACGGGCAAACTAAAAAGGTTCGGTATTTGTAGTTATAAAGGCGAAGCTACTTAAAAACAGGTTGTCCCATGATCTCAAAACGCTTGTTCTAAGTAGCGCTCTATCGCCATCACCACCAACTATTAATCAATTTGTAAGAAAGAAAACGCAGCAGCATGGAAAACTACGGAAAACTGAACGAATGGGAGGGCGAAGGCCTGCCAGAAGGATTGGACTTGAACCTGGATATAGATTTGGAATTAGAACTTGAAGAGCTGCTGCCAGAACTGCCCAGCCGTAGTCGCTTGGAGGAATGGTTGAACACGTGGTCACACGGTGGTTTTGCTATTTTAGCTTGCTTTGGCGTCTTGTATTTGGTGTATGCTGCGTTGCAAAGCGGCCAAGCGTACGCGTTGGAATCGGCGCTGTTGTACGGCGCTACCATGGTTCTATTGTTTACGGCGTCTGCCAGTTACCACGGGGCTACCAACCCTCGCCTCAAAAAGAAGCTGCGCATCCTAGACCACTGTGCTATTTTTCTGTTTATTGCAGGCAATTATACCCCTTTGTTGCTCCTTACAGTGGGCGGTGAAGTGGGCTGGTCGTTGTTCTCTTTACAGTGGTCTATCGCGCTAGTGGGCACCTTGCTCAAAATCAAATTTACAGGTCGTTACGATTGGTTTTTTATCCTGATGTTTGTGACAATGGCTTGGATTGGTGCTTTGCAGGGCGATTATTTGTACCACGCTTTACCCAGAGACGGTTTTGTTAGTTTGATCGCGGGCGGCATTTTGTACATGATTGGTATTTTCTTTTACAAGTCAGAAGAACGTGTGCCTTTTGCGCACTTGATTTGGCATTTGTTTGTAATGGGCGGCTGTGCCATTCATTATTACATGCTAGCGCGCTACGTATTTGTATAAAAAGACAACGCTCCGACACAGAATCCAGCACAAAAACAAAGGAGTTGCTCAGAAATCCGTACTTTGGGTGTCTTGTTTTATCTAATTTGTTTTTGTCTTATGAAAACCAGTCAACTGATTGTATTTGATGCGCGCCGCAACGCATTGAAACCTCTAACGTACACCCGTCCCACCGCCGAGTTGCGTTTGGGGATTTTAACGCTCAAAGAAAAGTGGGAAAAGCATTGGGGGCAATCGGCCTGTCATGCTACGGTTGATTATTTAGCGCAAAAATACCCTACCAATTTTGCCATTAGTAATGTGTTGGTAAACGGCTCTGTAGTGGCAACGCCTGAGCTTTGTGCCTATATTCGAGAAGAATTGGCCCCCGATACACTCCTGCTGCAAGGCGACACGCCCATTGCCCTGCGCACGTCTAAAACAGGCGCACAGGATTTTTTGGCTGCCCCAGAAGCCTATGCACAACGCCAACTTTACCTGTCTTCCATCGCGCAAGTGCGCCGCCCCTGGGATCTGTTTGTACAGAATGCCGAGGCACTAAAAAGCGATTTTGCCCTGCTCACACAAGGCCGCCAATCACAGCCATTGAGTGCCAGCAATCACTTAATAGGAGATGGAAATCAATTGTTTATAGAGGAAGGTGCTTGGGTAGAAGCGGCAATACTCAACGTACAGCCAGGCCCCATTTACATCGACCGCAACGCTGCTGTAATGGAGGGAAGTCTAGTACGCGGTGGCTTGTATTTGGGCGAAAGCGCTACGCTCAAAATGGGCTGTAAAATCTACGGCGCTACCAGCATAGGCCC
>CAYUZF010000087.1:5112-5525 GCA_964449615.1 uncultured Aureispira sp.
ACTGTAAAATTGGTGGCGAAGTGACCAATTCGGTTTTCTTGGGCTACAGCAACAAAGGACACGAAGGCTATCTGGGCAATTCGGTGCTGGGCGAGTGGTGCAATTTGGGTGCCGATACCAACAGCTCCAACCTCAAAAACAACTACGCGCCCGTACGCGTTTGGGATTATGATACGGCGCGTTTTATGGATAGCCAGCAACAGTTTTGTGGCTTAATCATGGGCGACCACTCCAAATCAGGCATCAATACCATGTTCAACACGGGGACTGTAGTAGGGGTGTCCTGCAATATTTACGGGGGAGATTTTCCGCGCAAGTTCATTCCTTCTTTCTCTTGGGGAAGCAGCAAGGGCTTTATGACGTATAAATTGGACAAAGCCTTTGAGACTGCCGAACGGGTAATGAAGCGCCGC
>CAYUZF010000087.1:5535-6256 GCA_964449615.1 uncultured Aureispira sp.
TAGACGCTGTCGAGCGTACCATTTTGGAACAAGTATTCGCAGAAACCAGTACTTACCGAAAATCTTAATTCATTTTTATAGCTTATGCGCCCCTCTTTTTGGATCAAAACAGCCAGTTATTTTGCTGATATTCAGTTAGAAATAGTAGAAAGTATCTACAGTGGCTCTCTGGAAGTCATTTGCCGCAAAGGTCGGTACGCTCTTTGTACCAACAATGCTGTATATTCTTACGATGATTTGTATGTGAATTTTGACGATAGTTTTGAACAATTGGATTTGGACGCCTATGCACTCGAAAACGTCTTGGTATTGGGCTTGGGCTTGGGCTCTATTCCGTGGCTGCTAGAAAAAAAATTTAATAAGAGATATCACTACACCTTTGTAGAAATTGACCAAAAAATCGTAAATTTAGCAGAGTATTATACCTTATCAGAATTGGAGTCGCCTTACGAAGTGGTTTGTCAAGATGCGTTGCAATACGTCAAGAACAGCGCAAAAACATTTGATATGGTAGTGGTAGATTTGTTTATTGACAATACAGTACCTGCTGCTTTTGAATCGTCGTCTTTTCTACAAGAACTTAAGCGACTCTTGCGAACAGAGGGGCTCCTGTTGTACAATCGCTTGGCGGATACGCCTGATTTGTTGGTGCAAACCGAAGCTTTTTACCAAGAGGTTTTTCTACCGACATTTCCAACAGGTAAGGCCTTAGAACTGGGAA
>CAYUZF010000087.1:6266-8736 GCA_964449615.1 uncultured Aureispira sp.
TGCTGATCAACAAGTACAAACCGCGTCCGTCTACCAACTAATCTAATTTTTTATTTAAACACCCACTTGAGAGCGAACAGAACAGTCTTATAAGAGTTTAAAACAAGAGAAACTGGAAAAAAATCTACACGAATGCATCATTTATCTTTGAGCGATCACTCCCCCAAACTAATGTTACTGCTACTATTTTTGGTGAGTAGTACCACTGTGCATGCCCTAGATACCTTTTTCGATTACCTTCCCAAGTATCGAAAATTCAAATCGCATTACCAGATTGATAAAATAGAATATCAAGAGAAACGCACCATTATTCATTTTCGTTTTGTGGTGCAAGAGTCGGGTACAACCACTTTTTATGGAGGCAACCACCCCAATTCTTGGTATTTGCGTACACCGCCGCGTATGCGTGGGCTAGAAATCCAATTCAAACAGTTAGAAGTGGCCAATATTGCCATCAACAGCGAGGTAAAACTCAATTCTTTGGTAACCAAACCCGAAATTAGTTACGACTTAAATAGGGGCGATGTGGTTACTTACCAAGTGCATTTTGTGCGTATTCCGCAGTACATTCGAATGCTGGATATGATAGAAGGCAAAGACGGGCATTTGGATCAAGACAAGCTCAATTGTTTTGATATAATGATAAAAACCAAAGAAAATCCACTTTTGGGCAAGGAAGAAAATATGCAGGCCGTGGTAGGGCGTTTTGAGCAATCGTTTAACTACATTAAGCCTAAAGTGGAAGAAACTCCTGTAGCAGCCAACGTAACTGTGAATGCCTCGCGCCCAGCATCGTCTAGCAGCGTCCGACCCAGCAGTTCGGTGCGCCCCAGTAGCAGTGTGCGCCCTTCTGTCAAAAAAGAAGAACGCGAAGTAGTGGTCATCGACCAACCTACAGAGCCTATCGACTACATGCCAGAACCGCTTTCTTCGCTCGAAAATTTAAAATGCAATACCCGCGTCTATTTGCCCAACGTTGTTTTTAAAGAGGGCGAAACCCGCTTTTCTGGCCGCGTCAAAGCCGTACAAAACATTCGACTTATTGCCGAATACCTCAACAACTACCCCAAAGCCAAAGTGTACTTGTACGGACATACCGACATTTTTGGCAACGAGCGCCGTAATTTGGAGCTTTCGCGAGAGCGGGCCATTGCCATCAAACGCGAATTGGTCTTGATGGGTGTAAAGCCAGAAAAAGTATCGGTTTTTTTCTTTGGAGGCAAACAGCCTTTAGCCAAGTATAAGAACGGTGGCGATGCCAATAGACGCGTAGAGGTAGAGCCCATTTGTGTGGATTAATAAATTTGTAACGATACCTTCTATTACCTAAAAATACATTTGCCTTCAACCGCATTACTGCAAAAGCTTTCTCTGGTCTACAGAGGAGGCTTTTGTGGTTGGTGGGAGCTACTAAATACAATGTGTTGTGCCTTCTGAGAAAGAAACCGACAAAAAGCGAAGGAAAACGAAAAAAGTAGGGTCTAAACCAACAACGAGACCATCAAAAAATCAACACAACACCCACTAAAGCACAAAAAAATGATTACGAAAAGTGTATTTATATTTCTTGTACTAACGGCTTTCTGCACCAGCTGCCAAGAAAACAATGGAAATGTAGGCGATACCAATACCGACGACTACCAAGGAACAGCTGCGGTCACCCAGGGTGCAGGCACGACAACAACGGTCAATCTATACCCTCCAGGGCAGCGCGTATCGGCTGTTGGAACCATTACCGCCTCTGACAACAGTACTTGGGTTGTGCCTGCCGAAGTCCATTACAACGACAATGCCTTCGCTTTTGCACCCGATTTGTACAATTCGTATGGGGATCAATACAACTCGGCAGCGGCGGCGTGGAGTGCTTACGATAACAGCAATATCGTGGAGATTGACCCCAACGGAGAGCTGGTTACGGCTTATATTTTTGGAGACAACTATTTCGAATTGTACATCAATGGGACGTTTGTGGGAAAAGATGCGGTTCCGTTTACAGAATTTAACTCCCACATCGTAAAATTTAGAGTAAATCGACCCTTTACGGTGGCAATGCTGCTCGTAGATTGGGAAGAGAATTTGGGCTTGGGCTCAGAGTCCAACCGAGGCAATGCTTACCACGCAGGCGATGGCGGCCTAGTCGCTGTATTTGAAGATGCTGCTCGAACTATAATTGCTACAACGGGCGACGAGTGGAAAGCGCAGACGTTCTACACCGCTCCTATAAAAGATTTGAGTTGTCCAATAGAAAATGGAACCAGCCGATTGAGTGACAACTGCGACGACGGTGCTACCAACGATGGCGCTGCTTTTTACGGCTTGCACTGGGAAATTCCAGCCAATTGGCAAAGCACCAGCTTTGATGACTCTGCTTGGCCTTCTGCCACTACTTATACCAATGAAACCATCGTTGTGAACAACAAAGTTTCCTACACCAATTTTACGGATGTTTTTGATCACCCTGCTAATGACG
>CAYUZF010000087.1:8746-11433 GCA_964449615.1 uncultured Aureispira sp.
TTTATATGGTCTACCAATGTCGTATTGGACAACGAAGTGATCGTTCGCTATACCGTGCAATAGCTCAAACGAAGGCCAGCCAACTACAGTTTTTCTATCTAATTACTACATCATAACACTAATCAATTATGAGAACAACACTTTTAATTTCATTCCTACTTGCTGCTTTTTGTTTATTTGCGCATGAAGGCGGACACGGGCATTCCAGCAAAATTTGGATGATCGACAATGCACCTATGACCGCAGAATTTGTTAAATACGAAGCACCAAACGTAGTGCTGTTGACCGCAGACCACCAATTGCACCAGTTTGAATTATCTACGCTCACTCCTAGAGATCAAGCGTATGTACAACATAAATACCAACAATCTTTGGTACTAAATCGGGCTTTTGAAGCGCAGAACAGCGAGGTCTCCACAACAACCAATGCTTTGAATATCCTGCTTTTGATTGGTATCAGCTCATTGTGCTTGTTTGTATTGCTTTATAGAAAAAATAGAAACATCCGCTTAATAGGAGGCAGCTTAGTTGTGCTAAGTTTGGTGGCTTTTGCCTGCAACAAGGGCGATACGGACGACTCCGAATTGCCTGATGTGCCTGCCAACGACGTGGGGTTTTTATCTTCCGTTTTTGGCAGTTTTTCAGGAGTAACTACCGACAGCGACAACGAGTGGTTTTACATTGCTTCGAATGGGCTGCCCGACCACGATATGATGGTTGGAATTACCAATTGGCAGCAGCAAGTACCAATCGACCATTCTTATATGGGAAATAACAGTTGGTCTATTCCGCTTCAACCCGTGTTGGCCGAAGCGCCGCTTTCTACGGAGGATAATTTCCTGAGAGGTGCTATCGCGGTCGCTGCCAATGGCATTCCTATTTTTAATCCATTGAACAACAGGGGAGAAGATGCCAATGTGATCGGTGAATTGGACCAGTGGGGGGGACATTGCGGTAGAGCGGATGACTACCATTACCATTTGCCGCCCACGCATTTACAAGCTACGGTAGGTGCAGGCAAGCCAATCGCTTATGCCCTAGATGGCTTTCCCGTTTATGGAGAAACGACGGAAGAATTGGACGCGTATCTTGGACGATTCAACGACGATGGTTCTTACCAATACCATACGATTACAAGTTTTCCTTATTTTATAGCAGGTATGCGCGGCGAAGTAGCAATAGACCCCAATACTCCAGCGCCAGAAAATCAGATTACGCCACAGGCAAGGACGCAAGGAGTTAGACCTGCTTTGACGCCCTTACGAGATGCGTCGATTACCAATTTTGTTAAAAACAACAACAGTTCCTATTCGCTGACGTATCGGTTAAATGGAGCGGATTATGTTATCAACTACGCTTGGGATCAGAACGATGTATACACGTATGAGTTTGTGAATCCTGATGGCAGCAGTACGGTAGAGACGTACCAACGTTGATTTTTGCGGTAACGTTTGGGAGTTGGAGCCACTGGGTAGTTGCCCCCACAAAAAAGCTGTCTTCTTCTAGGCAGCTTTTCTCTCATTTATACAAACAAAAGGCTTTATTTGTAGTTGTATTAACCATTGGATGAATTACCAAAGCCATTAAAATGAACAGCACCAACTTTTCGGCAACAAACCGCCCGCAATGGATTAAAACGTTAAAAGAAACCGAATTTGACCTCTTAATCATAGGCGGGGGCATCACGGGGGCGGGAATCGCTGTAGATGCCGCTACACGCGGGTTAAAAGTGGCCCTAATAGAAAAGCGCGATTTTGCTTGGGGAACCAGCAGCCGCTCGACCAAATTGATACACGGTGGTTTGCGCTATCTCAAGCAGTTGGAGTTTGGCTTGGTACACGAGGTAGGCGTAGAACGCGCCATTGTACACAGCAATGCGCCGCATGTGGTGTTGCCCGAAAAAATGCTACTGCCCATTATCGAGAATGGCTCTTTGGGCAAGCGCATGAGTTCTTTGGGTTTGTGGGTTTACGACCGTTTGGCCAATGTAGAAAAAGAAGAGCGGCGGCGCATGCTCGAAAAAGAAGAAGTGCAAGCGTTGGAGCCGTTGCTGCGGGCAGATATTCTTACAGGCGGTGGTTTGTATTATGAATATAGAACCGATGATGCGCGCTTGACCATAGAAGCAATTAAGACCGCTGTAGCGCACGGCGCTGTCTGTCTCAATTACGCGGAAGCGACCCAATTTATTTACAAAGACAATGGTTATGTAGGGGGTGCCGTCATCCAAGATAGCTTGGGAGAGCAAACGATAGAGTTGCGCGCTAGGCGTGTGGTGAATGCTGCAGGGCCCTGGGTCGACGAATTGCGCCACAAGGATAAAGAGGGGGTGCGCGGAAAGCGCTTGCATTTGACCAAAGGGGTACACATTGTAGTGCCTTATGAGCGCTTGCCTTTGCAACAGTCTACGTATTTTGATGTGAAGAGCGACACGCGTATGTGTTTTGCCATTCCCAGAGGCAATGTAACGTACATCGGTACAACGGATACCTTTTACGACAGCAGCCTCAATCAGCCCTATGCCTGTTTGGAAGACGTGGAGTATTTGCTCGAAGCCACCAATTATGTGTTTCCTACGGTTAATTTGGAGTTGGGCGACGTGGAATCGTCTTGGGCAGGCCTGCGCCCCTTGATTCATCAAGAGGGCAAAGATCATCTTGATCAATATGATTATCACAGGAAAAGAG
>CAYUZF010000087.1:11443-16472 GCA_964449615.1 uncultured Aureispira sp.
GATCCCTCGGAATTGTCGCGCCGCGATGAGATTTTTTATTCCGATACGGGCTTGATTTCTATAGCGGGCGGCAAACTAACGGGTTACCGAAAAATGGCGGAACGGGTAGTAGATGCAGTATTAAAAAGCATGCACGAAAAAAGACCTTCTGTAACGCGCAGTTTGACGTTGGGCGGCGGGGATTTTGCTTCTAGCGAAGCAATTTACCAATACATTTATAAAATAACAGGCGAAGCGAAACAAATAGAAGTTGGTGGGCAACACGTGCAGGCGCTCGTTTACCGCTACGGCAAAAACACAGAATACATCATCAACAAAGCTTACGAACTGCACGGACAAATTCGCGATGCGGCCCAGCGGTTGATGTATGCAGAAATTTGGTACGCGGTGCATTATGAAATGACCAACAATGTTTGTGACTTTTTAATTCGTCGAACAGGACGCTTGTATTTTGATCGGCCTATGCTAGCAGAATGGTACCCTTATGTGCTTGATACGATGGCGGAACTGTTGGGGTGGAACGCTTTGCAAAAAAACAAAGAGGCGCTGGCTTTTGAAACAGAATACCACGGCGTGGTTAGTTTTCAGCCTAAGAAACAATAACACTGTTTGCTGCTAGGTCGACGAGGTTTGCGCAAACAGCGCGCATAAAATACCTGTGGCTACCCCTGCGTTGAGCGATTCGGCAGCGCCTACTTTGGGGATGGTCAAACGGTGGCTCAATAGGGCTTGGGTGCCTGCGCTTAACCCTTGTCCCTCGTTGCCAATAATCAAAAAAGAGGGGCGTTGCAAGGTAGCCTGATAAACATTTTGGCCACCCAAAACAGCGCCATAAACGGGCAAATCATCGTTTTTAGCAAACAGCGTGGGCAAATCCACATAGTGTACAGGAACGCGCAAAAAGCTGCCCATACTGGCCTGAATAACTTTGGGGTTGGTCCAGTCTACACAACCTTTGGAACAAAATATCGCTGATAAGCCAAACCAATCTGCGATGCGGAGAATGGTGCCTAGGTTGCCAGGGTCTTGGATGTTTTCAAGAACAAGGTGTAAGGATGTTTGTATTTTGTTGACTAAAGGCGTATACTTAGGCATTTCGACCAGCGCTAAAACTTGGTTGGAGGTTGTTAACAACGACAATTGCTGCAACTCCTTCGGGGTTACAACTGTTGTGCTAGCAAGCAAAGGAGATACAACAGCTTGGTAGCGCTCCACAAATTCGGCAGTAGCATAAAGCGCCTTTACCGTCAGGACGTTTTGTTGTAGGAGTTCTAAGACTATTTTTTCTCCTTCTACTACTAAGGTTTGTTCCTTGTAGCGTTGTTTTTTTTGGCGCAAGCGCTGTACGTATTTTACTTTTGCTTTTGATAACATTCGACCGTCAATTCTCGATACTGGATATGAAAAATAGATTGGAGCTCTGTTGTTTGCTGTTGTGCTTAATAAGCGGCATTTTAGGAAGTTGTGGCAATAGAAAATACTTAGAAAGCCACTCGAAATCAGTAGAACAGCCGCGCAAACGGATCTATGATGAGCATTGGGTAGTAAAAAATAAGCTCAATTTAGACCAACAAAACTACAAAATACAGGAAAACAACAGCAATTTATGGACGGAAATCTCTACGACCATTATCCAAGAGCCGAGTGGTAATTTTTTCCGCAAGTGGATGTACCACATCAACGATACCCTATCGGTCAAGTATACGTTTGATCAAGAAGAACCATACGCCGCAAAACTAGTCGTTTTCGTACTTGGCTCCGCAATACCATCGGTAAAGCCCCTGTGATTTTAGATACGGCACTCACGAGCAAGACGGCAGAGTCTATGCGGAATTTTCTACACCAAAAAGCCTATTTCAATGCCAAAGTTGATTACAATATTCGCTACAAGCGCCACAAAGCCATTGTAGAATACCGCATACAAACGGGGCGCCCTGTACTCATCGATACCGTTTCGGTATTTTCCAAAGATTCTTCGATGCAGGCCATTCTAGACCTTATCAAATCGCAAACTGTTTTAAAGAAAGGGGTACCGATTTCGCTGGAAAACCTCACCGCAGAAAAACGGCGCATCACCCTTGCCATTCGCAACAAAGGCTACTACGATTTTAATTGGAATTACATCGTTATAGAAGCAGATACCGTCAACGCCCGCGAGGTTAAGCCCAGCGGATACGGGTGGTTGGACGGCCCGATGGAACAAGGCGAGCCGCGCGCTAATCTGTATTTGGAGGTGCTGCCCTTCTCCGATACCACGCTCAACCATCCGCGCTACCGCGTCAACAACGTCTACATCACCCCCAATGAGTTTGTACTCAAACTCAATCAACGACGAACCGTTAAGCAAGATACCTTTTTTGTAGTGGAGCGTACCCGTACCGATCGCACTCGGCGTGTCGTTTTACAACCTGAAGATGCTGTACGCAAGAGCGATGTATTGTTGAGCAAACGCGAATCGGGCAAAGGCAAAACCTTGCGCATTGTTCAACGCAGTGTGCCCCGCGTCAAAAAAATTACGCTGCGTTCTCGCTCTGAGATGACCCCAGAGGATCGATTGGTACACATTATTTTGCGCAAAGCGGTTATTCTACCCGATGGCGAACCTGCTACCGATAAACAAGTACGGCAGCGCTTTTTCATTCGAGATAAAGTAATCTCCGATGCCATAGAAATCAAAGCGGGAGAATATTACAGCTATGCCGATACGCGGGAGTCGGTGCGCAAAATTGACAAATTGGATGTGTTTCGTTTTCCGCGAATTGAATACGTGCCTTCGGAAGATGGCGATCCTTATACGTTGGATGCCTTAATCCGCATGCAGCCTGGTAAAAAACAGAATTTTGGGGCAGACGCCGATATCAACAACAACCTTACAACCGTTTCCAGTTTGGGTATTTCCACCTTTCTTTCTTATCAAAATAAAAACGTCTTCAAAGGGGCAGAGATTTTTGAAATTTCGGCTTTAGGGGGAATTGACTTTAGGGTATTTAATCAAGATGATCGGAACCAAACCTTTATCAACCTTTTGGACATCAATGTAGAAACGAGTTTGTATTTTCCGAGGTATTTGGGTTTTGATTTTTTAGAACGCGCTTTCAAAATGGAACGGCCGCGCACCCGTGTGGCGGTAGGGTACCGGTATTTGCAGCAGTCGACCGACTTTCAAATCAGTTCCTTCTACACCAAATACGGCTACGATTGGTCCAAGGGCAACCGCCACGCTTTCACGTGGAATCCGTTTGTTATCAACCTTACTTCTCAACCCATTTTAGATCCTGATTTTGAACGCTTATTGCAGGAGAGCAACCGCGCATTGTACGAATCGCTCTCAGCGAGTTATCTTATTCCGAGCATGGATTTTAGTTATACGTATACAGACCCTGTCAACAGCAACAAACGCGGGACTTGGTACTTTAAAACGACGTTTGAGGTAGCTGGCAATTTATTTTATGCCATAGACAAAATCATTCAGCCGCAAGAACAAATGCAGTTTTGGGGCGTGGATTATTCGCAGTATTTTAGTACAGATGTTGATTTGCGCTACTCCTTTCGGTTGAGCAATCGCCAGACCTTGGTGTCGCGCTTGATGGTTGGGGCTATTTTTCCTTATGGCAATTCGGCAAATACAGAGGTGCCTTTTGTAAAGCGGTTTACCATGGGTGGCCCGAATAGTATGCGCGCTTGGAACTTGCGTTTTTTAGGGCCTGGCGATCAACCTTCCGTGGATGGTGCGGAGTTTCAATTGGGAGACTTTAGAATGGAATTTAATACGGAGTACCGTTTTAAAATCAACTCGTGGATTGGAGCCGCCCTGTTTGTGGACATTGGAAACGTCTGGTTGTTGCAGGCCGACGAAGTACCCCAAGATTTGCCTTTGCGGACGCCTAGCAGCGGTTTGTTGACGGAGCATTTTTATGAAGAACTGGCGATAGGGGCGGGCGTCGGGCTGCGCTTTGATGTGAGTTTCTTTGTCATTCGCTTTGATTTGGCGGTACAGTTGCGCGAACCCGAAGGCTATAACTTGCGCGAAAACGGTACGGTGCAGTATTGGAATGCCGAGCCGTTTGTATTTGCGGGGCGAAACAAATTTATTATTGCGATTGGATATCCATTTTAATTTTTTGTTGGGGGATTTTTTTGTTGGGGGATTTTTTTGTTGGATTGCCTTTTTGGTTCGGCGGGCGTATGCAATACGCCCCTACAGCATTACACCTGTGGGGTTATGCTGTCCTTTACCCACAAAATAATATCCAACAACGCATTGATAAACGTCTGTACGGTATACACCGTAATTGGATAATTGTAATACTCGCTTGATTCGGGTGCTTTGTGGTTGATGGCGATGCTTTGCGTACTATAAATGACGTAGGTCATGAACGATATATGCAGCGGCGCCAATTTTTTGACCTTGATGTGGTCTATCAAATCCTTGCCGCGTCCTGGGGTGTCTTTGCCCTGCCCAAACAACATCGGATCCATTTTCAACACCTCTTTGCAGTACACATTCAAAATAGATTCTTCCAAACGGCGAATAAAGCCCAAGCGGTTCATCAAATCTTCGCGCTTAGACGATAGTTTGGGCGACAGCAAACTTACCAAAAAATTGTTGTCCTCGCTGTCCAAATACGTTTCGGCAAATTCAAAAACTTCGGGATGTTGTTGCTTTATTTTAGTGGTTTCTAAGGCGTTGACGGCTTGGTGTAGGTAAGTGAACATCTCTTCCATCAAATTGTCGTCAACGGCTGTTTTTTTCTTATCGAAAATACGCGCGCGGTTGCGCAAGCTGGGTTCAAGCTGCACGTACCAAGCCGTATGCACACAAAAAGGCAGGGTGCGGCCTTGCATCAACTCCAATTCCCGCAGTTTGAGAATGGCCTCGTGGACAAAATTCTCGGCTTCGGTGCCTTTGGGTTGCTCGGCACTCATTGGCGCTTTGCCATCCAAAATAACCGCTTGGTATTTGCTGTTGCTTTCCAATTCTCTAAAACCGTCTTTAAAATTGGTGCTGGTCGTTACCAAAACGTTGTAG
>CAYUZF010000087.1:16482-20160 GCA_964449615.1 uncultured Aureispira sp.
CGGCGTGCGCGGTTTTTGATCGAGGCCGACAGCCCTTCATCGTCGTCAATCATCAGCACATTAATCGGTCGTTTGCGTTTTTTATTCTTTGCCATAGTAGAAAATTCCTCTTGGTTTTGTTGGAACCAATAATACAAAAAACAGGAGGCTTAGGTTGTTTTTGGGGGACTTTATTTGGGCACAGCACTACAATTGGCAAACGGCTGAGATACTAAGGTTGTTTCAGGGTTTGGATTGGAGGATACTATTCTATGAAATAAGTTATTTATCAATGGGTTTTGCAGGCAAAAGCGGTAGCAGTGTATCGCCCACTATAAAATCCTCAGTTGTGTCCAAAGTATCCCAAAAATTCTCTCTTAGCTCTATGACCAAGTTGTTTCGGTCTTGATTGGGAACGATTTGGTAAGTAGTTGTGCTGTAACCAAATTGATCGACTTCTAATGCAACTGCTTTTTCAGAACGGGGCAATTGTATGGAAAAGTTTCCGTTTGCATCACAAAAAACATGAAAGGAAGTACCTGAAACTAAAATAGAGGCCAACGCTGCTTCTACGGAGGCATCCGCTGTTGTAAAAAGGACTTTTCCCGAAAGGGTAACCAGCGTATCCGTAGGGGCACACTCGGAAGCGTCTGATAAATTAGTTTTTACCTCGTTCACAGCTCCGTTGTTTGTAGGCAGCATTTGTACAGGTGTTTGACCAAAACTAGTTCCCACGGACAACATCGACAACAAAGCTGCCGCAGTCCACTGGCGCAGCCGCGAGGGCGTCGGCAAAGAGTGGTAGCGGGTATTCAACGCTTGGAGTTGCGTTGTGCGAAAACGCCCACAGACATTGGTGGGTTTATTTTCAAAAAAAGATTTGATGGTTTGGAGATCTGCTCGACTAAAATCGACTACTTCTTTCTGGCAAACAGCACAATGGCGGCCTTTTTCGGTAGGCGTCATAGCGCTCCAGTCTTCGCGGCAGGGTTGAGGAATGTGTAAACGCATATGCTGCTGGTTTATTCAGGTTTTTGTTTTTTCCTTTTATTTTTTTTCTTTCTATCCTCAGGTTCCAAAGCGGCATCGGGTTCATTGGTCTGTCTTTCTGGATGTTCTTCGGGAAAAGGGAAATGCATGATGCCCATTAAGCCTATTCCTTCAAACTCCATATCTACCGGTTCTCTGGCATCTTCTTCGGGTGTTGGTCGTTCCTCTATTTTTATTATGAAATTTGAAATGTCTTTATCGGGCAGCAGCATAATCTGGTAGCCAATATTTCTCATGATTTCATCTGGGTTGCCCGTAAAGTACCACACATCTAGCCAGACAGGAGTTTCCGATCTTAGAAGCGCAAATTCAAAGGCTCCTTCTGAATCGCTGGTGGTAGAAAAAGCGGTGCCCGATACCGTAATAGAAGCTCCTGCGTGTACTTTTGAACTTGGGTTGGCGGCGACTATTTTGCCAGAAATACGCACGGGATCAGCAATAGATACAGCGGGTTGGCGACCAGCCTCAAACAATGCCATAGGTATATCCGTCCCTGTTGGTGTTGTGCTGTCCTGTTGTCCAAAACTAGGCCAAGCAACTGCCGCCGTTAAGATGGCTGCTGCTGCCCATTTTCGCATCAAGGAAGGTGTTGGAATGGGTTGGTAGCGGCTGTTGAAGGCTTCCAATTGCGTCGAGCGAAAGCGCCCACAGCTAGGCCCCGACGGCGTTTCCAGTAGGCGCTTGATGGCTGGCAGGGGCATTTGGCTAAAATCGACCACTTGTTTCTGACAGGCGGCACAAAATTTACCTTTTTCGGTAGGCGTCATAGCGCTCCAGTCTTCGCGGCAGGGTTGAGGGATAGAGAGTTGCATGGGGTTGGCTGTTTGTGATGAGTAATAGGAACAAGAGGTAGGGCAGGGGATACTTTTTATCAAGTTAAGTAGTTACCAGTAACGTATATCAACATTTAATCGTTCAAAACTGTTGCTTATTGCACTGGGTACGTTGCCTTTTTTATCCTTTTAAGTCGGTCATAATTTTCTAATTCTGGGGTAGCAAGTCGGTAAGGTCTTTTTTGCTTCTCTATTTGCTAGATGACAAAAAAAGGGAAGTTGGTGTACTGTTTTTGGGAATAAGCTGCAAAAAGTAGTAAGGGAAAACCCTATAAATATAGCTTTTCAGTTGATTTTATTAATAATGCTGTGGCTAAATAGTTATACCCTCCCCAAAAAAGTAATTGCCTAGCAAGTAAAAAAAGTATCCCCGCAGGCTGTTATGATCTACCCCGACGAAATCCCACCCACTCCCAAAAAATAACATGCACAGCTATCTTATCTACCTTGTAAAAAAACAAATGCCCCTACAAAATCGTCTTTTGTAGGCGCATTCTTACCTATCTTAAAGTGCTTAGCCCTTGCTAATCACATCCTTAGCATACAAAATCTTCGGTTTCCAATAATTGGACTCGCTCAAATTGTCCACCACAATGCCGCGGCGGGTAGAGTGGATGATGTACACACCGTCTTCTTTGTTGTCTACGACTAAGGCCACATGTGTCACGCGGCCACCTTTACCGTATTTGCTAAAGAACACCAAATCGCCTGTTTTGGCCTTCGACAAATCGACGGCTTTGCCTTGTTGAGCTTGGTAGCGAGAGCTGCGTGCTACTCCGACGCCTTTTTGCGCCAGTACATACGAAGTAAAGCCCGAACAATCGAACCCTCTAGGAGTGGTGCCGCCCCAAATGTATTTTAAGCCCAAATACTTTTTAGCTTCTTGCAGCACATTGCCGCGAATGCCCGTTGCACTCAAACTGTCAAACAACTCGTTGTAAGCCACAGGCAGTTCTAAGATTTCCAGTTCTTCGTCGTCGTCGTTGTCGGTTTCTGCTGCTTCTAAGGCGTTGGTGGCACGGGCAGCACGGCGGGCGTCGCGCTTGCGTTTGCTCAAAATTTCGCGTTTGAGTCCCGTGATGTCGCGGTGTTCAATTTCTATATGAGGAGCGGTTTCTTCTTCTAAGAGTTGCGCGAGCGAAAGTGTGCTGGGAAAGCTTTCTTGAGCCGCTTCTAGTTCTTCAAAGGCTAGCGGGGCTACCGAGCGGGTTGCGAGTAGGCTAGCGGCAGTGGGCGCGGGAGCAGTTGGTAACGTGGGGGTAAAACAATTACTTTGTAGCGCAATCTGAGTTCCTAACAAGAAAAAAAAGTAAGCGCCAATCGTTCTTGCTAACGATTTTTGGGTATCTTTCATTACAGTGGTGTTCGGTTAAAAAGCACAACAAAAACCACTTTTTACCTAAAATGGAGAAGGGATAAGGTGGTTGGTATTTCCATAGTTGGAATACGTTGTGTATTTTTGCGAAGACAAAGGTAAGAACTCTTAGCAGATTTCCAAAAAAATGCCGCTCTATTCAGGGCTTTAACACGGCTCTAACGCTTTAATAACTAGACCATAAGCTTATTTTTAGACCGCGACGGGGTCATCAACGACCGTTTGGTAGGGCGCTACGTGCGCCACTGGGGGGAATGGACGTTCCAAGAAGGCGCTTTAAAAGCGTTGGCTATTTTGGCACGAAAATTTGATCCCATTGTAGTGGTGACCAACCAGCAAGGCGTAGCAAAGGGAGTTATGACGGCAGCGGATCTGGAGGCGGTACATGCGCGGATGTTGACGGAGGTAGAGCGGGCAGGGGGGCGCATCGACGGCGTTTAC
>CAYUZF010000088.1:0-2695 GCA_964449615.1 uncultured Aureispira sp.
TTAAGGTCAACAAGCAAAATTGTATAATCTAAAAACTTTTGTTACACTGTACTAAAGCAGGTTGTTCCGAGACGATTGGAACAACCTGCTTTTTTTGTGAAGCGAACAATAGGCAAGTTTTCTAGTTAAAGCAATTTAGTTATCTTTATTGCTGCCTGTATTATTTTTAACTAAGACGACTCCAATACCATTACTATGGCTTTTACACCTGAGTAGAAAGTATTAAACGATCTATTCGGTAACGATATTACCTACATCATTCCCAGTTACCAACGCCCTTATTCTTGGTCTTCTAAAGGTAAAAGTGAGAAAGATAGACAAGTGAATACGATGTGGGAAGATTTGATCGAACAGTTTGAGAACGACAGTGACCGCATCTACTTTATGGGTTCAATGGTTTTGATCACCGACCCACAAAATAATAGAACATTTAATGTAGTAGATGGCCAACAGCGTTTAACAACATTGATGCTTTTATTTGTAGCCATCAAATGTATGTTGCAGCATTTGACAGAGGAGCAACTTGAAGTAAAGCACAAAGACTGGTTGCAAGAATTCACCAGCAGTGCCACGCGTGAAATTGATGTTCTTTTGTTCAATCGGAAAATCATGGGCGTTATAGAACAAGAGAAGAAAGTAAGAATTGAACGCTCGATTGGATTCAATTACGATGATGTATTATAAGCCGCATTAGAATGTAAAAATTTTGAAGATTTTAAGCAAATAACAATCACAGAAGAACAGACCAATGTCTCTAAGCGCTACTTTGACAACAGAGACTACTTTATTGAACGTTTAGAAGACTGCTTTTTAGAAAATGGCCAGCTCAACGCTAGTAAGGCTACCCAACTCAACAACTTCGTTGATTTTTTAAAAAATAGGGTAAATGTAGTGCGCATCGCAAGTTCTGATTTTGAGATTGCTTATCAAATTTTTGAAATCCTCAACAATCGGGGCTTGCCCTTGTCTAACAAAGATTTGTTTAAAAATTTCATCATCAGCGAATTACACCAGGCAGGAGTAGCCGAACCAGAGCAACCATATAGAAGCGGCTATTCAAGAAATAACGTTTGCCGACGCAGAAAAACAAGAACTTGCCAGTCTTTTAGTTAATCAGCCTATCAAGAACAATGATTGGGCAAAACTTATTTTGTGCCGTTATCTCTGGGCAAAAGACATAGAGCACCCTGAAGATGTGATAGAATTGAATTTGAGTTATAAGAAAGCAACCCTAGAACATATTATTCCTCCATCTCCTGCTCCCGAAACCAATTGACTGAATGATTTTTCCACGCAATTTAGGCGCGCCTATACCTACAAGTTGGGCAACATGACATTGCTCACGAAACCCATGAATTCTAAAGCTAAAAACAGCGGATTTGAACAAAAAAAGCAAGTGTATGCAACTATGAAACTCCATATAACGACTCAACTAGGCAATTTGACAGCCATTGATGAGAGGTTTATAGTTGAAAGGCACGAAGCGATAACCAATTATCTCATCCATCATTTGAGCTTGCAATCCTCCCCTACTCCAACACCACCAACTTCCCCCCTTCAAACACAGCGCCTTCTTCGCTGCTAACGCGCACCCTATACATGCCCTGCGGCAAATTCTTTGTAGTTAAGGTAAACTGATTCCCTGAAAAGTTTCGAGACAATAAGGATTGGCCTACCATAGATACCACTTCTACCTGGTAAGAGGCATGGGCAGTACTGTTGACCACAAAAGTTGTTTGTCCGCGACTGGGATTGGGGTAGTACTGGAGGGCTAAGGGTGGTTCTATTTTTTGCGTTGATGTGAACGTAGGCAGTTCGTCAAAGATTACAACAGCGCGGCCTAGTTCCATAGTAAAATAAGAGCGCTCTTGTGCCAGCGTAACCAGCTTGCCCGCACTGCTTTCGATGGTTTTAACGGCCAAGCAAGGGCGCGGTAGGCTGTGGGTGCGCGACCACAGAGAATCTCCGTCGGGACTGACCAATAAGATACTAATCTGGTCGTTGCGCGTACCCGTCAGTACGTAATTGCCCGACGAATGCTGCACCACATCGTGGGTCTCCATTTCAAACGTAACGCTCCAATCTAAATTCCCTGTTTGGTCGTATTTATTGAGGTGGGTCAAATCCAAAGCCGAAACATTGGTATTCGAAGCAACGGCTAAAAAACTATCTTGCTGAACGTGGATGACTTTATTTAGATAAGGTGGATTCGAAAGGGCATGGCGTTGTTGTACGCTTCCCGCCAAATCTATGTGGTACAAACTGTCAAAGCGCCACAACCAGTAGCCGCCTGCTGCGTGTTTCTCTACCAAGCCATTTCCCATGCCACTGGGCAGACGAACCGAAATCAATTGCCCTGCTGCGTCTACCTCTTTGATGTAGTTGGCGGTTTCTGTGGTGTGGGTCGTTAGAATAGTGCCGTCCTTATGTCGGGTTGTTCCTACCAAATAATCGTAGCAACCATCGCTGTAAGCCGTATTCGTCAGTAAATTGCCCGTACTAGAATAGGTTTTAATATTATAATCCAAATAAGGGTAGGTTTGCCCAACCACACCACAGGTATACGCCCCATCAATACCGCTCAGTACAACAAGAGAGCCGTCCGATTTTTCTAAAATATGGCCGTTGCCGCTAGTTTGGGTATGCCGCTGTGTCCAAACCGTATCTCCATCGGCCTTGAGGCGCACCAAGTAAC
>CAYUZF010000088.1:2707-13674 GCA_964449615.1 uncultured Aureispira sp.
TCAAAAAACACATTGTGCAACAAGTACCCTCTAGCATTCACATCAGCAACAACTACAAATTCTCCATTCTGAGTTTCCAGTAGATCGCTCGGATGGTAGTGGTTGTTGGTTGTATCACCACCGTAATAATGCATGTTTTGTGCTTCTACAAACGAGGAATTGAATACAATAAATAGTACAACGTAGGTCGCTAGTCGTTTCATAAAAATAAGGGTTGAGTGAATCAGCATGCGCTTATCCTTACAACGTAGACCAATACCAATATGTGTTGCCCCATCCAATAAAAGCTCTATTTTCCCAACGGCTATTTCAATGACGGCTTCCGCTACTTAGCCGTTCCCATTGCTACTTTATCAAACAAACCATCGCTCAACCAGTGTCTTAAAAACAGCATTGTTTTGGCGTATTTGCCTGCGGCGTAGCGCGTTTTGGGCTTGTTTGTTTTTAACGCTTTAGCAATGACCGTTGCAATGACAGAAGCTGGAGAACTTCCGCCCTCTTCGTAGGACTTTTTAAGTGCGGCGGCCATGTTGTTTGCTAGCGTGCGGTAAGCGCCACTGCCAGAGCGTTCGAGCATTTGCGGGCCCATTACATCGCCAAATTCAGAGGCAATTGCGCCTGGTTCTACGATTACTACCTTGATGTTGAATTGTTTCAATTCTAAGCGCAAGCTGTCCGACCAGCCTTCTAAGGCATGCTTGGTGGCGTGGTACCAAGCGCCCAGCGGAAAATAAATTTTGCCCCCCATAGAAGAGATGTTGACAATCGTACCCGCTTTTTGCGCACGCATATACGGCAACACCAGTTGCGTCAAGCGCGCCAGACCAAAAATATTGACTTCAAACTGGTAGCGCGCGTCCTTCATAGAAGTATCTTCGACGGCACCGTACAAGCCAAATCCTGCGTTGTTGACCAATACATCTACCCCGCCATGTTGTTGGTGTATGGTATTAACTACACGCACAACATCTTCGTCTTTGGTGATGTCCATAGCCAGCGCGTGCATGCCTTTCGCTTTTAGGTCGGCCATTTTCTCTATGCGGCGCGCCACGCCGTAAACGGTGTAGCCTTCTTGTAAAAGTTGTAAAGCAGTGGCTCTTCCTATTCCAGAAGAGGCACCTGTGATTAAAACTACTTTGTTCTTGTTCATTGTAAAGAAGGATTGTTTTGACAGCGTACTGCTTGTATATTTCGATTTCACTCCATACACAAACGGTACGCGCTAATGGGAGACGTTGCTCCTTTGTACGATACAAAAGTACGGCAAGTTTTCCCTTGCAGTTTGTTCAAAACAATCAATTTACTTGTCAAAAACAGTCACAGGTATTTTTAGTAGGAATTGTACCAATAGAAGCAATCGTAAAGGCAAGTACGCAACGCTTCTTGGAATCTTAGGTAGGTGGGCAATTCAAAAACAAAGGCTTGCATTTCTTTGTACGTTTGAACCCGAGGGCAGTAGCGCTGGGCTTCTTCGAGTAAGGCAGGTTGTCTATTCTTGTAATAATTAGGAAGGACTTGACCATCGAGGATCAACCCACAGAGTACAATCCAGTCCACCAATTCCGTCAACATTTCTTTGTCTAAAAACGCACTGCTGTCGCATACTTTCAGTGGTTTTCCTTTGGCGGTGCGAAACTGCTCCAACCAGTGTGCAAAAAGTTGGTTGAGGGCAACGTTCATCATCTTATAACGGCGTTCGTACTGTTCTTGAAACCCCAACTGTTCCAAAACTTGCGTATTGTACCAGCCTTTTGTACAGTAGAGTGTTTTGGTCAACTCTTTAAAAAACACGGCGTTAAAACCCTCCATTTGGTAGTATGCCAATAGATTGATTTGTGTCTCGCGTTGCAACGTCCACTCCTTTGTAATTCCTTTTAACAACCGTTGTCGAACGGTGGTTGAATGTCCACCCTCAATGCTAAAGTCCCATGTCATTTAACTTACTAAACGTTTCATTTGTGAAGGATTTTTCCCAAAATGGCGCTTAAACGAACGGCTAAAGTGTGCTAAATCTTCAAATCCAACCTCTAAATAAACATCAGAGGGCATTTTATCCGTTTGCAACAACAAGCGCTTTGCCAACTCAAGTCGTTGACGCTTAATCCATTGGTGGGGGCTACTTTGATATAGGCGTTTAAATTCGCGGTTGAAAGTCGATAAACTGCGCCCCGACATTCGCGCCAACTGCTCTAGGGGAATGTTGTATTGGTAATTATGTTGCATAAACTGCTCCAAATCGGCGCGCTCTTTTTGCGAGTAGGCTTTGAGAACGGGCAACAACGCTGGGCGGGCCTGGCCTATGGCCAGCAAAGCTTCTAGCGTTTTAAGCTCGATCATGGCTTTGTCTAATTGAACATCCTGCGCAATATACGTCCAAATAGATTCCATGAGCGCTTGCAGCAATCCGTGTTGGGGCAACTCAAACAACCGAGCTTGACTGGGCGATGCAGCAGGGGCAAAAGGCTGTTGCTCCAAGACCTTGTGTAAAAAATTATCTTGCAACACAAACGCCACCATTTGAGCGCCCCCCTCTTCACTGGTCCACGTTTTGAAACACTGCCCGTGGGTGTATTTTCGAACCAATACAAACTGCCCACGTCCAATACTGTGCAATTCGTGTTGCAACTGTAAATTGAGTTGGCCGCGCTGTACATACATCAGCACATTGCTGGGATAATAAATACTATGGGCGTCTTGAACCACTGTTTCTATAGAAGCAGCAATTTGTATATGCTCGCAAGTAATGGTGCGAATTTGGTCGATGTTTGGCAAGTCGTTCATACAGCTAAGATAGCAACTATTTAACAACAACTTGTCTATTTCTGTCAAAAAACAACTTCCATCTGTTTTTGATGACCTAGCGAATCCATTTTTTATACTTAAAAAACCACAACGCCCCCAAAAATAGAAACAGCATAACCCCCAACACCAACCAATAGCCGTAGCGCCAATCCAGCTCGGGCATATTTGTAAAGTTCATACCATAGATGCCCGCCACCAACGTTGGCAAGGAAATACAAACAGTGATCACCGTCAACGTTCTGAAAATCTTGTTCTGCTCTAGGTCTATTTTAATATTGATGTTGTCCTTCAAGCCATCTAAACGGTCAAAATTGTATTGTACATGCTCGGATACTACGATCAAATCTTGTAGTTCTAATTGCAAAGGTGCCTGTGCTGCACGGTGCATGTTGCTCTTTTCCAGCAGTAGAAGAATGCGCTGAAAACGGTTGAGCGAGGATTTTATGAGGTGGTTGTTGAGTTTGAGTACGGTGATAAAATCCAAATCTTTTTCCTCGTAATTGTGCTTGGACAATAAATCGATGTACAGGCCTTTTATTTTACTGGTAATCAGCTCGGTCAAATCTGCATAATAATCAGAAATAATCGCAATTTGTGTAAAAAATGCCGTCCAATGCCCCGTTTGCTGCGCCTCCTCCAAAGGGACTTCCAATTGCTGGTAAGCTTCTAACACTTGCCGCACCGAAGCACTCAAAAAACAGAATAACACCTCTTTTCTGATTACCACCACAAACTCTTCTTCCTCAAACTGAATATCCTCCGAAAAACGAGGAATATTTATATTAAAGGCCAGTTGCTCAGTGGTTCGTTTGTAATGGGAGCTCAATTCTATATCCTCCACAGAGGACAGAATGGCCAAATCCAGCTCAAAAAAATGTTGCAGCGCCTCTAACTCCGTCGGAGTAGCATCTACACAATAGACCTTCGCCAATTGGGGATTGGAAGTTTGTAAGGTTTCAAAATCTCGCAATATATCTTGCTCCCCATTTTTAAAATACAAAGTAATCATTCAAATTGGCACTGCTCCAACAAGCGTTCTCTTAAAAATATTGTACGGTTATTTTTACGGTAGAATGCTGTCCATTGTGATAAAAATCAAACTTACTAAAATCGGGTCTGCTCCAACCCTTGTGGTAATAATTGGAAAAGCCAAAACCTTCTTTGGGAAAGCCAAAGCTGTAATCCATTTTTGCATTGTTGTTCTCGTCGTCCAACATTGCAATTCCATACGTTCCCTTTGGCAACGTAATTTCTGCCTTTACTTGCTTTTGGTTATAATTGTCTTTGGGAATGGAAATCATTTTGTAAGGTTCTTCCTTTTTGAAAGAAGCGTGGTCTTTGTACAAACCCAAGATAAGATTGCCTTTGCTAGTTTTAACGTTGCTAAAAACCAGGCTTACTTTTCCTGTTTCTTCTTCGGTTTTCGGCATAAAAGCCATTAATAAACTACTCAATAATACGATGCTGCCTACTAGTACAGTCGTCGATAGGGTGCTGCTGTTTGTCTTCATAATAACTACTATAGTGTTTCGTTCACTACTTGAGGAGAGGCGCGAAACCATTTATTAATAAAAGAGGCATCCATTAGAAAATGCGTTTTCTAATGGATGCCCTTATAAACAAACAACAATTCGCAAAGTTGTCTAACTAATTACAAAATAAGTGCGCTTACATAAAATATAAGGGTGGAAATGCGCTGGGATTAGATTCGTGCATCAAAGCATATACTTGTTCAAATACATCTTCTACACTTGGTTTGATGATGTAATCTCCATCCGACCCATAGGCTGGGCGCACATCTGCCGCTGCAATGGTGACGGGTTCCGCATCGAGGGTATAATAACCTTTCTGCTCCACCAAGATCTTTTGCAACAAATAGGCGGTAGCCCCTCCTTTAAAATCTTCGTCCAACAACACCAAACGATTGGTTTTGCGCAACGACTTCCCAATCTGCCCCTCTACATCAAACGGCATCAACGATTGAACATCAATCAATTCTACCGAAATACCTTCTGCCTCCAATCGACTGATGGCCTCTTGAGCAATGCGAACGCTAGAGCCATAAGTAACCAAAGTAACATCGTTGCCTTCTTGCAAGATTTCAGGCACTCCAACGGGCACCGTGAACTCGGCTACGTTACTCGGTAATTTTTCTTTGAGACGGTAGCCGTTCAAGCATTCAATAATTAAGGCAGGATCATCCGATTGAAGCATAGTGTTGTAAAAACCTGCTGCACGAGTCATGTCTCTGGGCACCAAAAGACAGATCCCTTTTAAACTATTGAGCAACAAACCAATCGGTGAACCTGAATGCCAAATGCCCTCCAAACGGTGGCCTCTAGTACGAATGATGGCAGGTGCTTGCTGGATGCCATTGGAGCGGTAACGCACCGTTGCCAAATCATCCGATAAAGCCGATAAAGCATAAATCAAGTAATCTAAATATTGAATTTCTGCAATTGGACGCAAGCCACGCATTGACATTCCAATCGCCTGGCCCATAATCGTCCACTCTCGAATGCCCGTATCAAAAACACGCAATTCTCCGTGTTTTTCTTGCAAACCTGCAAAGCCCTGGTTCACATCGCCAATTTGTCCCACGTCTTCCCCAAACGCAAAAATGCTTGGATTCTTAGCTAAGTGCGCATCGAAACAAGCGTTTAAAATCTCTGAGCCATTTTTTAAAGGAGCCTCATCGGCGTAGGCTACTGGCACAACAGCTACCTTGCGAGCCGCATAGGGTGTGTCGCTGTACAATCTGCTGGTATACGTATCTCTGAATTCTTCCATGCCTTGCTGCACCCAATCGGTCAAAGCCGTTACGGTAGCGTGTTGTTGGTCTTTGACAAGGTGCAAGACCTGTCGAGCAGCGCGCAACACATCTTTGTGCGTAGGATCAATGCTGCTGGAGAGTTTGTTGATAATGTTGGCAATGCCCTCTTCCTGTGCAAATTGCTCTTGCAGTGGTTGCAACAAACTCATGGCTTGCTCCAAACGCGCTTTTATGGGTGCATTAAAATTAGCCCAAGCCTGCTTAATGGCAGCACGGACGTCTTTCTTAGCTTGTTTTTCAATATCGGTCAGTTCTTCTTCCGTAGCCCAACCTTGTTCTATAAGCCAAGCTTTCATCTGAACAATGCCGTCCATCTCTTTCTCAAATTGGAGGCGTTCTTTGTCTTTGTAGCGCTCGTGGGAGCCAGAAGTAGAGTGGCCTTGTGGTTGGGTTACTTCCTCTACATGGAACAAACAAGGGCGGTGGTTTTCGCGTACGGCTTCGACTTGCTCGGCGAAAAGGCTGCGCATATGGGCATAGTCCCAACCTTTAGTTTTGTGGATATCCATGCCTTTTTCGTCGCTGCTTTGCGGCTGAAAACCCGCCAAAGCTTCTGAAATACTACCTTTGGTCGTCTGGTATTCTTTAGGCACTGAAATACCGTAACCATCGTCCCATACAAATACGGCTAGAGGCACCTGCATCACCGCAGCAGCGTTGAGGCTTTCCCAAAAGACGCCTTCCGATGTACTAGCATCTCCGATACAACAGAAAGAAACTTCGTTGCCACGCTCCGAAAAAGGCGTACCTTCTGCCAAATTAGGAGAATGTCTATACTTTTTGGAAGCTAAGGCCAAGCCCAACGCCCGAGCCATTTGACCACCTGTAGGAGAGATATCCGAACTGACGTTTTTTAAGTTTTTGTGCTCTAACCACTCCCCTTGCGCGTCAACGAGCGGGGTAGCAAAGTGAGAGTTCATTTGTCGACCTGCTGAAAACGGTTCGTGTTCGGGATCGGCGTGGGCGTACAACTGGGCGTACAATTCTTCTACCGTAGCCAAGCCCGCCGCTAGCATAAAGGTCTGCCCTCTGTAGTAGCCCGAACGAAAATCTCCCTTTTTGAAGGCTCTAGCCATCGCTACCTGGGCAATTTCCTTGCCCGCACCAAAGATTCCAAACTTGGCTTTGCCTGTCAACACTTCTTTACGCCCCATTAAACTTACTTGGCGACTGATACAAGCCGTTCTAAAATCTTCTAAGGCTTCTTGCTGGTAAGCATCGGAATACGTCGAGGAATTTTGCTCTAGTTTGGTTTGGCTCATGTTGCTTTTATTTTTAATTGGAACAGCTTTTTCTATCCTATATAGCTATACAAATAGGCTATTATTTGAACAATGCGACAAGCCTGCTGCTTCGGATAAAATGGCTCTAAATTAGGCGGCACTTGAATTAGTGGCAAAACTTCTAAACAAGATGGAAGTAGAAAAGTTAATCGCCAGCTCGCCTTTTATGGGTGCAAAAATATAACAATTTATCCGAGCGTAAGAAGCTATTGTAAAAATTAATCAAAAAAAGCGCTGTAGCAAATAAAAGCAAGCTGCTGCTGGGCCTGATTTTTCTACCCTAAAAAAACTATCCAATAAGATTCAACCTATCACTCCTACCGTCTAATTTTTGAAACTGTATCACCATCCAACAAAACGCCAAACTGCTTCTCCAACTCCTCCTATAAGAATAGCTATTCTTACCCCGCCGACGGGCGGCGCGGTGTCTTAACCGCTTATCAAGTTGATGATGAAACGAGCAAAGTCAAAAAAGCACAAGTACTAGACACTAAGCCAACTGCCATACAATCAGTTGAAAGTTGGTCGTCATTGAAAGGATGTCCAAATAAAGCTGCCACAAATTTTGCCCTATTTCATCCCTTTCTTGATTGAATAAATACTCGTTGCCATACGCCAATTAACATACAATAGCGGGATACAATATTCCAACCCTTCGCTTTCTCCACTACTTGACGGTCGTTTATCCAGAAGATTCTAAAGAAATTATTACCCATCTTAAAAAAGGCACAGTAGTTGCAAAAGAGAAGTTGAAAGCGCTAAAAAATTAGCTTTTATAGCGTTTTTTTGGCTTTTTTAAGTCTATAACTAAATTTTTAGTTGACATACTTGCAGGTTTCAATTTTTCGTTGTACACTTGTATGGTCATCTAATCAAATTGTTTCTTAACGAGGTTAACCATTCTGACCAATAAAACTGATACCAAATGAAAAAGATCATCTCTCTAATGGCCGTACTTTTGGCGGCAGCATCCATGACCTTTGCACAAGACATCCACTTTGAAGCGTACCAGAGCGAGAAAGCAGGTGCCAAAGATTTGGCTACCGCCGATGAGCAAAGCGGTGCTAAATTGAGCCAAACGGGCGAAGACGCTACAGTTTGGGACTATGGCACGATCGAGCAGTCTTCCACGGGGGTTCGATTTTTTAAATTCAAGAATACGGGCGATGCGCCTTTGGTGATTTCTGCGGCTAAAGGCAGCTGTGGTTGTACGGTTCCCTCTTATCCAAAAGAGCCGATTATGCCAGGCGAAGCAGGTTATATCAAAGTAAAATATGATACCAAACGTGTTGGCCGCTACACAAAATATGTTACCTTAACGACTAATGCAATTTCAAATACGACTACACGCTTGAAAATTCAAGGCTTGGTAGAGGCAGAAGCCCCTGCAACCCCTGCCAAAGAGAAAAACATGTTCAACTAGTTGCTCTTTTTCCTACAAATTATAATCTAATAATCGACAACAATTCTGTCTAACAAATTTAATACCAATGAAAAACGTTATTTCTTTGATGGCTATCTTACTAGCTACTGTTTCTTTCGCTTTTGCTCAACAAATGACTTTTGTTCCTTACGAAGGCGGTGATTACACCAAAGGTGTCAATGCTGACGAAAAGGCAGGCGCAGCTTTTGACCAACCTGGCACCAACGCAATGGAGTGGAATTATGGCAACATTGAAAACGCGTCTACGGGTTACCGCTTCTTCAAGTTTACCAACACGGGCAACGCGCCCCTAGTGATTTCTGCGGCTAAAGGCAGTTGTGGCTGTACGGTTCCTTCTTATCCAAAAGAACCCATCATGCCTGGTCAAAGCGAATTTATCAAAGTAAAATACGATACCAAACGCACAGGTGCAATGACCAAATACGTTACGTTGACGACCAACTCTGTAGACAACGCAACGACCCGTCTAAAGATCTTCGGTACGGTAGCGCCTCCAGCAAATGCTCCAGCAGCACCCGCTAACAATGGCAAAACAGTTAAGTAATTTGCCTAGTGCATTTTACTATAAGATAATGCAAAAGCTCTTTCGTTTGGTCGAAAGAGCTTTTTTTGTGAAAGCTGTTTCCTTTGAAGTATTTCCTTTTTATTGTATTCCCTCTCTTAACGGTAAAACCGTCGTATCTACATAAGGCAACAGGGCGTCGTAAGACAGCGAAAAAGATAGGGCGGTAAGCGCGTAAGCCTCGGCATCGTAAGGGTCGTAATAAAAATGCAGCCCATCGGTACCAATCGAAAAATTGCGGGGCAGTACAAAATCGCTGGTGTCGCGCTCGTTTGACGCAGCTCGTTGGCTGCTGTCCTGTGCTTGCCACGTTTGCCAGTATGCCGCCCGAGCCAGCGGCAACCACGCGTCTTGAGTCCGCTCCCAAAAAATATCTTTCAAAAGTAACTCTTGCCCTGATTGCGCATGGTAATTTCTATACCGCGTCCAACTGTTGGCGTGTGCCCCACCCGTAAATTCCAATTGATCCACCCGCAAGGCCAACACAGTAGGTGTATTGGTCAATACCGACAACCGCATATCAAAAGCCCAGTTGCTCGAAGGTAAATTGAATTCCTGCATGTCCTTTTTATGCACTTTAAATTCTGCAATAAAGCCCTCCAAACGTTCTTCTACAGTTTGATAAGGGGTTTCCTGTAACAAAATAGCCTGTATCTGCGCGTTGATCCGCGTTCTTACCGCTTCGGGTGCCGAAGAATCAATTAAAGGATACCAAAATTGAATGGTTGTACTGTCGCTTTGGCTGTACTCGTCGGGATTATGCTCGTAAGCCGCTTTGTAATACAAGGTGTAAACAAGTGTGTCTACGCCTGTTTTTAGTTGATAAGGCCCTTTTGAGATGGGCTGTAGAACGAATGGTTTTTTCTCTATAGGATTGGGCGAATTACACGCCACCCAACCGAGGGTGCTGCCTAGAACAATAGCAAGAATTCCAATGCGAAAATTGGAAGGAATAGATGGTTGGTTCATAGTGTTAACGAAGCGTATTGCGGCAATGATATAAAAAGGCAACTTGTTGTATTCGGGGATGCTATGCAACAATTTAGTTTTTTTTCTAGAACTATGCTAGTGCTGGCACAACTATTAGTCTTGAACTGGCTACCCAAACCGCAAAACAGCCTTTAAAACACAGCGTAGAGCAGCCAAAATTTTCCTATCTTTGTCTCCACTTTCTAAGCTTTGTACCGAACAATACTTTATTTCTATCGCTACTATGAAATCCAATAAAGAAATACGATTGGCAGCTTTGACGTTTTTGCGACTACTAGACCAGCAAAAAGTAGCACAAATTGAAGGGACGTTTTTGCCAACGGATGCTAATTATTTGTACCAAAACCAACAGCGGAGTTTGGCCTATTGTTTGGGGATGAGCGCCGTGTGTCTGTTCATCTTTATTTATACGCTGCTAATGGAAACCAATTACTACGCTCAAATGGATGCGGTTGGCATTGCCAGCCTTGTTTTTTGGGCGACTTTGGTGGGCGTAACGGTGTTGCTGTTGCGCCAGTATTTCAAGCACAGCCAACACCTCAAAGAAGTCTTAAAAAATCCCCGACAATCCAAATACGGCATCGTAATTACCGACGAGTATTATTTTGAACGCCTACCCGACCATTACCACATCATTCCGAAATCCAACGTCGTTCGCATCGACTACGAAGAAGAACGCAAAGGGCGCGGGATCTACTTAGAATTGTTATTGGAATTGGACGACAGCTACGAGGTGCGCGGCCTGCTGTACCATCCCGACGAATATGACATAAAGGCATGGCTGGCCACTCAATCTACTATTGGGGCTCCTGCCGCCAAACAATAGCAGCGTTGCAAGCTACTTTAACGAATCTTTAACGGCGCTGTTGGGGCGCTCTATCTCGGGCGTCTGAAAGATAGAAGTACCGCTGTCCTCTTTCATTTTTTCCGCATCTATTTTTCCTGTATAAATCCCATACCAAGCGAGTAAGCCCACGAGTACCAAGCCAATAAAAGAGAAAAAGGAAAAACGCCAGCCCCGCATGAGCGACCTGCGCGAGTCTGGCTCCATCG
>CAYUZF010000088.1:13684-15379 GCA_964449615.1 uncultured Aureispira sp.
CCCCACATATTGCCGATGTATTCGTCTTTATCGGTTCCAAAAAGCAGCTTTCTAGCCTTTGCTCGGCGCTCGGCTCGGCTCAGTTCTGAAAACGGTCTTTCGTCATCTTCTTTCTGCATAAGTCAACTTTATTAATTATCTTACGTATAACAAGCTCTGAATAGTTGGTTCCTATCGCCTTTCGGCAAACAATCCCTTTTGTACTTTTGGCCTGCTGGAATAAAAATTGGTCACTTCAACAATTTTTTTGATTCGCAAAGGGCTGAGAAATCTGTTTTTAGTACAATTATTGAAGTGGTATAGTAACCAATTATAAGGAATTCTTGTTGCTTTATGAACAGCTATTTTTTATTTTTGAAAATTGGTTGTTGTTGATTTGATCGCTCACAGATCACTTACCCTATTTCCTTTAACCAACCAACTGACATCCCTAATTTACGAAGTATAGTACGTTGCAGGCGGATTGACTTCACATTCCATAAAAACAGTAATTTTTATGAAACAATTTATCACCATTTTGGCCATTTCCCTGTTGAGTTCAGCACTAACTTTAGGCGCCTACAAGTTCTACCTAGAACAACCCTACTCGCCTGTTCGGGATGTGATTATCAAGGAAAGCTCGTACGCCAAGCATGTCAAACACCCCAATTTCCATCCTGAAATTACAGAAGTTACTTCGTTCAAAGATGCAGCCGATTTGGTGCGTCCGAGTGTGGTACACATACACAGCAGCAGTGGCGATCCCTATGAACGTATGTTCGGCGCAGAAGCGTCGGGTTCTGGTGTCATTGTTTCCGAAGATGGTTATATTGTTACCAACAACCACGTAATTAGTGGCTCCAAAGAGGTAACCGTCACCTTAAACAACAAACGCACCTACGAAGCTACCATTATTGGTACCGATAAAACAACGGACTTGGCCGTTATCAAAATAAAAGAACGCGACCTGAAAGCTGTTAAATTACCCATGTTGGCTTTTGGCAATTCCGATGAGGTATTTGTGGGCGAATGGGTATTGGCCGTAGGCAATCCCTTTAACCTAACGTCTACCGTAACAGCGGGAATTGTCAGCGCCAAAGGACGCAACATAGATATTTTAGACGGCGCTTACGATATTGAATCCTTTATTCAAACCGATGCGGTGGTCAATCCTGGTAACAGTGGCGGCGCTTTAGTCAATACAGAAGGCAACTTAATCGGAATCAATACCGCTATCATCACGCGCTCTGGTCGCTACGAAGGCTACTCTTTTGCCGTTCCTTCCAACTTGGTGAAAAAAGTCATGAGCGATTTGATAGAGTTTGGAGAAGTGCAACGGGGATTTTTGGGCGTGACCATTCGCGATATTTCGGATGAAATTGCCGATGAAAATGCCCTAGAATCTATGGATGGGGTGTACATACAAGAAAGTGCAGCAGAAGAAGCAGGTTTGGAGCGCGGCGATGTGATTGTCAAAGTCAATGGCATTCCCGTCAAAAGCTCTCCCGAATTGCAAGAACAAGTAGGGCTTTTCCGTCCAGGAGAAAAAGTAGGCGTTATTTTCTTGCGCGCTGGGGAATTGAAATCTACCGACGTGGTTTTGAAAAATAGCTCCAATACCACCACCTTAGGCCAAAAACGCAGCGACAAACGCTTGGCATCTAAGAAAACACTGCTCAAAGATTTGGGCATTGAGGCGCGCAACCTCAACACCAG
>CAYUZF010000088.1:15389-17199 GCA_964449615.1 uncultured Aureispira sp.
CCAGCGAAGCCAGCGTTTCCGATGGTATTTTGGTAACTAAGGTACTTAGAGATGGCTTGATTGAGCCTACCAATATGGAAGAAGATTTTGTTATTACTTCCGTCAACGAAGAACCTGTAAGCAATTTGGAAGATTTCAAAACAGCAGTTGTAGAGGCCGACGGCGAAATTGTTTTGGAAGGTTTCTACAAGGGTCAGGACGATATTTTTACCTATATTTTCCAAAAAGACTAGCACCAAAAAGGGGCTTTTTACAACAAAAACACAAGCCTTCTCTACCTAAATATCCCAACAGTCCGTACCTTTGCAGGCGTACCGCTTCTAGCTAAGGTATATCGAGGATCAAAGTAAAAACGTTCCGAATGTATTCGGAACGTTTTTACTTTACTTAAATTCCGTCCTCCTTTCTTCACCTCAAAATCCAGCTATGTTCCCGCGTATTCTTTTCTTTTTACTCTTAGGGCTGCTTGTGCTATCGGCTTGCGACAGACGTTCCAGCATTTACATTAAGCGGATTGACAACCAGACGGATAAAACGCTTAGTTTTTATTTTTTTGAAATCTACAACCGAGGTACTTACGGCGATACCGTTACGGTTCTGCCGTTCGAAAACAAAGAAATTTTATATTTTGCGGAAGAGGGAAGTGTGGTTTATGGCCCACAGGGCTGCGTCGTAGTCGATGACTCTATTGATGTAGAAATTGACAGCAGCCGCCAAATGCGCCTGCTCAAAGATTTGAGAAAGGAAGAAGACTGGACGTTCAAGGAAATAGGAAGCGAACAAGTGTGTACTTTTGAAATAACAGACGCTGATATTCAATAAGGTTATGTGGAAATTGCTCGCAGTTGCGTTGTTGTGTTATGGGTTGTTTGTCTACTGGCAATCTCCGTTGGCGCCTACCCTATTTGGTGAGGGCGATGCAGGCGATTTGGTACTGCGCGATAGTATTGTACTTTACATAGAGCAACACAGTGCGCTAGCCGTCGCCGAAATGCAACGGGCGCGTATTCCTGCTAGCATTACTTTGAGCCAAGCTATTTTGGAATCGCGTTTTGGCACCAGCTTATTGGCACAACACGCCAACAACCACTTCGGTATAAAAGCCAATCCGCATTGGGACGGCAACGACCGCCATTGTGCGTACAGCTACGAGTGGAGCGCACGGCGCAACGGCATGTACCCCGCTTTTTCTTGCTTTAGACGCTACAAAACCACACAGGCCAGTTACAGCGACCATTCCGATTTTTTAACCACCCGTCCCTATTATACCAACTTGTTCCAATTGCCGCTGCACGATTGGCGCGCTTGGGCCGAAGGGTTACAAGCAGCGGGTTACGCCACCGATCCCAACTATGCCACTAAACTAATAGACTTGGTAGAGCGTTATGACTTGCAGCGCTTTGACCAACGACTTTCCAAAGTGCAATCTGCCACCTTACAACAACATTCACGGGCCAAGCGCCTTTCACAAACGCCACCTACACAACAGTAGCACTGTGCGTATATTTTGTAAATTGATACTGAATTATGTCTGACAAAGAAAATAAAGTTGTTAAAACAAGCGACATCACTTGCCGCGTTGGTCTGGACACCAACAACGTTCCTGTAAAAATTGAATGGAAGGCACAGGATTCTCCTGATACGCCCAGTTACAAAGAATCAAAAGCCATGCTTTTGTCGTTGTTTGATTCTGAATTTCGCGATACGTACAAAATTGATTTGTGGACCAATGAGCTGCAAATCGGAGAGATGAACAAGTTTATGTATCAAACACTCAAAGGGTTGGCCGATACCTATTTTCGCGCAACGA
>CAYUZF010000088.1:17209-19459 GCA_964449615.1 uncultured Aureispira sp.
TCGTACAGTATTTTGGCGAACAAACAGAGGTCGTTCCCAAAGAAGAAGGCTAATTTTATGTTAGAATTCATTGGTAGCAGGGGACAACAGACCATCAAATACCACCGAGATGCTGCCCCCTACTACTGCCAATGAAAACCTATCCATTGATAAAAATCCAGTACATCAACAATAAAATCAGGCCGATTCCAATCACAGAATACAACGCCAAATTTTTGATTTGTGCCGTCTCTTCTTCCGTTGGAACGACTTCCTCCTTTGGTAATTGAGCGCGCTGCTCTTTTAGTTGTTGTTGGCGTTCCTTACGGGTAACTTTCTTCTCATGGCTCGTTCCGTGGCCTCTATATTGCTTTCTTGACATTGGTATGGTATAATTTTTTACGACTGGTGAATATTCCTTATTGGGAGGGGGCTAGCTTGACAAATATAAGGTTTTGGGCATAAACACAGGAACTTGATGGGCTTTTTTTACGCAGTAAAGAGGAAGAAAATGACGGTTTAACGCATATAATCCTTCCTCTCCAGAACAAAATTTAACTAGTATTGTCTTTCTGTTGAAATTGGCGGCTGGTTTTTAAACAACTTCATTATGAATTTTAATTTAGACAAAGATCTTGTTTTCTTTGATATAGAATCGACAGGCTCAGATGTGGTCAAAGATCGCATCATGCAAATTGCATTGATTAAATACCCCAAAGATGGTGGCGCACCCATCGAAAAAGAGTACCTAATCAACCCGCAATACCCCATCAAGGCCGAAGCTTTGAAGGTACACGGCATCACGGTAGACCAAGTTCGCAAACAGCCTACTTTTAAAGAATACGCAGTAGAACTCTACGACTTTTTGGAAGAGTCAGATTTAGCGGGGTACAACTCCAACCGCTTTGATATTCCGATGCTGATGGAGGAGTTTGGCCGCGTGGGGTTAAATTTTTCTATGAAAGGACGCCGCTTGTTAGACGCGTTGCAGATTTTTTATAAAATGGAGCCTCGCACCCTCAAAGCCGCCTACAAGTTTTACTGCGGCGAGCAATTGACCGACGCCCACGATGCTATGGCCGATACGCGCGCCACCGCTGCCGTTTTATGGGGCCAAATTCAGAAATACGAAGGTGTTGATTACATCGACGGCGACGACCAAATAACCCCCGCCCCTATTAAAAACGACGTGCAAGCCTTACACGATTTTATCAACGACAAAGATCAAGTTGATTTTACCAAGCGCTTTGTGCGCAATACCGACGGCGTTATTGTCTTTAATTTTGGCTCGAACAAAGGCGAACCCGCACACAAAAACCCGCGCACGTTGCAGTGGATCATCAGCAAGGATTTTCCCGCACAAGTCAAAAATATTGCACAAAATATTCTCAACGGAACTTTAAAATAAACCAGCGAGGCCACTGTGCCTTGCCTACGAATTGTTATTAGTATTATGACGGATCAAATTCACCCTTCTGTCCCTGCCCTATGGTTTTCTTTTGTAGCAGAAAACATCGAACACAGCCACACATCTATGCCCGACGCCTACCCGTTGGGAACCACCAAAGAGCAAGCCGATACCTGTGTCTTGCTTGTTAAAGCAGGGCTCAAAACAGCCAGTTCAGGCGCGTTGGCCTCTTATTTACATTACCAAGTTCCCATTCCCCAAGTCGGCGACATGGCCATTCTCACCAATTGGGAAGGCGAAGCCCAATGCCTGTTGCGCACCACAGAAGTAGACATTGTGCCGTTCAACGAAGTAGACGAAGACTACGCCATGAAAGAGGGCGAAGGCGATCAAAGTTTGACCTTCTGGAAAGCACAACACTGGGATTTTTTCGCCAAAGATTTGGCGAGTTTTGGCGAAATAGCCGAAGAAGATTTAATGGTAGTTTGCGAGCAATTTGAGGTTTTGTACCAATTGCCTTAACAAAATAAACGCTAGTCAAACGTAGCCAATTGCTAGCCCAACGCCAGTCAAACAAAACAAATAGCTGGTCTCGGCTACGCTCGACCAGCTATTTTTTTCCGCCCCGCTTTCTAGAATTGTATTTCTCGCGTTTGCGCGCTAAACGCTTTTCTTGGGCGCGGTTCACTTTGGTGTTTTTGAGTTTTTTCTCATGAAAAGCGCCCTGCGAGTGCTTTTCAATATCGAGTGCTTGGGTGGGATTTTTTTGTTGGTACTGCACTTGTTCCTCCGAGGTCAATTCTTCCGACAGTTCTAAGTGCGCGGGCAAGGGCAAGCGTTTCAACGGCTGCTGCATCAAGTTT
>CAYUZF010000089.1:0-1904 GCA_964449615.1 uncultured Aureispira sp.
TGTCGGCAATTACCGCGGTGCGCATTTGGTAAAACGCCGTGTGCCAGGCGGCGAGCACAGTACGGTTCCTTTAGCGATGGGCTTTGAAGCTTATATGCAGTTGGTGGCCAATTTTATAACAGGCGCTATTTAAGAATTGTTGAATTAGATAAATGCAGCAGGCAATTGGTTTTGTGCGGCAGGCAGGGGCGGCCTTTTATACGCGCCATTTTCCCAAAGCGGTTTACCTGCTCAGGCGTATGCTGCAAGCATTGCCGCGCACAAGTGCTTACCCGCAAACCTTGCGCTGGGCCCTCTTGGACAGCTTGGAAATGGTCGAAAGTTGGTACGAGGGCTTGCCCGTTTTAGAAAGCAGCGACCACTCGTTGCAATTGCTCGACGACCTGCACCAATTATTGGCGAAAGCCGAACCAACACCCACCGAACAACAACAACTGCAACAACAATTTTCCAATTTTGACCAATTGTTAGAAGGGCTTTGGGTGGTGTTTGATTTTTTTGAGAATAACAATTTGTCGCTACAGCAAGAACCGTTGTTGGTCTCCATAGAATTGGCGGCTAAAGGCGAATTGCACCTTTACCGCTGGCAGGATACGCCTTCGGTAGAAGCGATTGTTGCTGAATTTGAAGCTTGTTTTGCTTCCTCTTTGGCGCATGCTGAGGATTACCAAGAAGCGGTTGAACAGCTGCTGGTACAACGCGAATTTGACCAAGCAGAAGTGTTGTTGTTGGAACAGTTGGAGCGCTTTTCGGACAATCAACGGCTGGTTTTTTTGCAGTTGGGCGACTTGTATTTTCAGCAAGAGCGTTACCAAAAAGCTATGGAAGCCTACATGAAAGCGGTGGTAATGGGAACGCCCAAAGACCAAGTTCGTCGCCAAGCACAAACGGCCTGCAATGCGCTGGCACGCCACGCGGAAAACGCTAAAGCTGCCGAGCGTTGGCGAAAGGTGCTGGTGGACTTCTTTTAACTACTCAGCCAACTGATAAATATCGTTGTGTTGTCGGCCCCAGCCATCGTAATCCAAGCCATAACCTACCAAAAAATGATTGGGCACTTCAAAGCCTACATAATCCAATGGCACTTCGTATTGCAGCGCCTCAGGTTTAGTCAATAGCGTAAAAACAGCTATAGAAGCAGGATGGAGCGCCTTTAATTGGGGCAAAAATTCGTGTAAGGTTTTGCCTGTATCTACAATGTCTTCTACCAACACCACATGCCGACCTTCCAAATCCATATCCAAACCCAGCAAGGTATTGACGTTGCCCGTACTTTCTGTTCCCGAATACGATTGAAGTTTAACAAAACTAACCGCGCAATCTACTTCTACGTAACGAAACAAATCGCCCACTACTCTAAACACGCCATTTAAAACACTTAGAAAAACAGGTGTTTTATCGGCATAGCGCGCGTTGATGTCCGACGCTAGTGCTTTTAAGCGCTCTTGAATCTCATCGTTGCTTAAAAACAGTTCAAATTGTTTGTCCTTGCAAGTAATCATAGTTGGAGGGGATAAGTGGAAACGGTGGTCAAATAAATCGTTTTGCTTGTACACAGGCAAAAATAACAAACTAAAGCAGAATGTTGCCAAACAAAAGCTTCAAACCTTATGAAGCTGCTAATCGGGAACGGTAGCTAGCGCTTCTAAATCCACCAATTTTAAATGGCTGCCTTTTAAGGTGATCCATTTTGCTTCTTTAAATTCGCTGAGCATGCGCGTGACCGTTTCTTTGGTGGTGCCTACCAAGTTGGCCAATGCTTCGCGGCTTATATTCAGCTCAAAAATCGTGTTGGTTGCTGTAGAGGCGTATTGTCGATGCAAGCGCAACAGCCCCTCGGCCACGCGTTTGCGCACAGAACTATAGGCCATTTGCAGCAGCAATTTATCCTTTTCTACGACTTT
>CAYUZF010000089.1:1914-9525 GCA_964449615.1 uncultured Aureispira sp.
ACAAACGCATAAAATGTTGGGCAACACTGCCGTCTTCTACCATCCACGTTTCTACCGCTGTTTTGGGGATGACCGATAAGCGGCAAGGAGTTGTAGTGTAAGCGGCGCTGTAGTAGGCACTGTCTCCAAGTAATTCGGGCAAGCCAATAAAATCCCCCGCACCGTAGATGGTTAGGGTCAGTTCCTTACCAAAATCAGTGTTTTTGCTGCGTTGCAAACGGCCTTCTTGGAGGTAGTACAGCGCTACTGCCGTATCGCCTTCCCCAAACAACAAGTGCCCTGCGGGATAAGAACGCACTACATGTTGTGCTAAAAAATTGGGCAGTTGCTCTTGAAAGTACTGCGAGGGATTGAAGAAACTTTTCGCTTGCGCACTGGAGAGGGCAGGAGCTTGGCGTTCTTGTTTGTCTAAGCGCAGCTCTACGGCCTCTAACAATTCGACATCGGTAAACGGTTTGGTGATGTAATCGTCGGCGCCTAAATTCATACCCGCTCGAAAATCCTTTTTCTCGGCTTTTGCGGTGAGAAATACGAACGGGATTTGCTGTGTTTTGGGATTGTTTTGTAGAATTTTGAGCGTGCCGTAGCCGTCTAGCACAGGCATCATTACGTCACAAATAATGAGATCGGGCAGCCATTCTAGCGCAGATTTGACCCCCTCTTTTCCATTTTCTGCTTCCAAAACGGCATAGCCCGACAGTTCCAGCAATTCTGCGATGTTTTCCCGTACTTCTAGGTTGTCTTCTATTATTAGAATCTGCTTCATTGCGCTTTGTTTTTCGGAAAACGGACATAAAAAGTCGTTCCTGTTCCCTCTTTGCTTTCAAATTCGATGCTTCCTTCCAAGCCTTCTAAGTATTTTTTGACAATGTACAACCCCAATCCCGTTCCTTGTATGGCGGTCGCATTGTCGGCTCTAAAAAAGCGGGAAAAGAGGTATTTTTGTTGATTTTTGGGAATGCCCATGCCGTTGTCTTGAATGCTCAAATGGACTTCTTCGGCGTTGGTTTTTGTTGTTATAAGAATTGAAGCGCCTACAGGCGAATATTTGATGGCGTTGGATAGGAGGTTGAGTAGGATGTTTTTCAGGGCTTGTGCATTGGTGCGCAAGACATTGTCATCGCCTTCGTGTTGCCAGTGCAATTGTTGTTCGGCTTTTGCCATTACGTTAACTTCACTTAAAACAGCTTTTACCAAAGTCTTTAAATCAAACTCTTGTACGTGCTTTGGCGCTTTGCCTTCTTCTAAAGAAGACAAGGATAAAAAATCCTCTAGGATATGCGTTAAGTTATTAACCGAGGATTTGATGCGATTGACGTGTTTGAGGCGTTTGTGTTGCTGCTCGGCCGTGGTGTAGCGCTCTATAAGGGCCGCCGAGGATAAAATGCTACTCAAAGGGGTGCGAAATTCGTGCGAAGCTGTAGCAATGAAACGCGTTTTGAGGTCGCTCAGTTCACGCGCACGGTCTAAGGCGCTCTGTATTTTGGCTTTTGCCGCCAACAATTGCTGCTCCATCGCTTGCCGCTCTAGAATTTCCTGTTCCAAATCGCGCTGGTGTTGCTTCAACCGTTCCAAGGCCTGTTGCAAATCGCGCTCGCGGTGGTTGACCGCTGCTTGCAAATGGGCTTCGGCTTTCGCCAAATAGTCGTTGAGTGGCGGCTGCTCTGTGCGTGGGATAAGCAACACTAAATAAATAGCTGCCTCGCCGTGTACCAAACAATGCACACTACAGCGCAACGAAAGTGCTTCTCCATCTTGTTTGTGAAACAGCCATTCTTGGCTAAAAGGAATGGCGCTCTGCCAGTCGAGAGACAGTGCTTGGGCAACACTGGGATGTTGACAAAGGCAATCAAAATGTTGTCCTTGCAGTGCGTCGGCGCTGTAGTCTAGCAATTGTACTAAGGCGTCGTTGACCTGTTGTATCTTTCCTTGTGGGTTGAGTAGCAGGGCTGGTTCCTGCAGGGCCTGTAGCAGTTTTTGGGTGGATATGGTGGTGTGCATACTTGGTTTTTTTGTGGGGTGATGGCTGGCTGGTGGGCGTATGCTCTGTGTTGAGCGTATGCAATACGCCCTTACTTTTTGTTGGTGGGCGGATCTTCTGTGGTGGTTTGTTTCATTTTGTTTTTTTTAGTTCTTTTCTTTTTCTTCTCCACACTGTTCTCTATGGCTTCTTGGTTGTTGGTGGTACCTATTCTTTTACCTTTCTTTTTACTGGAACGGCCCATCTTGTTGCCCTTGCTGCGGGTAGTACTGCTGTCTGCGGTTGCTATTAGGCTATCTTGTAGAGTAGAAACTATTAATAAACTGTCCATAGAAAGGCTATCTTGGTTCAAGCTGTCTATCAATACCGTGTCTACAACAGGTTCGGGCTCAGGAACTCCCCAAAGTTCGTACTTACTGCGAATGCGCAAGCTGTCTTCCCACCTAAACCCCTCTAATTCCAACGTTTTGTGATCTACTTGGTGCATGGGGTAGACCACGGCTTTGGGTTTTCCTCGGTAGTTGATGCGGTTGAGGTTTGATTCTATAAAATACAACGTCATATTCTCGCAATCTATGTCGTTGACAAACATGTACGCGCCTTTATCATCGGTAGCGTAATAAACCGTTTCGCCTTCTTTAGTTACGTCCATGGTTTGCAATTTTCCCTTTTCAAACTGCGCAACGGCGTTGTGGCCTTTGATTTGGTTAAAAAATGTATCTTCTTTGGTGCTCACTACTAAAGAGCGTTCTTTGAGAAAAATTTGGTGCAATTTGGATTCCTTCAACCGCATTTTTACCGTATCGGCTGTAAATTGATTTTCATCTACCCAGAGTTTGGGATCGTCGTACAATTCGAACGTAGAATCCACCGCATCGTAAAACAGCGAATCGCAGCGCGCCTGCATATTGGACTTGAACACGCGCACGTTGTAAAACGCATACAAATTGCGCTGTTCGGGAAACGCCGTATCGGGCAGCGAAATCAAGGTATCGGCGCGCAGCCAAAGGCTGTCGCGGTCAATCAGGGTGGTGAGCATCGGCTCTTGTTTGGCCAGCAAATACCCTGTGCTGTCGTTGTAGTAGGCTTCGCCACAATCAATGCGTAAATTGGCGGCTGTATCAATCCAGACCACCTTGCCCCGCGCTATGCCGTTTTTGTCTTCGGTGTTGTAATCTAAACTATCCGTAGTTATAATTTGTGAACCTTCGTAAACCACTACGTCTCCTCGAAAAAGCATGGTGTTGTTGATCGCATCGTAATCTGAGTTAAGCGCTTTAATACGTTGGTTGCTAGTAGTGTCCTTGCTTTTGAATTGGGGGTCGCCGTAAAAAAAATACTGTTCGGTTTCCCCTTCCATCACAATGGTATCCGCGTCCACCTGTTGTTCTTTGTTTTCAAAATGGGCATTGCCAATGAGGTAATAACGGTCGTAGCGCCCATCGTAAATAATGGTATCGCCTGTTGCAATTTCCTCTTTGCCATTTTCATAATTCTCAAACCGCGCATTCTTATACAACTCTGCATAATTGTTTTGGCTGTCGTAATACCCATCCTCACAATACACCACTTTGTCCTCGTTATAAACCAGCGTTGGCCCGAGAAAGGTGGCAATTTCGCTTTGCGTATTGAAGGCGAGGGAGTCGGCAGTGAGTTTGTAATTGGGGTTGGTAATGCGAACCGAATCTAAAAAATAAGCTTCATTGGTATTGGCGTTGTAAGTACCGCGTTTGCTAATTAGGATAGAGGAATCACTTTCGATCAGCGACTGTTCAGGAAAGTAAGCCATCCGCGTATTGAGGTCGTAGTTAAGTTTTTCCGTGAATAAATTCAGGCTGGTATCGGTCAACACTACGTTTTGGCGCAAACGCGCATAGCGGGTCATGCCGTCGTAATAAAGCGTATCGGAGAAAATGCGAATACTGTCGTCTTGCAGCATTTCCACATTGTCGAAAGCTTCAATCTGTTTGTTAGGAAAAATAAATCCCAAGTCGCACCACAAATACATGTTTTGCTGTTTCAAGTGTACATTGCCTACCAATTCTCGAAAAACACCGCGATCGGTACTGCGCTCTTTGTATTTGTCAATGTTGATGATATCAATTCTAGAACTGTCTTCTTCCAATTCGGGGGATGGCGGCGTATCAAAAACCTGCGCTTGTCCCCGAAAGGAAAGCGAAACAAAAATTAGCAACCAAAACCAAATCAAGCGCGTCATAAATAGCATATCGTAGTTCTAAAAGTCTGATCAAGCAGCAAAGTTAAATTAAATTTTTTAGCCGCCTATAGGGAATCCCAGTTAGTATACGCTATAATTAATGCCAAAGTTGGAGCAAGGCCAGAAAGGCCCTCAATTTTAGGATTTCGTTAGTATTTCAGAACAAAGAGGCTTATGGGTTGGCTGCGTGGTAATTCAAGACAAAGTTTCGAATTTTAGAAAGGCGCTTGAAGTAAAAAAACTGAAACGGACCCAATATGATTCCAGGCAGTAAAAACAGAGTATAACGCAGCAGTATCGTTATAGAGGTAAATTCTACGCCTTTCCAGCCCCAAGCAAGCACCCAGAGGTAAATCCCCCAAAAGAACAGCGCCATCATAGAAATTATAGAGGGAAACCCTGGATCTACTGCTCGAATAGCCTCCACATCGTTCTTACTCTCGTACTGGTGGGTGGCTTTGTTCCAACGGTACAAGAAGCTGCACACCACAGCGGTAAAAACCGTCGCAAAGACGTACAGCACTATCGTAACAACGCCTATACCCTGATTTCGGATAGAGGTAATAACAGCGACATTAAACACTATAAAAAACAGTAAATTAGTAACGCCTAAAATACTTTCAAGCAAGGTAGAGTTGGATTTTCTGATGATTACACGCCCTTGTTCTAGAGGCATGTCAAGTGGAGAGGAGTTGGCCATGAGTGCTGTATTTTAGTAAAGAAAAAAGTGGTATGAAATATAGTGAAATTTAGAGAAATGCAGCTTCTCTTTTTGGGAAGAAACAACTTTAAATAAGTTTCTTGTTGTTTGGTGAAACAAGACAGAATCAATAACTTGTGAAAAAATCACACAAACTGGAATTATGCTTCTAAGATTTACGGTAGAAAATGTCTTTTCCTTCGGGAAGCGGAAAGAATTTAACCTGTTCCCTTATACGCGTTTAAATACACTAAAACACCATTGCTACGAGCGGCTGGATATTAAAGTGCTTAAAGTGGCGGCTCTGTACGGTGCCAACGGAGCAGGTAAGTCTAATCTGGTGAAGGCTATAGGATGGCTACAAAACGTTGTTTACGGCGGAAGTCTACCTACGAGTCTGCGGCACAGTGGTTTTAAGCTCTTCGTAGAAGGAGACGAACAACCTAAAAGTCAGATGATAGCAATAGAATTTATTGCTAGTGGACAAGCGTTTTATTATGGGTTAGAATGGAAGGAAGGTATTATTTTGACAGAGGAACTTTATCATTCAGGACTAGGTAAAAAAGAAGATAAATTGCTGTTTGAACGCAAAACAAATGAAAAGCGCCATACTACTGTTAAATTAGCAGAAAACATAGAACAAGATCAAAAGGGAAGACTATTAAAGGAAATATTAGTAGAGGAATTTGCAGAACCTGATAAATCTGTGTTCAAATGGTTGGCTGCACGAGAATCAACTTTGTTTATTCCTATTAAGCAAGCACAATATTGGTTTGAAGGAAACTTAAGAGTACTTTCGCCTAATACTAAGCCTCATGCCATCATGCTTCAGCTAGAGCGTAACAAAAGCTTTAAGAAATATGCAGATGACACCATGCGCACATTTAAAACTGGAATTGATAGTTTGGAAACCAAGACAATTCCCTTTGATAAGTTTTTTGGAGAAGAGGAGGAGAGATTTTTGGAAGAGATACGGCAACAGTTCGCTGAAAATCCCCATGCAGTAATAGAATTGGAGGGAGATGATGAAATGGTAATAACCAAAGAAGAAGACGCAATTTTAGTGAAATATTTAGAAACGAGTCATTCTAAGATTAATGGTAGCAAGGTTATTTTCGACATAGAACAAGAGTCTGACGGTACAAGGCGATTGATTGATTTTTTGCCTATGCTATATGAAACGATGACACATGATGCTGTTTTTTTTATAGACGAAATAGAACGCAGCATACACCCTTTACTTATCAAAGAACTCGTTCGTAAATTTGCTGATAATCCCAATACCAAAGGCCAACTTATTTTTACTACCCACGAATCTAACTTACTCGACCAGCAAATTTTCCGTCAAGACGAAATTTGGTTTGCCGAGAAGGACCAAGAAGGTTCTACGGATTTGTATACATTAAGCGATTTTAAAGAGCATAAAACTATTGATATACAGAAGGGCTATTTAAACGGTCGTTATGGATCTATTCCCTTTTTAGGAGATTTGAAGGCGTTAAATTGGGAAGAATATGTTGGTAGCTAGAAACAGAGCATTCACCAAAGAACCAAGTAGAGTAGGACAAGCAAAAAGTTTCTATATCTTTTGTGAAGGAGTTAAACGGGAGCGACAATATTTTCGATACTTTAAAGAATTAGATTCTAGAGTAAACGTAGAAGTGTATCCATTAAATTCAAAGGAAGATAACTCACCTTCAGGACTTTTAGAAATAGCTTACCGCTGTATGTTTGGAACAGAAACAGATGCCCCAAAATACGAGTATTTGGAAGGCGATGAGGTATGGCTGGTGTTCGATACCGACCCCGATAAGTTTAACAGTCGAAAACCGCAGGTAGTTGCTATTCGGAATTTTTGTAAATTAGTTGCTAAACAAAGATGGTTTGCTGCTGAAAGTAATCCCTGTTTCGAAGCGTGGTTGTATTTTCATAAAGAAGCTCAATTAATTGATTTTGAAAATCAAGAGCAGTGCAGCAGTTGGAAAATGCAATTGGCACAACGTATGGGGGGATTCAACAGTCAAAAGCACCCTATTTTTATACAGACAGCACTGATAAACGCTAAAAGTAATTTTAATAAAAAAAGTAACACGCCAACTACTGGAAGCACAGAAGTGTATCAATTGGCAGAACATCTTCTTTTTATACTACGTAAAAAAATAGCTCTAGCGTTGAAGCGCATGAATGTTGACCGACTCTAACCCCTATCAAAATAGCCCCAAAAATACCGCAACCCCACCGCAACTACTCTACCGACTACGCTGTTCTACCAACAAACAAAAGACACACATTAAATGAAACAACTAATACTAGTGCTAGCTTTCGGGTTCGTAGTCGCTTGTGCTACAGAGCAAAGCAGTTCTTATGAAGAAGAAGAAACCACTCAAAATGCCAGCAAAACACAACCGCAAAAACTTCCCGTAGACAACGATTGGAGCAAGAAAAATTTAAAAGGTGCTGTAAAAGAACGCACGGTTTGGGTATATAGCCCCGATCAACAAGGTAAAATTGATAAAAATGCCTTGCGCGGAGGCGTAGCGGTAACTTACAACCAAGAAGGCAATAAACTCACTTGGAAAAGTTACGATGAGAAAAAACAGTTGTTGGATGCTTGGGAATATACCTACGACAACAACGGAACACTGCAAGGGCGCAAGACAGTCAATGGGCCTGTAATGCGTTCGTTCACCTATCGGTACAACTCCAAAGGTC
>CAYUZF010000089.1:9538-12080 GCA_964449615.1 uncultured Aureispira sp.
GGAGAAAAGCGAGGAAAAAGCCAACGGAGAACTGATTAAAACGACGACTTATGAGTACGATGACAACGGCAATATGGTATTGAGCTACAGCTATTTCGAGCAATCGCAAAGCGAGAGCCGTCGCAAACAGCGCTTCGACGAGCAAGGTCAACTCAAAGAGGTACAAGTGTACGACGAGAACAACGTAGTGCAATTCAAGAAACGCTACGCTTACGATGAGCAAGGTCAACAGTCGGAACAAGCGGTTTATTCGGGCGAGAATGTACCGAGCTACAAACGCAAATTTATGTACGACAAGCAAGGAAATTTGGTCAAGGATTGGGGCTTTGCCGAAGACGGGAATTTAAACGACAGAGATGCCTACAACTACCAATATACCTACGATAAGCAAGGCAACTGGCTAACAACAACAAAGACCGACCGCAACGGCCAGCCTTTGGAATACAGTACACAAACATTAGTATATTTCTAAACATTTTAATCGACGCTTACGCCCGTGCATAGCGTTGCATCCAATTGTCAAAAGATTTCTGGTGGGCAGAGCGCGCAGCAGCAACAATGGCATCCCCACGTTGTACAGGACTAATTTCGAGCGTGTCTTCTAGCCAACGTTGGTAGCGGCCTTGTTGCTCGGCGGGGGCACCGCGCATGCCGCGTTCAAAACGCACTTGGTGCGCCGCAATAACAGGCGCTACTTGAAGCGCGAACAATTGTAAAAATTCGCGGCTGTTGTTGGCAATAGGGTAGAAGCCCTCTTGCTGATCTAAAATGACAACAGGCGCATCGTCCAAACTCAACTGAGCCGCTTGGGTCCAAAGGGCGTAAGTCGCCCCTTTGTCGTTGGCTTGTGCAAAAGCAATCAACCCTTGTAAAAAGCGCTTATCTTGAGAAAACTGTTGCAGAGCTGTTTTGTCGGCATCCAAGGTGATTTTAAAACCTGGATGAAAACCAGTACCGCGCATAAAGTGATTAAAATCAAACAGCTGTAATAAAACTTGTGGTGGCCGATACGGGCGGAACACCTGCAAAAAATCATGTTTGTTCATCGTACTGTGGTTTAATGGAGTAAATGGAGATGGAGGTTTAAAATTTAATGGGCAGGAAATAAAGCTCCTATAAGACTTAAACCGTATCTTGCGACCTTTTGTTTGAATAAAGAAATTATTTTTTTATAAATAAGACACCATTATGGCTACCAATTCCAATTTTATTGACTACGTTAAAATCTGTTGCCGCTCTGGCGCAGGTGGCTCAGGGTCAGCGCATTTCTTCCGCGATAAGTTTACCAGTACGGGCGGCCCCGATGGTGGTGATGGCGGTCGCGGAGGGCATATTATCGCACGTGGAAACAGCCAGATGTGGACTTTACTGCATTTAAAATATAAAAAACATGTTATTGCTACCAACGGTAATCCTGGAGGATCTAGCCGTTCATCGGGGGCGGAAGGCAAGGACATCATATTGGATGTGCCTTTGGGAACATTGATTAAAGATGCTGAAACGGGGGAAATAGAACACGAGATTACAGAGGACGGGCAAACGGTCATTGTGACAGCTGGCGGACACGGTGGCAAAGGAAATTGGCATTATAAATCGCCAACCAATCAAATTCCTACTTACACTTCACCTGCGGGAGACGGGCGTCGGGAATGGAAAATTTTTGAACTTAAAGTCTTGGCAGACGTAGGTTTAGTGGGTTTTCCCAATGCTGGAAAATCGACCTTGTTGTCTGTCTTATCGGCAGCAAAACCCAAAATTGCCAACTACCCATTTACAACTTTGGTACCCAATTTGGGGATGGTAGCCTACCGCAATGGTCGTTCTTTTGTAATGGCCGATATTCCTGGCATTATTGAGGATGCCCACAAGGGCAAAGGGTTGGGCCACCGTTTTTTGAGACACATCGAGCGCAACGCAACCTTGTTGTACATGGTGCCTGCCGATAGCTATAATATTGCAAAAGAATATCAAGTTTTGGTTCGAGAATTACAGCTGTACAACGAAGAATTGCTGGACAAGCCGCATATTTTGGCAATTTCTAAAGCTGATCTTTTAGACGACGAACTCAGAGAATTATTGCGGGAAGAAATACCTGATAATGTACCCACTATTTTTATTTCGGCAGCGGCTCAAATGGGACTAACCGAATTGAAAGATATGCTGTGGGAGTCTATACAAGCAGAAGTTGGGTAATTTGTAGAGTGAAGTTAAATATATGGATCCGATAGATTTTTGGATTTGGCTGGCCAACAATAAAACAGCCTTAGAAGATTTTTTGCACAGTGATTTTAGCGACCATCGACCTTACCAGAAATTATGCATGGAAATGGAAGCGTACAGCCCTTATTTAATTCCAGAATTGACGTTGACCGAAAAGGGGGAATATCTGCTGATTGTTAGTTGTGACGGACAACAACAAGGCATCCCCGATGCGGTAGCATTGTATGAAGCTTTTCCTGTGATTAAGGGGTGGTGTGCCCAGTTGTATCGACAAGGGCAAGGTTTTTTTAGAGCGCGGATCGAGGGTGTACAATTTACGGAA
>CAYUZF010000089.1:12090-16899 GCA_964449615.1 uncultured Aureispira sp.
CAGGCCGTACCTGAATCCGACCAATACGATGTCGTTTTGCATGTACATGGCTTGACGGCTGAAGATCGCCGCGTGGAACGTGCTGCTTTGATTTATTTAGACCACAGCATTGGAGAATACGAAGTTATGACTAAAATTCGCAACCTATCGCTGTCTTCGCTCAAGCCCTGGGAACCCAACAGAGGGTTGATTACTTTGCGTCAATTTGCCGCCCTGTTGCAGGAGGAGCGTTATGGGTAGGTAGTAACCCCTACCCCTGCATACCTCTAACCTGCGCACGAAATTGCAACAAACTCTGCAATTGCTGGACTTCTTTTTGCCAAGAAGGCCATGCAGCGCTTTGGGTCGGCCAACCTGTTTGTGCTAGAGCGTGGGCTTCGGCAGGAATGGCATAAGCGGCTCGTTTCAGCACGGCTTTGAGCGTCCAATGAAACACATAACTCTCTCGCTCAATCGTCAGTTGAATGCGCCGCAAAACGGCCTGGCTAAAACTTCTGCTCCAAGCTTGCCCTTCTACCAACAACAGGGTAAACAAAGGGTGATGATCGGTAAAAGGGCGCTGTCCTTCCAATGCGATGGCCTGCTCGGCCAGTTGCTGAAAAACAGCATTGGGCAATTTATCATACAAAAACTCAAAAGAAGCAGTGTTTATTTTTTGTTGCAACGACTGCGTCAAGAACCATTCTTGGCAATCGAGCAGCCAATCGACGGCTTCAAACGTTTGTGCCGCTTTGGCCCAGCCCGTCATAAACACCGTTGCCCATTCGCTCTCTTTTGCCCATTGTATCCATTGCGCACGGCTCCACGGATAGTGCGTAATCCACCAGATGGGCGGGACTAGGGCGACGACCTGCACCAATAGATTAGCGCGCAAGCCTTGATTGGCAACCCAACTGCGCTGCTCCAAAATTCCATCGCGGCGCAGGGGAGGGTTGGTGGCGTCGGGCAGTTCGATTTGTGGCGTAGTGGCGGCGTTTTCCAGTTGTATCCAATGACTAAGATGGTCTTGCATGCGCCGTACCAGAGAAGCTTCGGGAAAGCGCTGAAGCAGTAAGGTAGCTTGCTGGCGCACCGTTTGGCGGCTGTCTTGGGCGGCTTTTTCCCAGAAAGGCAGCGCACTTTTTAGCGGGGGCAAGGCTACAAAAATACCTAAAAAAGCGGCGCGTAAATCATGGCCTTCTTCTGGCCAAACCTGCTGCACCAATTTCAAAGCGGCTGCAGGCTGCTGTTGCGCCAATTGTCGGAGATAGCGCAAGCGCTCTGGGCGTTCCCCGTATAAAAATACGGTTGCTTCTGTTGCGTCCAATTGCTGTGCGTACTGCCAATCGGGGTTGAGCGCTGCCAACCAATGGCCTCTGCTGCCCAAAACGGGCAATAAATAGGGGCGCAACAGGGCGCGTTTTTGACAATAATCAAGCAATTCTGGTAGGAGAACCTCTTCGGCTTGAGCGATGGCTTGTAGCCATTCTATTAAAATTTCGTCGTGTTTGTAGCGGAGAATAGAGCGCAATTGGGTGATGCGTTGGCTGCTGCAATACGTTTGTTTTTCTTCGGGGGCAGCGGCTTGGGGCGGTGGGGTAGGCGTACACGGCTGGCTGGCAGCTGCGTGTAGGTATTGTTGTAGGGCAGCGGCTTGCAGCAAACGCCGTTCTGGAGGTTGCTGTTCGTCGATTGCAAAGCCGTATTGTTGTAGTTGTTCTAAAAGCGCAAAAGCGTTTTTACTGCGTACGTTGTTGCCTACCAGCGCCTGACGCACCAGCGCTTCCCAAGCATTCATAAGCGCGATTTGTTGGTTGTATGCCGTTAAAAATCAATACTGATTAGGCGCTCGCGGCTGATGCCCAACCGTTTGAGCGTTTCATCCGTAATGCCCCCTTCCTCTAATAAATTATCTTGCTGAAATTGCAGTAGATTGCGTTTGGTCTGCTCGTCAAATTTATTGGTAATACGAACATCGTACTCCTGTTTGCGCAGCGCCTCTTGAATCTCAGTAATAGAGGGATCATTAAATTCTCCAAAAGGACAAGTAATTTCGTTCCAGTTTTTCCAGTTGCCTGCGGGGACTTTGATCAATTTTTCTCCAGCAGCAACATTAACGGTTGGCGCTTGTGTAGAATAGTAAATACGTGCCTTCTGTTTCATGGCTTTGCGCTTTACAACAATGGTCTGGGCTGGAATGATATAATCTGTAGCCGTGGTGTCGTAAATGGTCTTAAATGGAAAGAATTTGCGGTGAACAATCTTGTATTCAGGCGTGGTTTTTAACAAGCACAAGGTTACGTGTGGCACCCCAGATTCGGGACGGCACATGGGCGAAACCGTTGCAGTCTTCCAAGCAGCACCAGGCTCCTTTAGCACTAGTATTTCTGTCTGAATAAAATAATTGCTGGTGTCCAAATTACCATTGAGCGCAGGCGACAACTCCACCGTGTCCAAAATGGTTTCGTAGATGGGGGGCACTAAGTGGATGTAGTGCGTCTGACTAGACTTTATTATATTCTGATCACCCGATTTAGCTTTGTATAAAGCATACGTTTTACCCGTCTCTACCATTTTTAAAAGCGATTCCAAACCATCTTGGGCTTTTAAGAGGCTACTCATACTAAGCAGCAACAGTATGGTTATAATAGATGGTACGTTCATTCCCTGCAAGTGTTTATTAGTGCGCTAAAATTCGTAGAAACAAAATAATAAAAAAAAGGTTAAAAAACGTTAAAGTCAACTCTATTTTTGTATCAAATTAGTATCGTGGCGTTTTCTAAAATATTCTTTAATAAGTAAGCAAACATGTATACAGTTAATAAGTTGCTTATAAATTGTTCTTTATCGGGATTTTAAGGGGTTTTCCAGAAAAAATATTTAATGGATAGTATGGGGAAGTTTTTACTTAACGGTGCATTTTAATTGTCTATCTCGAATAAAGACCGACAAAAGTACCAAAAAATAAAAGCTTCTTTAGCAAAAAATAAGCCTTTTATCCGTCCACAAATAGTCATTGTTTGCTGTTGTTTGTAGTTCTGTTGGTGAAAATATTACTTTCTTGTTAGAACTACCTTATATTTGCCCATGAAGTTGCTCAAAGAAGATTTATTCTTGATAATAATTAGTTTTTGACAACGTTTGCCAAGCATTTTATTCACACCTAGGGCTTGCCCGCCAAATCTTTTCAGCAGTGTTACAACAAACTAGTATTCTCCCCGATTATTTGACTTTGTCCAATGTGGCAGCGGCTCAATTTGGTGCGCGTATTATTTATTGTACGGATCAGCATTTTGCAGCAGCAGACAATTTATTAAAAGACGGTCGCGGCAACGGCAGCGCACAGCCGATCGACGGGTGGTTGTCGCGTCGCAAGCGCCAAGACGGCCACGATTATTGCATCATTGAATTGGGAGCCATGAGTTCTTTGCGCGGGCTAGAATTGGATACCAATGGGTTTGAAGGCAATTATCCCCCTTATGCCTCTGTGCAAGCCTGTTGTCTGCCGATCAATACACCCTTAGAAGAAATTTTGATCCACGAAGATTGGGATCATCTGGTGAAAAAAGTAGCGCTTCGCCCCAATGAGCGCCATTTCATAGATATGTATTCTGACTACCAGTACACCCACATCAAGTTGCACCTTTATCCAGATGGAGGCCTAGCGCGTTTCAAAGCCTATGGCAGTTTAAACATCGATTGGTCGTATTACGAAGAAGAAAATCGGGTGAATTTGGCAGCGGCCAACTTAGGCGCATGTGTGGTGGCCTACAGCGATGCTTTTTATGGGGCCGCCGAACAGTTGCTGTTACCACAACCTGCCCAGCATGCCAAAGCGGCTTGGATTACGCAGCGCAATCGCTTGCAGCGACCCTGCGATTGGGTGGTTATTCAGTTGGCGCAAACGGGTAAGTTGGAAACCATTCAGTTGGATACGCGGCCGCTGGTGGGCAATTGTCCTGCTAAGTTTAGTTTGGACGGCCTTTATTTGCCTGCGCAAGATTCCAAGCGGGCAGGAGGCGAAGCATTTGATGTGGCACAAATCGGGCATTACCATTGGCAACCCTTGGTGGTAAAACAACCCTTAGATGACAACACTTGTGTACAACAATTGTTATCTGTTGTCACAGAACCCCTAACGCACGTTCGTTTGCGCATCTATCCCGATGGTGGGGTAGCGCGTCTGCGCTTGTTGGGGCAACCTGTGGTGTAGAAATTCCGTTTTGTCAACCAACTACTGTGTATGCTGTATGATACTTATAAACGTCCGCATCAATACTTGAGAATTTCCCTTACGGAAAAATGCAACTTGCGTTGTTTTTATTGCATGCCCGAAGAAGGCGTGGAGCACTCGCCTGCGGCCAGTTGGATGAACGCCAAAGAGGTGTTGCAAATTGCCCAAACGTTTGTAGATTTGGGGGTGCGCAAAATCCGCTTGACAGGCGGAGAACCGCTGCTGCGCAAAGATGCAGGAGAAATCATAACTGCCCTAGGGCGCTTGCCTGTAGCATTGACATTGACGACCAATGGTATTTTAGTCCACAAATACTTGGACAGCTTTAAAGCGGCGGGCATAACAGCCGTGAATGTAAGTTTGGATACACTAGATGCCGACAAATTTGCCATCGTTACTAAGCGCCCTAGCTTCAAGCGCGTTTGGGACAACATTCAGTTGTTGTTGCAAGAGGGCTTTCAAGTTAAGCTCAACGTGGTGTTGATGCGGCCGGTAAACTGGACGGAGTTGATTGATTTTATAGAATTGACCAAGTCCCAAGATATTACCATTCAATTCATTGAGTTTATGCCCTTCAATGGCAACGATTGGGATTG
>CAYUZF010000089.1:16909-19317 GCA_964449615.1 uncultured Aureispira sp.
ATCAGCTTGGCCGAAATTCTTACCCAAATAGAGGCGCATTATGGCCGCGATCAAGTACTGCGTATTCCAGACCAGCCCCACGATACGGCGGTCAATTATACCATAAAAAACCACCAGGGACGCTTTTCGGTCATCAGTACCATCACCAACCCATTTTGCAGCACCTGCAACCGCATCCGCCTCACCGCCAACGGACGGCTTAAAAACTGCCTGTTTTCCGCGTCAGAAACCGATATTTTGACGCCTTTGCGCAAGGGGCAAGACATCGTTCCGCACATACACGCCAATCTCGCAGCTAAGGCCAAAGGGCGGGGTGGACTAGAGCAGTTTGAGGATTTTGCCAACCCAGAGCAGCACGGCCAAAATCGCTCTATGATTCTTATTGGCGGCTAGGGGCTTACGCAATGGCATACCAAGCCATCGCCATAAATAAAAACTGGAACGGAAGCCGAATCCAAGCCGCTTTGCGACTGCCAATAGCAGGCTTTTCCAAAAATAAATCGCGCAGGTGTACAGGCAGCAATAGAAGCATCAATACGATGGTGCCTTGCAAGGCCCAAGTGCGGTAAATGGGCATAAAAATACAGACCGCTAAGGTGATTTCAACCGCGGCTGTCGCCCAATGTACCAACTTCTTAGGAAAAAAATCAGGAATAAAAGGATCGGTAAATTTGGGATTGAACAAATGTCCGAATGCGGAAAGTAACATCAGCACGGCCAAAAGTGCGCCCGTAATCCATTCTAAGGTTGTCATTTTGACTTCTGTTTGTAACAAACCGCTACCACTTATTTTTCCACATCATCGACTCTACAGGGTGGATGGTGCGTTGGTTGTATTTGGCGTTGGCTTTTTTGTTGTAATAGGTATTGATGTCGCCTTCGACCTTAAAATAGATCAATTGGCCAATAGGCATACCTTTGTAAATGCGAACGGGGTGCGTGCAGGAAATTTCCAACGTCCAAGTATTGCAAAAACCAACATCGCCTTTGCCCGCTGTGGCATGTATGTCTATTCCCAAACGACCTACGCTTGATTTTCCTTCTAAGAAGGGTACGGTGGCGTGGGTTTCGGTATATTCCAACGTCACACCCAAATACAAAATGCCCGCTTGCAAGACAAAGCCTTCATCAGGAATATCAAAAATTTCAATGGGATTGTGCTTTCTAGAATCCAAAACACGCTCTTTGTAAGTCGCCAAATAGCCCCCTAAATGTACGTCGTAGGAGTTGGTACCTAAGCAAGCAGAGTCGAAAGGCTCAATAATAATTTCTTGACGTTCAATAGCTTTTAAAATCTCTTGGTCGGATAAAATCATAGTCTACAGGAAGTGAATAACAGTTCTACAAGGAAACAAACCACAAAAGAAAGTTAAAAACTGCCAAAAACCAAACTTGCTCCGATATAAGGCCCCGAAAACATGGTGGGAACTTTGAGCAAATCGCCGTTGCGGGTATTGCCGTTAATAATAGCCAAGTGGTAGCCTCCTTTGACACCCATTTTTAGAAAACCACCTACTTTTACTTGTAAGTTGACTTCCAGCGAGGAGTTGCCCCCAAACATTGTGTACAAATCATCCACAAAACGACCTCCCGTAGGCAGGGTAGGATCTTCAATAAAGGTAATTTCACTAAAAGAGACGGTACTCAGTCCCAGCATACCGTTAAATGTTACTTGGAAGGGCTTGTCAGGCATGATGTTGAAGCCTACATTGATGCCAGTCTCGGTATTGTTGGCAATGGTAGAAATCGCGTTGTCGTTGTTGGAAAACGGGTGTTCCTCGTCCACCCCTCCAGGAAACTGCGGGCCGAAATAATCAAATTTGTAAGGGCGGTTGAGGGCGCGTAAGAAAACCCCAAACTGAAAATTATCATTCAAAACAATACCACCCCCTGCACCGATGTAAATGTCTCTGGAGAGCGGAGCGAACACGGCTGTAATCTCAGAATGCCCGTAACCACTGACTCCATTTTTCTGAGCTTGTACGGGAGTTAGTTGTAAAAAAAGAAACGTTGGTATAAAAAATAAGAAAAGCGATCTCATGTTAGTCAAAAGTTAGATTGGAGGTAATAATTTTAATGCTTTCGGCCTCGGGGGCTTCCGAACTTCTGTTGCGACCCCGCCAGTACATCGAAGCTTCTACACTGCCGTGTTTGATGCGGGCGTTGGAGAATTGAACCAAACTCGGATTGGTTTCGAGCATAGCAAAGCCACTTTTGCGCTTGGCAAACTCTGCTTTCATCGGAGCAACAGAAAAATTTTCCATACCGTTGTTCCACGCCACTACTTTCATATTAACGTGGCTTTTCATGTCCCCCGTTCTGGCGCTGTAGCGCAATGGCGTGACGTAGGTATTCATTTGCAACAACCAGTGTTCCTCGTCCAAGACAACGCCCAAGCCTTTGATGCC
>CAYUZF010000090.1:0-3303 GCA_964449615.1 uncultured Aureispira sp.
ATCAGATCAATTTCGCCCTTCATCACGCGTTTGATCAACATGTCGATGGTCAACATGCGGTTGATCTCGTTGGTGCCTTCAAAAATGCGGTTGATGCGCGCATCGCGGTAAGCACTCGCCATATACATTTCTTCGGAGTAGCCCATGCCCCCGTGTATCTGCAAGCCTTCATCTACTACATAATCCAAACATTCTGAACCGTATACTTTTAAAATGGCACATTCAATGGCGTATTCTTCGGCAGCACCCAAAAGCGCTTCGGCCAACGATTTGCCTTCCTGCAACAACTGGTGTTCCATGCTCGAAATATCGCGTCCTGCACGGTGTACCGCAGCCTCTACGGCATAAATACGGATGGCTTGTTCTGCTAATTTGTGTTGTATGGCACCAAAGTTACCCAACGTCTTTTTAAATTGCTTGCGCTCATTGGCATAATTGACGGACATCGTACTCAACGACTTGGAAGCGCCAATTACCCCAGCGGCCAATTTGATACGGCCAATATTTAGAATATTAAATGCAATTTTGTGGCCTTTGCCAATTTCCCCCAATAGGTTCTCAACAGGCACTTTTACATTCTCAAAAAACACCTGTCTAGTAGAAGACCCTTTGATGCCCAGTTTTTGCTCTTCGGCACCTAGAGAAACACCTTCCCAGTCGCGCTCCACGATAAATCCTGTAAAATGCTTGCCATCAATCTGTGCAAATACCGTAAATACATCGGCAAAGCCCGCGTTGGTAATCCACATTTTTTGACCATTCAATACATAATGGCTGCCGTCTTCCGACAATATGGCTTGTGTTTTGGCCGATAAGGCATCAGAACCAGAAGTGGGTTCCGTCAAACAGTAAGCGGCAAATTTTTCGCCGCGAATACAAGGGGGTAAATACTTGGCTTTTTGCGCTTCTGTTCCAAAATATAGAATGGGCAACATACCAATACCTGTGTGTGCGCCCATCGACAAAGAAAAAGAGCGCGTAGGTGCCATCACTGCGGTCAAAGCCATGTTGGTTTCAAAGTCTTGCATAAACCCTCCATACTCTTCAGGAAAAGAAGTACCCAACAACCCTAAATCACCTGCTTTGCGCAGCAACTTAGTCGTCAATTCGATGTCCAATTTTTCAATCTGATCCGATACAGGCAAAACCTCTTTGTCTGCAAATTCTTTGGCCATGCTCAATACCATGCGTTGTTCTTCGGTCAAATCTTCTACGATAAATACATTAGAAGGGTCACTTTCTTTGACCAAAAATGCACCACCTTTCAGCAATTGCTGATCCATATCTGTTACCATACTATTTTCTCGATTTACTTGTTTTATAATTTGCCTGCCCAAGCGCATTGCTTTAGACAGTAATTTACTTTTATTTTGTCCTTTAACCTTTTGGTTAAACTTTATGTTTTACAAACGTCCAAAAATAGTAAAAGGTTTCGTTTTTCGGTAACTTTTCTTTTAAACTTTCAGTAAGTTTTGAAAATAAATAGACCCAGTGTTTCCTTCGGACTATTTTAGACATTCTTTTGACTTGGACGAACTTCTTTTTGTCGGTATTGGTTACCTTTGAGCCTATCGAGCGGGTTGTTCTTAAACTTGCTTTTTTTTGTAATAAAAATTATCAACAACTAGCCTCTTATGTTTGTAGATACGCATGCGCACTTGTATGCCAGCCAATTTGACGAAGACCGTACAGCAATGATCGAACGCGCGGTCGAAAAAGGCGTAGAGCATTTTTTTCTGCCCAACATAGATCTCGCTTCTATTGAGCCTATGCTGGCGCTGGAGGAGCAATTCCCCGAACGCTGCCACGCTATGATGGGTTTGCATCCTTGCTCTGTCGATGCCGATTATAAAAAAGTCTTAGACACCATTGAAGGGTGGCTGCAGAAGCGTTCTTTTTGTGCGGTGGGTGAAATTGGGTTGGATTATTATTGGAGTAAGGATTTTGTGAAGGAGCAACAGGATGCGTTTCGGATACAATGCCGTTGGGCCAAAGAATTGGATTTGCCGATTGTTATTCATGCACGCGACTCTATTGATGATTTAATTGCGCTGGTTCGAGAAGAAAAAACCGATAACTTTCGGGGTATTTTTCACTGTTTTGGCGGAAGCCCAGAACAAGCGCAACAAATTACCGACCTGGGCTTCTTATTGGGTTTGGGTGGTGTATTGACGTTCAAAAAAGCGCGCTTAGATGCCGTGATTGAACCGATTGATTTAAAGCATTTGGTTTTGGAGACGGATGCACCGTACTTGAGTCCTACGCCTTACCGCGGCAAGCGCAACGAAAGTGGTTATATTCCAATTATTGCACAAAAACTAGCCGAGGTAAAAGACCTGCCTATAGAAAAAATTGCAGCAGCAACGACGCAAAATGCGTTGACACTGTTTGGTAAATAAGAAATAGCAGGTAGGTGGTAAGGAGCAAATGCATTTGCCTTTTACCACCTACTCCCCTATTCCTCCTCTCCCCCCGCTTCGCGCAAGCGCGGATCCAACGCATCGGTCAAGCCTTCGCCAATCAGATTAAAAATCGTAACGGTGATGAAGATGGCAAAACCAGGAAAAATTGCCAACCACCAAGCCGAAAATTTATCCTGTGATAAGCGCAACAGCGACCCCCAAGTTACTTGGTCATCGGGAATCCCAACACCAATAAAAGATAAAAAAGCTTCGGTCAAAATAGCCGTTGCAATTCCAAACGCCAACGCAATCAATACAGGTGCCAACGCATTGGGCAGCGCATGGCGCAGAATAATACGGTATTCTTTGTACCCCAAAGCCTGTGCGGCTTCGATGTATTCTAAGCTGCGCACGCGCAACAATTCTGCGCGCACAAATTTGGCAATGCCCGTCCAACTGACCGCCCCAATAATGACCATTACAAACAACACAGACGGGTTTTCTACAATTCCTACAATGGCCAAAATCAGAATCAACAAGGGAATGGAATTGACCACCTCTATAAAACGCATCACCAACACATCCAAAGGAATGCGCACGCGCTTGCCCAAGAAAGGCAATTTTTTGAGTGGAAACGCCAATACGTTGGCCACTGTAAGGGCAAACGCTAAGTAGAATAGAAAAGCTCCCATGGCCCCCAGCAACTCCCCTTCGCCGATCGCATCGCTGATGGTGTAACCGTTGACAACAAAAGTATAAAAGAAAGCGGCGATAATCGCTACTACATTGAGCAGGACGCCAATAATGGAAAGGCGCAACCGATCGTCGCCAAAATAACCAGAAATAGCGCCCATAAAAAGGCCAATGAGCAGTGCGATGGACATGGCCACCAAACCCACCA
>CAYUZF010000090.1:3313-16635 GCA_964449615.1 uncultured Aureispira sp.
GCTACATCCTGCCCGATGCGCTCCGTTCCCAAATAATGCCAACCCCGATTGTCGTCTTCTTCAAACTCTTGCTCACCAAAAGGACTTTTAAACTTGCCGTTGGCCGCATCGCGGGTAGTAGGCGAATAGGTAATGGGAGGAAAAACAGCAAATTCATAGTCTTGTTCCAGCCATTTGGTCGCCACAAACCGCTGATCCCAAGTTGCCCAACCCAAATCTACCAGATACTGCCTAAAGACTGGAAAATAGGTCTCGACAACCGTATCCACCTGTGCGATGGTCGTTTTGGCAACGGTACTATCGCGCTTTAGCCAAAGTTGTAAGGTATCGTTGTTGGCAAGAGCTGTTTCTAGCAACTGGTAGGTATAGTGGTGGGTAGTATCGGTGGTTGTAATAACAGCAATTCCTTCTTTGGAAACGGTATTTTTATCCGTTTGATGATCTGCCTCAGCTTCTGGGATTTGGCCTGTTGGCAAACGCAGGGTATCCATGTGCAAGCGAACCGTGCTGTCTACAGCGACTACTTGCGGCGCTTGCGCCATTCTTATTTTGCAATATAAAGGACGTTCATTGGCGATGAAGTCGGCTGTGAGTGCAATGAATACCAAAAAGTAAAACACCCGCAACGACCAAACGGCCAAGCGGTTTTTGTAAAACTCTCGGCGCACAATAGCCCAATAATTTTTATTTGGCAAGGTTTCTTTACCCTCTGCAATACGTGTAGCTCTCTTTCTTGTTAAAAACCTCATTTTCCTGCCTATTTAAACTTTATACGATACACGCGGATCAACAATAGCATATAGAATATCAGCGATTAAATTGCCAATCATAGTCAGAATGGCGACAAGCATAACGATGGTAAACACCACAGGCCAATCACGCGCTGTAATGGAGGTGAGTACCAATTGCCCCATTCCAGGAATGGCATAAATTAACTCAATGGCAATAGAACCAGACAAGGCTCTAGGAAAAACCGAACTAAACAAGGTAATAATCGGAAACAGCGCATTTCTAAACCCGTGTTTCCAAATTACTGTTTTCTCTCCCAGCCCTTTGGCGCGTGCTGTACGGATGTAATCTTGGCGTAAAACGCCCAACATAGAACCGCGCATTTGCCGAGACAAATAAGCCAATGCCCCATAAGTAATACAAAAAACAGGCAACACCAAATGGTGCGCTGCATCCAGTACTTTTTCCCACCAAGTAGTGTTCGGGTTGCCTGCCAACTCCAAGTCTTGCGCGCCGCTCGTAGGAAACCAATCCAACATAGGGCTGTATTCTGCAGTAGTCAAAAACACCAGCAACAACGTTCCAATCCAGAAACTGGGCAACGAGTATAAGACAAATAAAACGGCGGTATTGGTAGCATCAATTTTTTTACGCCCCTGTATTTTCCATATGGCACTGCGCACCCCCAGCGGAATAGAAATACTATAAGCAATTAGAATAGCAAACAAATTCATGATCAACGTCCAGTACAAAGCATCGCCAATTTTGGTTGCTACGGCTTTTTTATCGGTATAAGAAATTCCAAAATCGCCCCGCAAAAACCCCTTGCTGGCATAGCGCGGCACCACCCCCGATAAACTATCGCGCTCCGCTCCAAGCACCGATAACCGAGCTTCGTAGGTCTGTTCTGTAGTTGTTGCTTGCTGCAACTCCAGGGACAACGCTGTTAGTACATTTAGTAAACTATCCAGCTGCTGTGGCGCTTGCTCCAAAGCCGTTTGGGTACGTTGAATTTTGCCTCGAATGCTGCTGATCCTGCGGTCGTTGGCGCGCTTTTTAGGTACAATTTCTTTGATTTCATCCGCCAAAACCTCCATGCGGAAGTAGCCCGAACTGTCTACAGTTTCCAGCCACGGGTAATCGCCAAACATCCAAGTATGATACTGGTTATTGAGGCCGTACCACCGTATGGCAGGCACATAGCGGTTGGCCAATTTAGGGCTGCTGGTTAGTTGGTTGTAGTGGGCATACAGCTCCTCCCATTTGGCTTGGAGGGGTTGGAGTGCAGCAGGCGCTACCGCCAACGAGTCTCGTACTTGCTGCAATTTGTAGCGAATGCCGCCATCGTCGTACTCCCCAAATAAATCTTCGATACTCGCGTTGATCAACCGTCGCAATTCGTAACTGCCCCCTTCCAAATCTACCGCCAAGTACTGTACGGCACGCAACGTGTCGTAATAGGCCATCACTGCCTCCGAATCGCCGTATAAATCTAGGAGGCGACTCAAGGTTTCGCGGTGGTTGTTTTTGGTAATTTTATAGAGATCTTTGGGGTAGGCAGCAGAGGTGAGTACAAAATAAAAGGAAGGCTCGTCCAAACCCAATTGAGCCGCTACAGAAGCATAAGCTTTTTCGCTGTTTACCAAATCGGCGCGCTGCCCCATGCCGTTGCTGTCGTTGGCTCCCATTACAATCAACACAGGGTCGCCTGGTGCCAATTTGCTCAAGCCAAAAATCAGCAAAGAGATGACAAAAAAAGTCGGAATAAAAATTAATATCCGTTTTACTATATATTGAAGCATTCGTTGTAATTGATCTCGCTCTGTGTGGGAACCATTGCTTGGGTCGGTCTGCTGTTTGTCCACAACCGCTGCTCAACAGAAACCTTTCTTAAAAGTCTCCAAAAATAGAGAATTCCTTTTGCATTTTGGCCTTACAACTTCGATTTATGCTGTCATATTTTTTAGATTCCGAAAATAACTTTTAAACGGCTGTTTTTTTCACTTTTGGGCAGCGGTATTGGTGCTTCTATTGGTTCAATAGTATAAAAATAGGTGCTTTTAATTATTTAAAAAAAACAAACACTGTTGCTGTTTTTGTAGGAGCGTACTGCCCAATTTTGCTCCGTTATTGTTTGCGTTTTTTAAGTACTAATAGAGGAATCAACGTTTCAAAGGCCATTTTTTGCGCCTTGCTGTATTGTAGAATTTTGCGGATGGTACTGCGGACAGAAGCTAGGGTTACGAGTAGGTGTAGATTGGCATTGTATACAAAAGAATGCAAAGCGCCCACATAATTTTCAAGCACAACGTGTTCAGCTCCTTTAAATTCTTCGGAAGGGGCTTCTTGTAAATGTGTTACGTACAATTGCGCTTCAAATTTTTCGGCAATGGCTTCCAATTGTGGGTAAGAAGGCCGCCAGTCTTCTACTACGGGCGTCACGTAAGCCATGTTTTTGATGGATTGAAAAACAATGCCTTTTGGAATAATGAGTACGGGGCAATGCACGTTTTCAATCGTTTTGGAAATTACAGTTCCACGAATCATTTTGGCAAATCCGTGGTTGTCGGCAGAGCCCATCGCAATCAATTCGATCTCTTTGCGTTTGTTGGCAAAAATAGCGATGGTTTCCTTCGGAAAACCCAACTCCACTTGTCCATTTACAAGAACACCGTCAAAATCAAAGGCCTTCAACCAATTTTTCAAGACCAATTGAGCGCTCTTTTTCTGCTCTTGTGCGAGTTGGTACCGCAGGATACCAGGCACCATCACCCCGACATCCAATTCGCACACATACAATACCTCTACACGCGCCTCAAATTTTTTGGCAACGGCTAGCGTATATTCAAACGCTTTGGTATCGGCTGCTTGGCAGCTGGTCGGAAATAGGATAGAATGGATCATAATGCAATGACAAGAGTGTAGAAACGAAGACTATAGAAACAGGCTAACAGCGGCAGTGGTTTGAGAACAAACCACATTTATTAGCATAAAGTACAAAAACTAGCACAAAAAAAGCATACTGAAGCGGGTTCAGCATGCCTTTGTACTTTATTTTTTGATTTTATCGTAATTTAGAACCGTTACTGCTCCATTCTGCTACTCAATTTGATAATAGGAATGATCATTTCCTCCAAAGAAATCCCTCCGTGCTGGAAGGTATTTTGGTAGTACTTGTTGTAGTGGTTGTAATTATTGGGATACAAAAAGAAGGTATCGTTTTTTGCAAAAATGAAGGTAGAACTCACGTTGGGCGAAGGCAGTTTTGCATCGTTGGGGTTGCGAACGTCCAACACATCGCGGCGGTCGTACTGCAAGTTCTTACCCACTTTATAACGCAGGTTGGTGGTGGTTTCGCGATCTCCCACAACTTTAGAAGGTTGGTGTACGCGAATACTTCCGTGGTCGGTAGCAATAAACAATTGCACATCGTGCTCGGCAATAATTTTGAGGGCTTCCCATATAGCAGAATGGGAAAACCAAGAGCGCGTCAAGGAGCGGTAGGCTTTTTCGTCGCTGGCCAATTCTTTTAGAATTTCCATCTCGGTGCGGGCATGCGACAACATATCTATGAAGTTGTACACAATAGCCGTAAAGTCATTCTGCAAGCAGTTTTGAATGGTATCCACCAGTTGTTTGCCTTTCTCTACGTTGGTCACTTTGTAATAAGCGCTTTTGATAGGACGGCGGAAGGTGCGGCGAATGTTTTCCAACAACAACGCTTCTTCGTACATATTCTTCCCGCCCTTTTCATTGTCGTTCAACCAATAATCGGGATAGTAGGCCTGGATGTCTTTGGGCATCAACCCTGAAAAAATGGAGTTGCGGCTATATTGGGTCGTTGTAGGTAGAATGCTGTAAAAGTAATCCTCCTCCTCTACGCGGTAATACTCCGAGACAATCGGTTCAATCACTTTCCATTGGTCGTACCGCAAGTTGTCTAGCAACAAAAAAAACGTCGGACGTCCTTCTTTAACATCTGGAAAAACCATGGAACGCAACAAATCGTGCGACATAACAGGCGCTTCCTCGTCGTCGTTGATCCAATCTACATACCTGCGCTCCACGTATTTGCTAAACTCCGAATTGGCCTGTTCTTTTTGGGTGGCTAAGATTTCGGACATGCTCGTGGTGTTGGACTCGTCCAATTTTAGTTCCCAGTGGATGATTTTCTTATAAATATCCGCCCATTCTTGGTAATCCAAGCCGCTGTTGATTTCCATAAAAATCTTGCGAAACTCCTGCTGGTAATCCGTTGCAGTTTGCTCGCGCACCAAGCGGTTGGAGTCGATGAGCTTGCGAATAGACGTTAAGATTTGAACAGGATTGACGGGTTTGATGAGGTAGTCGCTAATTTGCGAACCGATGGCCTGCTCCATCACCCCTTCTTCCTCGTTTTTGGTGACCATCACCACAGGAACGTTGGGTAAAATTTCTTTGATGCGCGGCAGGGTCTCCAGCCCTGTGATGCCTGGCATACTTTCGTCCAAGAAGATGACATCAATGTTGCCCATGTGTTCCTCCACTTCCTCAATGGCATCGTGCCCATTGGTAACGGTAATAACTTTGTACCCCTTCTTTTCTAAAAATAAAATTTGCGGTTTGAGCAGTCTTATTTCGTCGTCTGCCCACAATACAGTGATGTTCTTCTCCATTCCACTTGATCGTTTGAAAATGTAATAGCGCTGTTTGGTCAACGCACCGCTAAAGATAGTATTTAGAGGCGGGTATAACGAACAATGCTTGGTGCTAAATTAACTTAAAGTGTATAGTTGGAAGTATAGCGAACGATTTTGGAGAATTTGGAATGGCAACAAGACCTGTTCAAGGCGCTAAAGGAGCGTGGAATAAGCTGTTTGGTAAGTTGCTTATCACAGCGTCAATTTTCGAGCCAGTCTTCTAATCATTTTGGATTAAACTCAAAAAAGAGAAACTAAATTTTTCTCAAAAACTTTATACGAACGACCGCTGTTATTTTGCACTCTTAGCCCTTACATGATTACAACCTATGGTTGGCGAAGGATTCATGATGTACGCGCTGCACTCCCTCGAAATGAACTGCAGAGACAAAGCTACCATTTTATCCAATTTATTACAACCTCCTCCCCTCCTAACGCAACAAGGCTTCTACGTGCGGTTTCACTTCAGAATAAGTGTGTGTAGCATCGTCGGCACTCGCGCCGATAAACACTTCGCGAATAACACCGCGTTTGTCAATCAAAAAGGAGGTAGGAAAAGTGACTACTTTGAGCCGCTCCGCAGACGCTTTGCCATCGGCAGCTACGGTGTATTCCATGTTGCGGCGCTCGGCGAGCTGCTCGGCAATTCGTTGGGCATCCGTACTCACAGAAAGCACTACGAAGTCCTTGTCTTTGAATTTGCGTTGTAATTCGTTGAGACTGGCAATTTCGGTGATGCAGGGTTTGCAAGCGGCAAACCAGAAGTTGAGCAGTACAATTTTGCCTTGCATTTTAGCAGGGTTATGGGTTGTGCCGTCAATACCCAGTACCTGGAAACTAGGTATGCGTTTGCCAATAAAACTATTGCGTTTACGGTCTAAATATGCTTGGAATTCTTCTTCGCCTTTGTGGGTACTGTATACCGTTTTATTGTCGCTGCTGCTCGCTGGCTGTTTGGATTTGCAAGCGCTCAAGCTCAAAGCAAGTACAGCCATGTAAAACAAAAGGTGTCGTTGTTGCATCTGTTTGCGGTCTATGATCTAAGTATAACAAAAGTAGAGAGGCCCCATTACAGGTCTTCAAATTTCCAATAAGGTTGTTCAAAATCAACATCGGGCAACCAATCGCGCAACGCTTCCAGATTAAATTTAGCCACCAGTTCAGGCAATTGTAGATCACGCAACCGGTACAGACGCCCCAACACACGCGGTTCTATGTCTTGCATGGGGTTATTTTGTAGACGTAGGACTTCCAAACGGCGCAAACCACTGATGGGACGCGGACAGCTTTTAAACGCATTGGCACTCAAGTCTAAGACACGCAACTCGCTCAATTGTTCCAATCCTTCTGGTAATTCTGTGAGTTTGTTGTTGGCCAAATACAGCGCCCGTAACTGGGGAGCAGCTACAATCGCATCGGGCAAAAAATTCATTTTGCAATCGCAAAAGTGCAAGATTTCTAGCTGGGGTAAGGTACTGGCTGCTGCCAAAATAGGATGCTGGTTCCAATAGTGCTTGGCTTCCCAATACAACGCCTTTAATTGTGTTAATTGCGGCAACACAGCAGCAAAATCGGCAATTTCACTGTATTGTCCAAAGAAGCGCGGGCCGATGCGCAACTCCTCGATGGCTGCTATAAATTCGGCATTGTTTTCTTGACCAATCCAGAACGTCAATTTCTCCGCCGAGCCTACAACCAAATCGTACATTTCTCGATCCCACACATGCGCCAAGCCCATCAAAAACATAGCCGCCAATTCGTGGTTACTCAAATCAGGACTGGCCAACAATTCCTTTATTTGTTGGAGTTGTTGTTCTTCCTCCGAAAGCACAACAGCGGCCTCTTCCACGTCGGGAAGGGCAACAGAAGCGTGTCTGTCCTCCATTGCAGGAGGCGTTTCCTCGGTAGGCATTGGTTGGGGCGACAGCCAACTTTTTATACGCGACCAAAACCCCATGCTACTGTACCATTAAATTAGAAGCATAATCAAAGGCTTTAACCGTATCCACAAAGACTTTTACATTGTCCAAAGAGGTATCGGGATAAACGCCGTGCCCTAAGTTGGCAATGTGGTGCCCGCCGTACCCCTGCAACATCTTTTGGGTCATATTGCGGATGGTAGCCGCATCCGCGTACAAAGCACAAGGATCTAAATTGCCTTGTACCACTTGTTGAGCGCCCAATTGTGTGCGTACTTCTTCAGGGGTTTGTGTCCAATCCAACCCAACTACTTGGCAGTCCGATTGGGACAGCTGCGGCAGCGCGTACCAAGCCCCTTTAGCAAAAAGCGTTACAGGCACTTCCGTAATGGCCGTAGCGATGCGTTGCAAATAAGGCAAAGAAAAACTGGCAAAACTCTCTGGCGACAACGTTCCTGCCCAAGAGTCAAAGACCTGAATCAAATCTGCGCCTGAAGCCACTTGCATTTTAAGATACGCTATGGTAGACGTGGTGATTTTGTCCAACAACTCATGCGCCAAATCAGGGCGTTTGTACAAAAATTTCTTAGCCTTAGAAAAGGTCTTGCTCCCTTGCCCCTCCAACATATAACACAAAATGGTAAACGGCGCGCCTGCAAAACCAATCAAGGGCACGCGGTTGTTGAGTTCTTTTTTTGTCAATTTCAACGCTTCGTATACGTAGGTCAATTCCTGCGCAGCTTCTTCGCCTTGTATTAATTGTTGCAAGGCCTTTTCGGAGTCGATGGTTTTGGGAAAATAAGGCCCCTTACCAGGAATCATCTCGTAAGGCAAGCCCATCGCCTCAGGAATAACCAAAATATCGGAGAATATAATGGCCGCATCTACTTCCAATTCATCTATGGGCTGTATGGTCACTTCACAAGCCAGAGCCGGCGTTTCTACCAATTCTTTGAATCCAGACAAACTCGCTCTCAAGGCGCGGTATTGTGGTAAAATACGTCCAGCTTGACGCATAAGCCAAACAGGAGCGCGTTCGGTTTGCTCTCCACGAGCGGCACGCAAAAATAAATCGTTCTTCAACATAATTAATTATATACTACAATCCTGACAGCGGTAACTGCAGAACTACTTAAATGCAATTGGTTTGACTTTGGAAAGTCTATTTTTTATACTTGCAATAACACCAAAGGTAACGAAGTAGAGACGCTTATTGGTCTATTTTAGGTAATAATTGTTTTTGATAATAAAGGTACAGACGGTGTTGTGACCGCCAGGGAGATTTGTGGTCTTCCTTGTAATTGTTGGTCAGTTTCCCATCAATAATTCTCGCTTTAACGTTGTCTTTTAGTTGAATGTCTAAAACATCTTTAATCTCTTTGCGCAATTTGGCATCGTAGATTGGAAAAGCACATTCTATGCGGTAAAATAAGTTGCGCGTCATCCAATCTGCGGACGAAAGGTACAATTGATCGTCTCCATTGTTGTGAAAATAATACACCCGCGTATGCTCTAAATACCGATCCACAATACTAATGGCCTCTATGTTTTCGCTGTACCCCTCTTGGTTGGGCACCAAGCTACAGACCCCTCTAATAATCAATTTAATTTTTACACCCGCGTTGCTCGCCTCGTACAAGCGCGCAATCATTCGTGGATCTTGCAAACTGTTGAGTTTGACGATAATCAAGGCTTTGCGGCCTGCTTTAGCGTGTTCTATTTCTTGCTCTATGAGCTGGTAAATATTACGCCGCATTCTAAATTGTCCAACCAACAGATGTTTGAAAGGCCGCTTTGGTCTGCGCTTGTACTCCAAAAAGTCAAACACGGTTTCTACTTCCTCTGTAATTCTTCGGTCAGCCGTCATAAAGCCGAAGTCGCTGTAGATTTGAGAAGTACTTTCGTTAAAATTGCCCGTTCCCAAGTATGCGTATCTGCGTTTGCCGCGCACAATGAGTAGCAATTTGGCATGTACTTTTAGTTCGGGCAAGCTGTAGACGACCTTGGCGCCCCAAGATTCCAGCCGTTCAGCCCAATAAAGATTCGCAGCTTCATCAAAACGTGCTTTGACTTCCATGAATACCATCACTGATTTGCCTTGCTCGATGGCCGAGCGCAAGGCAGCGATAATGCGCGAATCTTTGGCAACGCGGTATTGAGCGATTTTGATGGTGGTAACTTTGGGGTCGTGGGCCGCTTGTTCCAACAATCGAATAACGTATTCGTATTTTTGATAAGGAAAATGCAACAGCAAATCTTGTTTGAAGACGATAGAGAACAACCGATCTTGCCCCGACAGTTGGGGGTGGCTCAAAGCGGGCAGTGGAATATCCTGCAATTGTTTGAGCTTGAAGGTAGGAAATTTGAAAAAATCAAAATTATTGTGGTAGCGGCCTTGTGGCTGTAGGTCGCCTTTTTTGACGTGGAGGGTGCTGGTCAGAAAATGCAGCATGGCTTGCGACATCTTGCGGTCGTAGACAAAACGCGTTCCCTTTCCAATATTGCGCTTGGCAATGCCTTTTCTAATTTTATCAATTAAATCGCCCGAATATTCATCTTCAATATAAATATCCGCATCGCGTGTCATTTTAATCGAATAAGCCGCCCGAATACTGTAGCCAGGAAAAAGGCGGGGCAAGCAATAGCGTAAAATATCGTCTAAGATCATGATTTCACGGCGACCATTGCCTCTGTCGGGCAGTTGTACAAAGCGCGGCAGTGCCTCCGTTGGAATTTTGACAACGGCATAGCGGTTGGAGTTGCCCGAAGTTTTGAGGCGGACGGCCAAGTGTATGGCGTTGCTGGGCAAGAAGGTGCGAATCTTATTTTTTACCAGCAAGATAGGCTGGGCATGCTGAATGAGTTTTTCGGAGAAAAAGCGATCTAAAAAAGCATGGTGGTAACTCTCTAAGGCCTTGGGGCGAATGATGTGTATGTTGTGCTGGGCTAATTGAGGTAGAATTTCATTTTTGTAAATGGCTCCAAACTCCAATTGTTGCTGCGATACGATTTCGCGAATGCGCTCCAAAATTATTTCGGGCGAAAAATCCATTTGCCGTTTGGTCTTTTTCCCCAGCCGAATGAGCGTTTTTATGGAAGCAACTCGTACTCTAAAAAATTCGTCCAGATTGGAAGAGTAAATTCCTAAGAATTTAATGCGTTCTAGCAAGGGCACCGAACTATCTTTGGCTTCTTGCAACACGCGGTAATTGAAGGAGAGCCAACTGATATCTCGATGCACAAAAGGCATGTCTTTTTTGTCGAACATAATGTAAGTGGTCTGTTTTTAGTGTGGATAGACGTTCTATATTCAAAAATAAGAAAGAACTAAGAGAGTGCTTCCCTTATTAGAAGATAATTCCCCAATTTTGTGTTCTTAGGGAGAATACTTAGACTTATTTTTTTGTTATTTCTATTGATTTTACGCGACTTATTGTATTTTAAGTAGTAGAATGGCAAGAATAAGCACCGCTTTGGCAGTAAGATAACCGATATTTATTCCAACAAGTGTACCTTTGTGCTAACATGACTTGTATCATGTTGTTACAATTATTTATTAGATGCTGTTCTTCGATTCAACCACATCCGTTTTTTCTCCGCATTCCGTTCATGTTCATATCGACTAGTTATGACCAAGCTACAACGCTACATTATTGTTTGCATTATATTTTTGGCTTTTTTGCCTTTACTGTATCAATTTCTACAGCCCAAATTGAGTGCAGAAGAATTGTTTACCAACAATTTTACCGCACAAAAGTTTCTAGTGATGCGTGAAGGGTACCGAGGAGCTATTTCGGAGAGCGACGCCGCAAGACAGGAAACGCTGCGAAAACAAAAGGCGCTGTATTACGAAGCCATCGAGGCGTATTCTAAAGAAGAGTATGCCAACGCAACTCTGCTCTTCGAGCATTATATAGAGGTGTCCCCCGATAAAAAGCGCGATGTTGCCCTTTATTTGGGAATCGCTTATTTGGGAACTACTCAACTTCAGGCAGCCCAAGAACAGTTCGAATACCTTCTTAAAAACGGCTCCCCCAATAAAAAACAGGATGCGGAATGGTATTTGGTATTAACTTTGCTCAAAGAAAATGACGTAGAGCAAGTGCGACAGCGATTGACTAATATGCTTAATCAAGCTCGTCCTCATGCCTATCAAGAAAAAGCTCAAAACCTACTAGAGGAAATTCAACAGCAATACAAACCTTAAAAAACACAGGATAGCTGGCCGTTCTAATACAACAAAACACCTCTATTCACCGTTGTTAGGTAAGACCATCTTTATTAAACATAAGCTATTTTTTCTCTATACCCTATTTCAAAGGTTAAATTGTAGTTATAACCGCCTCGCTTCCCAACCAAATGCTAAACAGTATCCGTTTTAGTACACAACCCCTTCATTTTATAGGGGCTGTAGGGAATTTGTAGGGAGCGGCTACTTTGAAACACAAATATAAAGTGTTACCTTTACTATAAGTGAACACTACTTTATAATCGCACAGATTATTTATTGATTAAAAACTAACATCTTATGGTTGTAAAAAACATACTCCACTCTAGCTTTTTAAAGTGCTTTGCGCTAATTGCAGTACTTCTTCTTATGGTTGTAGCCGATGCAGACGCTCAACGTCGTGGTAAAAGAGGCGGTGGTAGAAACAAAGGAGAACTAGAAATAATGAAAAACCTTCCTGAGTTTTTTGTTAACGACAACCTTTTGCCAAAGTATTTAAAGGTAATTTACAAAAAAGATGCAGCCCGCTTGGCCCTGCGTTTGATCAACAAAGAACAACGCATCTCTAAGCAAACCGTGCGGGTACCCGATGAGTTGGTACAAGCCATTTACAATGCATTGGTAGCTGTTCGCATCTCTGATTATGGCGCAATAGATACGATTGCTGCTAAATACAATGTGCGTTCTTTTCCCGTGCCCAATGTAGAAACACGATGCGCCCTGGGTAGAGCCGTTGAAACAACGCAAAGATACAACAGGTAGTGTTTCTATCAACAACTTGATCCGCGAGTACAACTTGGTTATGACGCGTATGGTTTATTTGGATGAGGAGCGCGCTGGGTTGGTCTTGCAATCGCGCGAGCCGTTGAACATGCCTGCTTTGATGATGAAATTCTTTACCAGTGAAGGCGTAGGTTCTATTGAGGAAATCCTACCCTACGGTGATGGCAACGACATCAACATCGAGCGTACCAAAGAAGGTTGGGAAATGGTTTACAGCGTGAAATTTGGTAACTGCGTGAACCAATGCCAGAAATTCCACGAGTGGAAATTCACCGTTGACGAAAGCGGTGAAGTTGCTTACATCGGTGGTTCTGGACATACCATTCCACCATGGATTAGCCCCAGCAAGCAAGCGGCTAAATACCCAGATGTGTTGAAGCGCAACTAAACGAGCACTATTCCTTTTTATAGGTTTTATATATCGAAACAGTTCCAACTGCATGTTGGAGCTGTTTTTTTATTTTTTTAAATACAACCTCCCTATGAAACGCTTATCATTTTTTGTGTGGCTTCTGGGATTGCTGTTGTTGTTGGCTACGGTGCAAGAGGCCGATGCACAGCGCCGAGGTAAACGCAGTAAAAAACACCATGCTAGCGAGCTGGGCATTCTAGACCAATTACCTAATTTTTTTGTGGATGATCGCTCTTTGTCGGAGGTAGAGCGCAAGAACTACCATATAGATGCGGCCCGCTTAGCGCTAAAGCTACAACAGCAGGCCAACCGTCTTTCCAGACAACCCATTCATCTATCGGAGGAGTTGACACAGCACTTGTATAACGTTTTATTAGCAATACATCTTTCTGATTATGCGGTTATAGATACCGTTATCACTCGGCACCATGTACACACTTTTCCCCTTCCCGATTTAGAGAACTTGGTGCTGGTAGCGCAAAAAGATGCTGCTTGGTTACAGCCTTTGTTGCAAAAAGCAGACAGCACGGGCAGCACTGCCGCGAACCAACTCATGCGTACCTACCGCTTAC
>CAYUZF010000090.1:16645-18981 GCA_964449615.1 uncultured Aureispira sp.
TTACACCCCACGCAGTTGGTTTATTTGGATACACAACAGGTGGGCTTGTTGCTAAAAACGGAGTAGCCCCTCAATATGCCTGCCCTCCAATTGGCCTTCTTTCTACAAGCGGGTATTGCCTCTGCAGGACAACTAGCGCTCTACGGCGATGGCGAAGACATTCAAATTGAGCAAACCAATGATCGTGATTTCTTAGTAACTTATCAATTGAAATTTGGTTCATGTAAACAAGCTTGTACTAAAGTACACGAATGGAAATTCAGAGTTGATGCTGCAGGCGAGGTGTTTTACTTAGGTTCTTCGGGGCATCTTATTCCACCCTGGATCAATCCTCCAAAGTACCGTAGATTTTACCCGCAGGACTTGCCGCGGCATTAGTAGGGCTGGGCAATACAATTCCAACTAACTTATTCTATACTTATGAACAACCAGTACTTTCGTTGTCTCTCCTTTGGGCTTTTGTTTGTAGTCCTCCTCTTTTGTTTCTTGCCAGAAGCTAGCACCCAGCGCAGCGGGCAGCGGGGAGGCAATAGCCCTTCTTACGAATTGGCAATTCTGAAAGATATCCCTTGCTGGTTTGTGAATGACCATGCCCTTTCCAAAGCCGAAAAAAAGGCCTATAAGCTGGATGCTACGCGCTTGGCTTTGCGCATTATCAACCAACAGCAACCACTCGATCAACAAACCATTCGCGTACCTGACGAATTGGTGCAGTGGATCTATACTATTTTAGTGGCCGTGCGCACTTCCGAGCATTCGGTGGTAGATACCATTGCTACTGTTTATAAGGTGCATACCTTTCCTGCTTTGGATTTGGAAAATTTAGTATTGGTAGTGCCTATAGGGGCGAGTTGGTTGCAGCCAGCGTCGGCAAGCAGCAATACCACAGGCAACGCGGCCGTCAACACGTTGATTCAAGAATACAATTTAACAAAAAAGAAACAATTGTATTTGGATGAGCAACACGTAGGACTGTTGCTGAGTAGTGAAGAAGCCCTCAATATGCCCGCGTTGCGTTTGGCCTTTGCTCAAAAAGCAGGCGTGGAAGCTGCAAAACATGTTCCCCTGCGTGGAGACGGCAACGATATAGAAATCGAGCGACTAAAAGAAGCTTGGCGGGTAACGTACCGTGTGAAATTTGGCGATTGTAGCCAAACTTGTCAGAAAATACATAAATGGAAATTTGAAGTCCCCGAAAATGGGGAGGTGCGTTATTTAGGGGAATCGGGCAGTGTTATTCCGCCGTGGATTAGGCCCGCGCCTTCTCAGAGAACCTACCCGCAGGATTTGCAGCGGCGTAAGTAGGGGTCTTCGCTTTTCATTGCACGTTTCGACTTCGCTCAATGTGCAATGAAAAGAATTAGATTTATTGTGAATTACTTTTCTTATGCTGATGAAAGAACATAGTTGTATTTTTGTTGCTGTTGGGCTGTTGCTCCTCCTGTTCTTTGCACTTTTGCCAGAAGCGGAAGCGCAGCGACGCGGACAGCGCGGGAGACGGGCAAAAGGAGATTTACAATTGATGCCCGTACACGTCCACTATTTTTTCAACGACAACTCTCTATCCAAGTACCTAAAACTGCACTACTACGCGGAGGCCACACGCCTGGCGGTTCGGTTGGTACGACAAGAGCAGCGTTTGTCCAAGCAGCAGATTTTTGTGCCCGATGAATTGGTACAATCCATCTACAATGCTCTGGTAGGTATTCGCACGTCTGGGTATGCGGTCGTGGATACGATTGTAGGATACCATAAAGTGCGCTGTTTTCCTTCCCCCAATGTAGAAAATTTGGTATTGGTGGCTCACAAGACAGTTCCGTGGCTACAACCCTTGTTGCAAGGCGAAGATACAACAGACAGTGCTGTGATTAATGCGTTAATTTGGCAGTACCATTTGGAGAAAAAGCGCTTGGTGTATTTGGACGACCAACATCTAGGCTTGGTCTTGCAAGCCAGAACGCCGCTCAATATTGCTGCCTTGCGCTTGGCCTTTTACCAACAAGCAGGGGTGTTGGCTACGGAGGAAAATTGGGGCAACTACAAAGACAGCGACATCACAATCGCCCCTTTGAAAAACGGTTGGCAAGTCGTTTACGAGCAGTACTTAGGCGATGGCTGCCAGCAATGCGCTCAACTGCGCCGCTGGGTATTTGTGGTGGACTATACAGGAGTCCGTTATTTGGGGTGTTCGGGCCATACCGTTCCGCCGTGGCAAACGCCAAAGGTAGCTATTGGCAAACGTCTGCTTTTTTATTCTGATAAGTTGAAGTACTAAGTACATTGTGTAAGAAGTAATCAACCATTTTTAAGCGAGCCTTTTTTCCCGAACAAGTGCG
>CAYUZF010000091.1:0-1839 GCA_964449615.1 uncultured Aureispira sp.
TAAATCGTGAAAAAACTGTCCAGCGTTTTCCTCTAGGTTCCACAGCGCCAATAAACCATTTGTAGAAGGAGACATACATTTGTGGTTCCAATCAAAAATCTGCTCACTTTTACGCGCAATGTTCCAAAAACGAACCTCGTCGATGAAACCGTAAAAAGGCTGGTGGGTATTAGAACCGTCGTCGCCAATGAGTAGGTTTTCAGTCGTGTTGATGTTTTCCGTATTGCTACCCAGGGAATACTCCTTATCGTCAATAAAGAGGGTAATCTCATTCCCTGCACGTCGAAGTCCGACAGAGTGGCAACCTCGATCTTCAAAAACAGAAGCGTCTACTTCGTAGACATCTTGACCAACTTCTGCAATAAGTTGCAGACCATCGTGCATATCCAACATTAGCGCAAAACCGTTGGTGGCGGAATTTCTTTTAGAAATAATGGTCAACATCGGTTTATCCAAAGCAACATCTCTCACAAGGGCTTCTACGGTAAAATCATGGGTAGATAAGTTAAAATCAGCGTGATGATAAACCGTTGCTTTGTCGTCATGCCCATCAAAATGAGCCGCTTGCCCCCATAAGAACGGAGTGCAAAAAAATAAAAATAAACATAAAATGGATGTTTTTAACATTGGTTAAATTTTGATTGGGGATGAAATAATTGGTAAAAATATTAATGAATAAAATATTAGGGGCAAATTGTTGTTTTTCTGCAAAGCCTCTGGCGCAACAAAGGTGAAACCTAGCAAGGATTAAATAAGTAACTCCTTGTTTACCTCTGTTCTATAGATGCGTATGGTAGAATTTGTTTCGTCCTGTTCAGATGTACAACAACAGGCTATGTGTATGTCGTACCGCAGAAGCCACGCCATCTCTAACCCCCTTTTTTATAGAAATTTGGTTTAATAAGTAGAGTTGTCGAATATAAAGATAAAATCAACATCCCTGTTTATACGACGACACCAGCATGTTCCGCTCAGACAAGAGATAACCAGCAATAGATACCGTAATACCAGTGCTGAAAAATTCTATACTGCTCAGTTGAGCTAGAGATCTGTTGTTGTATTTAGTTGACAAATAATGGGTTAAAGTTTTTTTTAAGGTGTTTGCTAGGGAATAAGTACCCCTATATGGTTTCATGTTGTAGTATAACCTATGTTTTAGATAAAAAAAAGTTTTTCCAGCTTTTTGTGGCAATACAGCTTATCTTTTAACGTAGGCCAACTTATCTTTTAACGTTGGTCGGTCTTTTGAACGCTACTTCCAAGTTTTGAGCGTGCTGTTTTTTTTAGCGTTTTATAATAACCAATTTTCCTTCTGTATACTCTATAGGGCTTCCAAATTCTAAATCTATTTTGGAAAAGAGTGTCATAAGCAGCTTGTTTTTCCAACGCCTTTTGGATGCCGTGCCGAGTTCAACGCCTGTTATTTACAGGTAGAAGGTGGATCAAAGCGCTGTTTGCCCTGTACCGTGTACTTGACTCCCAAGTAAACCATGCGCTCGACCACGGGCGCATAAATGGCCGAAGCATCAAAACGACTGCCTGCGGTGGCCGCTTTGTCGAAGGGATTTCTGTAGCCAATGATGGGGGCTCTTTGTGTATAATTGCCCAAATTTTCTCCGCCGATGTAGAGTTCCCAAGCATCTCCGAAATGTTTCACCACGTGTGCATGAGCCAGGCCATAAGTCGGGCTTTCTTGGGCATAGCGGTAGGCGGGCAAATCACTGCTGTAAGGCGGGTGTAGGTGGGGCAAGCGCTGCCGGCCAATAACGTTGTAGGTAAAGCCCAACGACCAATTTTTCTTTTTTGTAGCCCAACTGACGTGTACCAATGCGCGGTGTT
>CAYUZF010000091.1:1849-8025 GCA_964449615.1 uncultured Aureispira sp.
CATCGCCCATCATCATTTTTACATCGTTGTATTTATAAGCCAAGCGCCATTCCAATTGCTTGAAAAAAGTTTGGCTAAAACTAACCAAAAAACTATTGGAATACGATTCCCCTTTCAAATTGTACAATTGCAAATTGTTGTAATTCGGATCGCTGTCTATATCGGCGACCAACTGGTTCATGAATTGCGTTCGATACGCATCCACACTCAGACTGCCTTCGTACTGCCGCCCAACGCTAAAATTCCACACGGCATTTAAACCGTAATTCCAAGCATCTTCAGGCATAATTTGTTCCTGCAAATCAAAGTTGCGGTAACTAGGCATAAACCGCATGTTTTCAATCAGCACATTGGCGGTACGTACCCCGCGCCCCCCAGAAGCACGAAAAACCAAATCGTCGGTGACATTAAATTTAAGATTCAAACGCGGCAAAACAGCCAAGTACGTGTAATTGCTGTTGATGGCCAAACCTTGAATACCTGCCAACACCGTAAAAGAACTGCCCAACTCATTGCCCAACTCAACCGTCCAATCGTACTCCGCCTGCAAAGTTGTCCAAAACTCTTGGCGGTCTATTTCCACTTGCTCAAAACGCTCGTAGACATTTAGATGTTCTACCGTAGCCCCCAACATGAGATGGTGTGGGCTGGGCAACCAACCCGTTTCAAAAATAAGATTGCCATACACGCGGTTTTGCTCCCCTCGGTAACTGCGATCCCCAAACAAACCCGTGTGTTCATGCAGGTTCAAATCGTAAATCAACGCCAAACTTTGGTTGTCTTTGGGCATGTTCAAGTAACCGATTTTGCCAAACAAGCCCACACGGCGCACATCGTTGTTGACTTCATAGAAAGGGCCTCCACTGGGGGGAAAGTTCGATTCAGGATCTACGATAGGCTGCTGCCCCCCTCGGCGGCGGTCTACAATGCCTTGCAAATTGGCTTCTACGTGCCAGCCTGGTGCTTGGTACAGCCAGCGCGAAATGGCGTTGATTTGGCGCTTGAGGGGCATGTCCAAAAAATCGTCCTCGTTGTGATTCACCCTAGCCTCGGACAAATCGCCGTGCAATAGCAAGCCCGTACTCCAGCGCTCTGTGATGCGGTGATTGACCTGCAAGTTCAACTCAGTTCTTCCAAAAGAATTGACGTATAAATTAATAAAAAGCAAAGGAGACGTAGAGGGTTTAACCAATTGGGTATTGATCTGTCCAGCGATGCCCTGCGTGCCGCTGCGCACGGAACTGGCGCCCTTTGATATTTGTATGGACTCTATGAACGTACCTGGAATGTACTCCAAGCCAAATACCCGCCCCAAACGGTTGAACGCAGGTCTGTTTTCAAGCATCATTTGGGTATAAGTACCGCGCAAGCCCAGCAACTCTATTTCTTTCGCACCAGTCACGGCATCGCTAAAACTAATATTGACCGTTGCATTGTTCTCAAAACTCTCTGATAAATTACAACAGGCCGCACGGCGCAATTCTCCTTGTCCTAGTTCTTCTACATTGATGGGGTTGATGCTGCTGCTAAAACTGCTGCGGTCTTGTGTTTCTACCACCACATCGTCTAACGTGGCGTCTTCCTGTACAATCAACTTTAGCCGCTCCTCCTCGGGCAAAATCTCTACTTCCGTCAGAGCATACCCCACATACTGAATGTTCAATAAGTGCCCCTCTGTTGTATCGAGGCGGGGCAGGGTAAACCAGCCATCAACATCCGTAGTAGTGGCCACTTGGGTGCCTTTCCAGTAAACAACCGCACCAATCAAAGGAGAATCTACCGCATTGACCACCATGCCCGAAAATAGAGCAGAGTCGTCTTGTGCATGACTCACAGAAGACAGTAGAAAACTGGTTAGGATGGATAAGAAAAAATGCTTCATAGCAATGGGGGTATTTTGATTGATAAACAGGCGTATATTATAAAACGTAAGCGGGGAATAAGATGCTGTGTTATTCTCCGTAGAAGGGAGGCGCAGGCGGCTGGGTAATGCGCTTGATCCAATGAAGGACAGCGGTGTCTTGCCCTCTGTAGTCGCTCTTGCGGTAGTACCAGCTCGATCCCACTTCTAAATGGGTCAACCCTTCGTAGGTGCGCAAGTCCACACAATCTGGGCAGAACAGTTGCACCTCCTGACAGAAAGAAACAGCCGCTGCATAATCGACTAAGCCGTCTTTGGTGCCGTGTAAGCACAGAAATGGAAATTCGTCTTGGGGCGATACCCAAGTAGTAGGATTGGCCAGCAGGTAGGTTTTGCTGTCAGGGCTTCCCGCGTAGTCGTGCAAGGTGAAGGTTTGTTCCATCTTTTCGATGTTAAGGGCACCAGCTATACTAAAAACACCTTTCAGTAATTGATCGCGGTTGAGTCCTATTTTTTGCCAACGCACCTCATCATACGCCAGTAGTGCGGCCAAATTAGCACCCGCCGATGTGCCACCGATAATTAACTGAGGTGCTTGGATGCCTGCTTCATCGCGCAGCATAACGAGGCTGTGGAGCAGCGCTGCATTTACATCTTCTTGTAAATGGACGTAAGAATAAGTTGGCGCCAAGCGATAAGCAGGAAAAATCAAACTGTAACCTTGCTCTTGCAACAATTTGGACAAATGGCGGTGTTGTTGTGGGCTGCCTACCGACCAGCCGCCGCCGTGCAGAAAAAAGATTACCTTTTCGGGGTGCGCGCTGTTTTCTAGTGCGGGATAATAATCGTAATATTGACGCTGCTGTTGGCCATAAGCAATGCGCACCCGCCCTTGAGCCTCCTCAAAATCCTTATTGCCCAATACCCACAAATGTCGAGGAACCCGCGCTACCTCGTACCATTTATATCCTTTGGGAACAAATAAAAGAAGGGCTTGCCAGAGCCACAGCGAGCCGCAAAACAAAACCAATAAGAGTTTAAGACTTTTGTAAAACCAGTTTTTAGCAGTATTAGAGCGAACCACTGCATAACTGCCCAACGTACTGAGCAGCAGCAAGCCGTAAAAAACGAGGTCAAATAACATAGTATTCTGTTTGGTGTTGAACCCGAAGATACGACTATTCAAGCAAACACCTCCTTTTTTTAACAGAACTTTATGAAGGAAACGTCATTAGTTGGACAAAACGCGTCGGGCAAACAAAAGCTTTGGTTTCCAGTAACTAGAAGTCGTTACATTGTCAATTACAATCCCGCGTTTGCTGCTGCTGTGGATCATATACAAACCTTCCGCATTGTTTTTGTACACCAAACCCACGTGTTGTATGCGTCCTTCGCGCCCTTCTCTACCAAAAAATAGTAGATCGCCTGTCTTCGCTTTTGCAACGGGAATTTCTTTGCCTTGCTTGGCTTGTGCGCCCGAGCTTCCTGAAAGCTGTATGTTGTGCTTGCCATAAACATAGTAGGTAAATCCTGAGCAATCGAAGCCCTTAGGATCTTTGCCCGCGTATTTGTAGGGCGTACCTTTGTGTTTCTCAGCTTCCTTAATCAACAATTGGCGCGTCTTGGCCTCGGCAGTCGACGTTGGCTTTTTGGTGGTACTGCTAGGCTTTTTTGTAATGGTACTGCTGCGGGGTGGCGTTGGCTTTTTGCTAGACGTAGAAGCCGAGCGTTTGGTTGAACAAGCGATTGCAAAACAAAACAAGAACAGATAAAAAAGTAATTTATTAAACGTTGTTGATGGCATAGTCGTGTCGATTGTATGGAGTAGGTGTGATTCTATATCTATTATAATGCCAAAGCTAAACCGCTTGTTCTAAGCGGTCTAAAGCTTTTTATCGCTTCTGTGTCAAGTTGGAGCCTCACGTTGAACATTTGCTGAATTGGCACGGTTGTAGCATTTGCAAAAGCAAGTTTTTATTAGGTTAGTTAAAAGGGTTAAACGGTGTTCTTAGCACCTTATAGAGCGATTCGGAAAAGCCTCTCCGAGTCGCTTTTTTGTAGAAAAAAAAGAAAAACCTATTTCGAAAGTTATCCGAAATAGGTTTTTGTGTTTTTTATACCTGCGGGGTAGGGGTTACCAAACAGGGCAACCATAGCGGCGTCCATTGCCCGCACCATACGTATTGAGGTAATAGCTAAAACGAATGGTCACCGAGTAATACGCATCGTTGTCACTTGGGTCACCGCGCTGTGCGCCTGGAGCCGTTACCACAGCATTGACACCTGTGGGATCTAATTCTACAGAGCGACGCGCCAGTTCTCTAGCAATTTGTGCTCTTGTGGGATCAAAGTTGGCTTCAAAGATGCTCTCATCTTCTACATAATCAATAGAAACATCGTCCAAATAATCCGTAAAGGTCAAGCGGTAATTCACTTCTAACCCTAGGGCCCATCTGTCGTCATAAATCCATTTAAGACCAAAACCCATTGGAACATTGGCCTGTACCAAACTGTAAGGCGCACGACCGGGAACCAGTCCCTGTCCTTCTGTACTCAAAGGTTTAAGCTCTACCCATCTGCCGTTGTAATTACCCTCTGGGTTGAAGGTAAACATTCCAATACCTATAAAACCGTAAGGCGCCAAAATGCTAGAACCACTGCCACTGCCTAACCGAAAGTTGTAAGGCGTTACTTCCATCGCAACGCTAGCATCAAACATGTGGGTACGGAAATTTAAGTTGCGGTAATAACGAAACCAAGCGGCATTAACGCCATCTCTAGATTGTGTAGGGGTGAAACCTGCGTCGTTTTTTCCCGCGTATTTATCATCACCACTCAATTGCATGTAGTTCAAATCCACACGAGCAGAAAAGTTGCCATTAAAATTATAACGTGCAAAAAGACCAACGGTAGGACGTGTTGCTTCAATGTCGGTATCAACAATAAACCCTTGTCCAATTCCTCGCTGAAACTCTGGGGAGGTAGGCGCATATCCAGGACGACCAACACCACCTAGATCACCTAAGTAATGCGCTGTTCCGGCTTGAATGCCGATTTCTAGGGGATAAGTAGGGCGGTAACCATTTTGACCCATAGTTGCCGACGTGCCCAATACTACTAGGCACCATAAAATAAAAGTCTTTTGCATTGTGTAATCTCGGTCTAACGTTATTAATAAAACTTTTGATTGTGCCTCAAAAGCAGGGATGCAGTCATATACTAAACGTAGGGGAACGCACAATTAGTATACCGCTTATACTATTTTGTAAATGTTTAATGGCGAATTCGCATTCCACTGCTCTGCCCCAACAAATAGGATCAAGCAGGGAAATATTTTGGGAATGGAATAACTTGGGATGTTGCCGTTTGATTTCAACAATAATAAAAACAAACAGACCGCTTTTTACAATAAAGGTTCTTTATACAATGTGCGATTCAACACACCTTACAGCAAATGAATTAGACCTATATCAAGCTTTGTTCAAAGGTAGCAACTTTTTTGAACACTACCAATTTATCCATTTTTCTATTACTAGAGGAATAAATTTCCGAAGAACTTCCCATTCTTATCCAGAGACGCCTCTTTCGCCTCCTTATAATCAACAGACTAGCGCCCCTAGAAGTTGTACCACAATCTGTAATTTCACCATTTGTAGAACGGATTTTAAGAACAATATTCGCAAAAGCGGGCATTTTTTTTACCTTTGTGTATCTTTATTTAGACAAAATAAAAACTATTAAAGGCATGTGGGTGCTACGTTGCTGTTTACTGTTATTAATTAGTCCATTGATGGCCCAAACTACTTATGTAGTAGAAGGGGAGGTGCAGAACGAAGAGGGAAAAGCGATTGCTGAAGCCTTCATTTTACTGATGCCCAACAATGCAATTGCTTACACCAACAGCAAAGGCGCATTCGTTTTCAAGGATCTAACCGCTCAAACTTATCAAATTAGTATCAATGCAGAAGGCTACCAGACGCAGGACTTGACCTTGCATTTGCAAAAAGATGTTTTAGATTTAACCATATCACTAAAGAAACTAAGTGCTGGTGGAGGGCGATGGCTACCACCTCAATCCTGCTATTAGTGGGGTCACCTTGTTAAGTTCTAAGACGGTACAGGTCATTGATTTAGAAAAAGTACTGGGCAATGTAGCGGCCAACAATGCACGCGAGTTGTACAAAACGATTCCAGGTTTGAATATCTGGGAAAACGACAATTCGGGTATCCAACTCAACATTGGAGGGCGTGGCCTCAACCCCAACCGCACGTCTAATTTTAACACCCGCCAAAATGGCTACGACATCAGCGCCGA
>CAYUZF010000091.1:8138-14697 GCA_964449615.1 uncultured Aureispira sp.
CCGCTCAATCGGTGCAACGCATCGAAGTGCTGCGCGGCGCGGCTTCCTTGCAATTTGGAACCCAGTTTGGTGGTATGCTTAATTTTGTCTTGAAAGAAGGCAGCAAAGAGCGCCGTTTGGAGTGGGTAAGTGAACAAACGTACGGCAGTTTCAACTTTTTCAACTCCTTTAACAGCATTGGCGGCAGCACCAAAGACAACAAGTTTAATTACTACGCTTTCTACCAATACAAACGCGGCGATGGTTGGCGCCCCAATGCCAATTTTGAAGTACACAACGGCTATGCCCAATTGCAATACCGCCCCCATAAAAAATGGAACGTCAAAGCCGAACAAACGGTCATGCAGTATTGGGCCCAACAGCCTGGGGGCTTAACCGATTTGGAGTTTGAGCGGGATGCTCGACAGTCCAACCGCTTCCGCAATTGGTTTCGCGTCAACTGGAATTTGAGCGCCTTGACGGTTGATTTTAAATTATCTTCACTGACACAGCTCAATTTACGGGCCTTTGGTCTATTTGCCAGCCGCCAATCTTTAGGGAATTTGGAAGCCATCAACCGACCCGATTATGGTGCTGCCCGCGATTTGATCAAAGGGCGTTACGCCAATTTGGGCAGCGAGTTGCGCCTGTTGCACCGCTACCAATTGGGCAAACGCATTTCTGCTTTGGTGACAGGCGTACGTATTTATCGCGGACAAACCAGCCAGCAGCAAGGCCTCTCCAACGACGGTACCACGGGAACTTGGCAAGACTTTACATTCGCCGAAGCCAGTCAGGGCATTTTGCGCTCCGATTATCAATTTCCAAGTTGGAACATGGCGGCTTTTGCCGAAAATCTATTTTCCATCAGCGAGCGCTTTAGCATTACGCCAGGGGTGCGCTTGGAGTACATCCAAACACAGGCCGAAGGTTATTACAAAAACTTAGTTGTCGTGCCCAGCCGCACAGGCTTGGATACGCTGCGCAACGAAGCCATTCCCGAAGCGCGTTTCAGAGGGCGTACCGTGTTTTTAGCCGGAGTAGGGAGCAGCTACAAGTGGTCGCCCAACATAGAGCTGTACGCGAATTTTTCGCAAAACTACCGCGGCATTAACTTCAACGACATGCGCATTGCCAACCCCAACCAAGAAGTAGACCCAAATCTAAAGGACGAGTACGGCTACAACATGGACATAGGCTTTAAGGCCAGCTACAAAGGCATTTTTAATGTTAATGCGACGTTGTTTTACTTGGCGTACAACCGCCGCATTGGTAATGTACAGAGTGAGCGGCCCAATGCCGACAACCCGTTGATTATAGAGCCGTATACGCTGCGGACGAATGTAGGCAATGCACGGGTGTTTGGAGGCGAGTTCTTCACGGAAGCAGATTTAGTAAAACTGTGGGCACCCAAATCTAAATTTGGTCTGGTCGCTTTTGTTAATGCTTCTCTACTAGACGGGCGTTATTTGGAGACGGCCAATAGTTTTGCCGCAGGCAAGCAGTTGGAGTTTGTCGCGCCATTTATCTTGCGCACTGGCCTTACCTTTTCTTATCAAAAAATCAAACTGGCGTACCAATACGCTTACACAAGCAAACACTATACCGACGCTACCAATGCCGAGTGGGTACCCAACGCCGTGGTAGGTGCTGTGCCGAGTTATGGCGTGATGGATTTGTCGGCCAGCTACCAATGGCGCTGGTTTACGCTACAAGCGGGCATCAACAACTTGGCCGACGCACAGTATTTTACCCGCCGTGCCACCAGCTACCCAGGGCCTGGGATTTTGCCTGCGGATGGACGCAGTTTTTACGTTTCTCTGCGCTGGCGTCTTGGAACCAAATAGGCTCCAAAACGCCCGCTAGAGGCTTAATTTTCTACTTCCTTAACCGTAACTACGCCTGTATTGCTGCGCCCCGCACCATCTGTGATGGCTACAATTTTGTAAGCTTTACCCTCCAAGTTAAAGACGTGGCCTTTGCCTGCTATGATCCACTCTTTTTGAGCAAGTTACCCATTCAAAACATAACAAAAAAACGATTTTTATAAGGCGGTTTATAGACGCTTATTCCTCTTCGTCCGAGGAATCTTTTAATACTTCTAACCAGACTTCATCGCCTGATTTTTTATAGTTGGTGGAGCGCACGATTTTCTGTACACGGTACCGTTGCCCCATCATTTCAAACTCACTCCCAGTTCCGACACGGTGTTCAGGAGCTGTATTGTCATCGGTAGAATAGACCTTAACAACTACACCCTGTTGGGTGCTTCCATCTGCAACGGTATAGCTGCCTTCTTCTTCCACAATGTGAAACATGGCCATAGTAGAAGGGGTAGGAGTGGGTAGGGCAGATTGTAATTTGACGATGGGATTATCTGTGGAATTGTCTTGCATGGTAGAATTCGTTGTAGAAGTAGTGCAACTACTTCCAGAGATGATAAAGAATAGATAAATAAAGTAGAGCAGAATACGGATCATTGTTGTACACTAATTTTTCTGTAATACGTTTTAAAATCAGTCATGTTCAACTCCACGTCATTTCTACCGTGCGGATTTTGAAGGTATACCTTGTCTCCATTTAGACTATAGAGGTTGTAAGCATGGCTGTACCATATTATTTGGCCATCTACAGTAACCGATTCTTTTTTCTCTGTTTTAGAATTTGAGCTGGCTGTAATTGCTTTGTCGTTTTCTAAAGCAGCGGTAATTTTTGCTTTTAGGTCTTTGTTAGAGAGTTTCTTAATATTAATATCGGTTCCATCTTCTGACAACAGTACCCCCATCGCTTTTGACGGATTGCCACCTTCTATGTCACCGTAATCTCCTTCGTATTGTGCATAAGCCTTTTCCAACAGCAACACCCACAATTCGTTATCTCCTTTGCCTGCATAGATTGGGTTGGTAGTGCCAGGACTAGTGGGCACAGAGGTGTCTACTGTAATCTTAACAGGAGAGCGATTCCAAGAAATGAAGGTTTTGTAAACGTAAAGGGTAACCTCATAAGTACCATCCCCATTGCTCTTGATCAATTTTTCTAAAGCACTTGGGTCAGATTGAGCAATCGCTTGAATAGCAGACAAGAAATAGCAGTCGCCCAAGTAGCCCTGTCGAACATCATTGGGGTGAATCTTATGGTCATCGCCGCTGCCTTTTTTGAATAAATCAGCAACAATTTTGTTGTATTCGTAAGCAACCTTATTATCTACGGTATCGTCGCTTACTCCAGGGTTACTGGCAAAATCTTCTGGTGTACTCACTTCGGGCTCCAATTCAGTTACTTGCTGGTAACCGCGCTGTATTTTTTTGTGCAAAAGGTCTATGAGTTGTTGCTCTTCTGCTGTTGCTCCTCCTGCTTGCGCAAAGGCTTTTTCATATTTTTCAACCACACGCGTTATCTTTGTGAGTTGGGCGTTGATTTTTTTTACACGTTTATTCGTAGGCATATTGTTTTTCTTTGAAATTTTGAGCAATAAGAGTTTAAGCCATTAGACTTTCGAGTTCTGACAAAAGACCATCCACACGGGTATGGAGTTCTACGAGGTTGTCGTTGATCTTTTCTCGTTGCTTGGGCGGCAGGTTTTTTTCGGGCGTATCCTCGCGTTGCGCTAGGCGTTCCTCGATGCCTTGCAGGCGCTTGCTAAGTGTTTCGATTTGCGTTAGCGCAGCCGAATTGTTGACCTGCTCTGTTTTCCACGTTTCTAAGTGCTCTTTAAACTTCTCTAGGTTGGCTTGCAGTTTGTTTTTTGGTCTTTTATATAGCACCTCTAATACTTTGGTCAAGTTGTCATCCAAACGATTAAACTGGTTTTCCAATTTTTTGGAAATGCCTACGCTTTCTTCTTGCTCGTTCTCCTCTTCCTCCGTCGATTCGACAGGTGCTTTGTGGAGCAGAGTGAATTGATCTCCAATCTGCTGTTTTAGCAATTTGATGCTTTTAATAACGGCTTTGGCCTCATTTTTCTTGATTTTCCCCTGCTCGACAACAAATTCATAGATGCCTTCTTGGTTGAGTCTTACCTCGCCGTAGGCTACTTTTTTCTTATCTATTTTACCCTCTTCGCCATTGCCTTTGGTGCGTTGGGTTTTGTAGATGCGGTGCAGCTCTTTGGCTTCTCCAATAGATAGAAAACCAGCGCCCGATTCAAAATAACCGACCTCATAATAGAAAGGCAGGGCTTGGCCTACATGGCTAGCCAAGTGGTTCAAGGGCGTGTTCAATTTGTTGCTCAAGGATTTTTCCAGCGTTATTTTATCAGAAAAATCTTTTGCTTTGATGTTAATTTTCATGAATCATAAACTATTAATGACGAAAAGGTAGCGAGCAGCCCTTCTCAGAAAAATAGAAAGACTACAAGCAACACCAAGTTAAGCATAATTGCTTAAAAAAGCAAGGGTATTTATAAAAGGAACGGTAGAGCCGTTTATTAGGGTGTGCGTTTTTTGTGTAAATTGGAGGATTGAAGCTAAACAGCTCAAAGATTGTCTACTGCAAAACGGCTGGTAGGCTGACGACCATTTTAATAAAAAAAGTATCATGTCGAATACAAACAAACCGCACAGCTGGATACTCGGCCCTTACTGGTGGACATTTATCGGTTGGGCAACTATAGGAGGCTTGTACTGGTGGGGAAACCAACTGGAAACGGTACCTATTTGGTTGCGTTATGTGGGTTGGGGCTTTGTGCTTGTTATGGGAGTAGGCTTAGCTGTGGTAGCTTTTCTGTACGCGATGGCAGGGTTGGCCATGTACCATAGTGCCAAACAGATACGCGAGGACGAAGCGCGGCGCTCAACCGAGGAGGAGAAAAAAAACAATCCTAAGGACTACAAAAAATAGAAGCTACCCCAATGGTCGGGACAGCTTCTATAAAAAACGAGGGATAAAACCCTCTCTTTTAACGGCGTTGGGCAGCCAAAGCGCCTAAATCGACGACAAAAGCACCTTCTACGTTGTATTTTTTCTTGATGTTTTCGCAGTAGCTGCTGGCCTCTGCACGAGTAGTCATCGGACCCAAGATGACCTTATAATAAGGCTTACCGTTCAGCTCGTCTACAAAAACGGTGGCTCCTTTGAACCAATTTCTTTGTAAAACGGCCAATTGTTGTACCACAGATTCATAATCTGAATAGCCGGCTACTTGTACGCCAAAACCTGTAGATTCTAATTTGAGCACCTGCATTTTGTACAAGCCGCCTGTTTGCATGTCTTTTGCTTCTACCACCAATCCTTCTTTTGGAGGGTCTGTTTTGCTGCTTCGGCTACTGGATGTAGAAGTCGTACTTTTGGCGGCAGGAGCTGGAGCAGCGGGCTTGTTGGCTGCCGTGGGTTGCGCTTTTACCGCGCTGTTGGGGCTGCTCAATACGGTTAACTCTACGGGTGCCACTGTGGCTTTTATCAAATCAATTTGCTGTGCGGCTCTTCGAGACAACTCAATCACACGACCTTTGATAAAAGGACCGCGGTCGATGATCACTACATCTACCGATTTTTTGTTGGAAGGGTTGTAAACCCGTACTTTGGTACCAAAAGGTAAGGTTTTGTGCGCAGCGGTCAATTTCGTTTTGTCATAAATCTCGCCGCTGATGGTTTTGCGGCCGTGGTAACTGTCGTCGTAATAACTGGCCAACCCTTTTTCTGGATCGGTGTCCGCAAAGGCTAAGGTGGTACTTACTAGAAAAAAGGCTAAAGTTTGAATGAGTAATTTCATACAGCGATGTTTAAGGTGGGTGTAATAATAAAATACAGTATCTTTACGATTGCTAATTCTAACGTAAAAACGCCTGCTTCGTAGGCAACGTACAACAACAATTAGGAAACATAAAGTTCATTTTTTAGAAAAATTAGCGCTATTGTTTGTTTGGCGCAAGCGCCGCTGGACGGGCCAGCAGGATAGGTCTATACGACAATATAAGGAAGTTCGCGCAATTAAACTCGACTTCTATCCTTCTTATTAGAACAAATCATTTCAAAAAAAGATTAAAAACTGTTTGCTTAAGCGTTCGACAGATGGTTGATTCTTTTAAATTTTCCTCACTATCATGCACTTACTTCTGCCTATATTTTTATTATTTATTGCTTGTATTGGTTCGGCTTGTGGTCAAAATTTGCGGTTGGTGACAAACATGCCCAGTACCCTATCCGAAAATTCAGGGCTGTTGGTCAGTCCACAGGGGCGGTTGTGGCTGCACAACGACAGCGGCGATTCGGCCAAGTTATACGAAATGGATACTTTCGGAGTGGTGCAGCGCACTGTACTGGTAACGGGCGTGCAGGCGGTAGATTGGGAAGACATCACCCAAGACCCGCAAGGTCGTGTATACGTTGGGGATTTTGGCAACAACAACAACAACCGCCAAGATTTGGCCATTTATCGTTTGCCACCGCTCGACAGTTTGCCAACAGACACGACCACCGCAGAAGCCATCCGTTTCTACTACCCCGAACAAACGGCCTACCCGCCCGCTAATGCCCAGCTCAAATACGATGCGGAGGCTCTAATTTTTTACCGCGATTCTTTGTATATTTTCACTAAAGATCGCACCAGTCCCCATTTGGGCTATACTTGGCTGTACCGTGT
>CAYUZF010000091.1:14716-15778 GCA_964449615.1 uncultured Aureispira sp.
CCACGCTGCCGAGTTGTTGGACAGTTTTCGCACCCAGCAGAGCAATGTGATTTTTGAGGTAACAGGAGCCGCGTTGTCACCCGATGGAACCCAATTGGCCCTGTTGGGAGCTACGCGTTTGTGGTTGTTTAGTCAGTTTGGCAACGGGCGTTTTTTTGATGGAAATGTGCAGCGCATTAATTTTTCAGGAATCAGTCAAAAAGAAGCGTTGGACTTTGAAAGCAACAGTCGTCTGTACATAGGCAATGAAAGCAGCCCGCTCGGTGTTGCCCAGCTGCGCGTTTTGGACCGCTCTACTGTTCTTAGCCAAAAGGCAACCGCCAGCGCCACGCTTGATCTGCGTTTGTCGCCCAATCCCGCCCGTGAACAGGTACGGGTACAAATGGTGTTGCCTCAAGCACAAAAGCTCTGTTTACAGGTCTACAGCCAAGAGGGGCGTTTTGTCAAAACTTGGCTGCGTGAAACAGCAGCAGCGGGGAGGCAACAATGGAACTTTTCGGTGCGTAATTTACCGACGGGCGTTTATTATTTGCACCTTTTGGTGGGAAAAGAACGTTTTTTGAAGCGTTTGGTTGTGCAGCAATAGCTGTGCGTATGATAAAATAATGTCATTTTATTATAAATAAATAGGATTGTAACAACTTAAAGATAAGTCCTTCTGTTGTTTGTAGTACAACAAAAGACCTATTATGACAACCAACAGCGCAACCCTCCAACGGTTATTGTACGTCCATGAAGTTCTTTGCGAAACTTATGGGGCACCGTTTCGTTATTTTAGCAATAGAAATCCCCTAGATCAGTTGGTGAGTGCGTTGTTGTCCCACAAAACGCGCAACCGCACCTCCGCTGCTGCTTACCGCGCCTTGCGTGAGGTGTATCCGGATTGGGAAGATTTACTCAAAGCCCCTGTAGAAGAGATTGAAGAACCAATTAAACAAGTGACTTATGCAGGACAAAAAGCAAGACGGCTCCGCCAAATCCTACAGCACATCAAAACATCCAACGAAGGAACACTCTCCCTCGATTTTTTGGCCGATTATGGCATTGCCGAGGCGCGGAAGT
>CAYUZF010000091.1:15788-18928 GCA_964449615.1 uncultured Aureispira sp.
CATCAAAGGGGTAGGCGCCAAAACCAGTGCCGCCGTACTCAATTTTAGCAATTTGCGCTTGCCCGCTTTGGTGGTGGATACCCACCATTTGCGGGTGGCGCAGCGGCTGGGTATTGTGGCTCCCAAAGCAATCCTTAGTAAGGCGGCCTACCAGATGCAAGCCATGCTGCCCAAGGATTGGGATGGCCGCGCTTATTACGACCACCACGAGGCGTTGATGTTTCACGGCCAAAAATGTTGCCACTACCGCGAGCCCGCCTGCGAGCGCTGCCCTGTCAATAACGTGTGCCCGTATTACCAACCCACCGCAGTTTCTGAGCAGCCTACACTTTTTTGAGGTGGTCGGGAACAGCAGGCATAAAAAGATTGTCTTTTACCCGCAATTGTAGGCTGTGACGTGCTACAACGGCATTCCAATTCCAGTAATCTTCAGGCGGAAGATAAGCCTGTTCCGTTCTAGAATAATGCCCTTCCACAGCAGTAAGGCGGAACATAGAGTCGGTAGCAGCGGCTTTGACGCCGTCGTCGGTAGCGCGCATTCCTGCATAAAAATCATTGCCTGGCCAAGAAACGTGGTCCCAAGCCACCAAGCTAAACAGCAAATACTTGGAGCAATCCAAATCCGCTTCGCTGAACACGCTGGGGTGGGAGAGCTGTGACTGCCCTTTGTTGCCTTTTAATAAAGGACGCGTCAAAAAGGTCAACTTTAGTCCTCCAAAAAGCGCAGCAGCACCCGCTCCAAAGCCGCCCCCAATTGGTCTTTGAATTTCCCTGCAAATTGTCCACAACCCAGACCTGGAATCGTTACCAAGCCTCGTCGGTCTTCGGCAGCAGACACGGCATTGGCATACGCAAAAACAGGCCACAACCGCCGCGCATACAATTGGTAATACCCCTCTTCGTTCAATTGTCCTTGTTCGACACATTCGGCCCAATCGGCGGGTTCCCACCGCAAATTGCCACTGCGCAGCAGTGCGCCTGCCGTATACAGCAACATGCCTTCGAAGGGCGGTTGATGCACCAAAGGATTTTGGTGGCGGGCATTGTCGTAGATTTGGACAGGCACCGCTACGCTTAGATCACCCAACAACTGCAATTCTTCTTGGTTCCAGTCGGAGCCATCGCCAATGACCTCGCTTTCGGCAAAGATTCTAGGGCGTTTGGTAGCGCAAAGGGCTTGAAGAAAATCTGCGGTCGTCCAATTGCTGCTGTCTTCGTGTTTTAGAACTTGTTGTAAGAATTTACCTGCAGTAGTGCGGTTGGCTTGCAGAGCTTGCCAGTAGCGTTCGGCGTGTTGAAAACTGTCGGGGTGGAGAAGGATTTTGTAAGCTTGGAAATAGTCATTGGTGAACGTAGCCATAGTGCGGTAGTTTATTTGTACGCCGAACAACCGAAGAGCAATAAGAAGTTCCATAAAATGAAAAAAGGTAGTTTACAGCCGCTGTTTTTTAATTGTTCTTACAAAGGGTTGCCTTCTGATAACAACAAAAGATACCCAGTTCGCCGTTTTGGTGCAATATTGGTGGTTGGAAGATGCTTCTTTTTAGAAGATGTATTTTCAAAAACAGATCATTACGTGAATCGGGGACTTTATAAATTAAGTATGCTGCTATCTTTACTGCTTTCGACAGGGGGGGATCTACAAGCCCAAGATGTGCAAGCGCAGCGAGATTTTGGGGCTTGGATGGGCATTCAACTAAAAAAAGAATTGCCCAAGGATGTTGAATGGTCGTTGGAGCAGCAAGTACGAACCTGGCAAAATTCTATGCGCTTGGATCAATATTTTGTAGAGCTGGGGTTGCAATACAAGATCAATAAGAACTTTAGCCTTAGGGGCAACCTGCGCTACATCCACGACACCAATCAACGGCAACACCCTGAAAACGCCTTTCGGTACAACCTAGATGTACAATTTAAAATAGCGCCTCGAAAAAAATGGCACCTTTATTATAGAGCGCGTTACCAACAGCGGTTTTCTTATGCCAAACGCGCCTTCGGCCCTCGAATCGTGTCGGTCACTAGACACCGTATTAAAACCCAAGTAAAATTTAAAAAGCACCATAAATTATATGCGGGCGTAGAGCTATTTGTACGCACGGCGCCGTTGCAAACGACGTATTTGGATCAATTGCGCTTTAGTTTAGGCGATAAGATAAAAACCAAGTTGGGCGTACTTGATGTGGGGGCGGGGTATGAGGTCAATTTGCAGCCACAAGAGCCCTTTGCTTTCTTTTTTGTTAAAGCTATCTATAAATTATCGTTATGAATCGTTTGTCGTGCTTTTGGCTAGTTCTAGCAATGGCTGTTTGTTTTTTTTCTTGTTACAAAGAGGTTGTGGTGTACAACGCATTGCCCGACGAAAACTTGGAATTGCCGCTTTTGCTACAATTGGATCAAAGAAATTGCTTTTTTGATGCTTCGACCAATAGGTTGCGCTATGCTATAGATAGTGATTCTATACCCCATTTTTCTCCTGTTGTTGCCTTTCAGGAGCATTCCCGTGTTTCTTTTGAAGGAAAACCGTTGCACAACCATCAAGTTAACGATTTGGGAACAGTGCGGGTCAAGCAATCTTATTCGGTGGTTATCACGACGGAGGGACAGACCCAAGAATTGACGCTGAGTTTTACTACTTTGCCAATGGTTCGGCTCACTTCCCTAAGCAAAGTGACCGATGAGCCCAAAAAATTGGCGCGCTTTACCCTGCATTATCCTGCTGCCGACAGTGCGGTACTCCGTTCTTACATTGGCATCGAACACCGCGGGGCTTCTTCTCAACTCAACCCCAAAAAATCTTACGGCTTTGCCTTTTTGCGCGACAAGCATTCGGGGTTGCCTGCTGTTGCGCCGCTTTTTGGCTGCAAGCCGCAAGAAAATTGGATATTGGATGCGGCTTATCGAGATCAAAGTAAATTTAGAAATAAACTGTCGTTTGAAATATGGCGCGCCATGAGCCCTCAACACAAAGCGATCCATTCCAATTTTGTAGAGCTGTATTGGAACAATGCTTATCAAGGACTTTATTGTTTGAATGAGCGAATCGGTACTGAAAACTTGAATTTGGCAAGCGATGCGGTCTTGTACAAAGGGGTGACTTGGAACGGAGCAACTTCTTTTATCCGCATGACCAACGACAACCC
>CAYUZF010000092.1:0-3608 GCA_964449615.1 uncultured Aureispira sp.
GTTCGGAACAACCGCTACTCGACGCTCTTTTCTCGACGTTATAAGATTACTGTACATCAATGTTGCGTTTGTTGTCTTCTACCTCTTTTTTGGGAATGTTGACGGTCAAAATACCTGCGTTGTAGCTGGCTTTGATACCATCAATGTCTACGCCTTCTTCGGGTAGGTTAAAAGTGCGCTCGAAAGTGCCGTAAATAAATTCTTTGTGTGTAAAATGTTCTTTCGCTGCTGCATCCTCTTCACCTTCCTCAGTTTTGGTTTCAACCTTTGTTTTCTCTCCAGAAATAACCAAACGGCCATTTTCAAAAGCTACGTTAAAATCTTCTTTCTCATATCCTGGAGCGGCCAATTCAATGGCAAAAGCATCTTCTAATTCTTTGATGTTCACTGCTACGTTGCTGTTGTTGAACCAACGTTGAACAGCTGCTTGACGCGCTCTTTGGTGGTCTAAAGCACGCTTGGTGTAATGGTCGTCTGCAAATAAGTTGTTGAACAATACAGGAAATAGGTTAGATGGACGATTGAAATTTCTTTTTACTAGTCTCATGTTGTTTTGTCGTTTTTATGATTCACTGCTTGTTAATAGCAGTATAGATTGATAATTTTAAAAGTAATTGTGTAATTGTTGTGTTCGCCTCTTATTATTCAAATTGGATACCAACCGAATTTTAAGGCCAATTTTGGACAAAACGACCGTTTACTTTAAAAATTAATGACAAAACGGCACTTAACTGCTTCTAAATACTGACAAAATGGCAAAAAGGTTCTAATAATGACGCAACAAGCTTTGGTAGAAGTAGGAGTTTAGGAGTTTGCGTTGGTAATGGGCGATGGCTTGCCCGTGCAATTGGGGGTTGTTGGCGACGCGGTAAGAAAAATTAGCGCTGTCGTTGCGGAAGTAAATTTTATTCTCAAAAATACGCAGATAAAAGCGCAGCCTTCCTTCTTTTTCTTCTGAATAAATAGCGGTGGCAATCTGCTGCAATTCTCTTTTAAAAGCTTTTTTAGGATATTTGGTGCGCAGCAAATCGGTCAACGCATCTACCATAGGCTTGTTGAGGCTGTACTCCAACGCTCCACTAGACGATCCAAAGGCATGCGGCATAAGATGCGCCAAAGCTTTTTCGGACTCCCCTAGTTGCTGATAACAACGCGCATAAACATGGTCGATGTCTTGTTGGTAACGCTGGCTCTCGTGTCCCATATAACTGTAGACAGAATCAACGTAGTAATCATGCCAGACCAATGCCGTGTCGTACTGCGCTTCGTTCATGGCCATATTGCGCAGCCCTACCAGCGCATTGAGGCGCATGCGCGTGGCCAACAAACCTTCTTGGTAATAATCGTCTTCAAAGGTACTGTTCAGTACTTGTTGGTAGTAGTATTTCGCTTGCGGATAGTTGTGTTGTAAATAGGCCTCCTCTCCCAACAGATTGTATAACTTGGCGCAAAACTCTGCCTTAGGAGTCTGGCACTCGTCTAGTGCCTGTTCTGCGGCGCGGTAGCGGGCATTCGGGCCCTGTTTGGCCAATAAGGCGGTGTAGACTTGCTCAGAGGGAGGAATGGCAGGCGTACCATCGTTAGAGATGGCGGTACGGTTGGCAGGGGGCTGTGCGGCTACTGCCGTTGCTAAAACGCAGCACAGCAAAAAGCATAAACAATTACTTCGCATAGAACATCTATTGTTTTTCCTTAAGAATGGATGAAGTAAAAGTTGCTGTTATAGGCTGCTCATTTTATTTGAAGAAAACAGGGTCTATTTGTTAAACCGTTTGTTGTTGGGTTTTAGTATGTGGATTGGTGTTAAATATATTGAAAGATTGAGGCAGCGGCAGGGACGTGTCGAATAGGCTCCTACCGCTTTTTCTACATGCGGTTGGGCATTTCGATACCGACCAAACGCCCTGCAACCTTCAGTGCTACGGCAACGGCTTTGCTCATATCCAAGCGGAAGGACGTCGCAGCAGGGTTCTTAGTATCCAAAATGGTGGTATTGCCCCAAAACTTATGAAATTCCTTTGCCAAATCGTATAAGTAATTCACCACATCCGCAGGGTTGTAGTTCTCGGCTGCTTTTTGAATAATCCCTGGCAATTCGTGGATCAAAACCAAAATATCGCGCTCTGTGTCGCTGATTTGGTACGTGTCGTAAGGAACCGTCTCGATGTTTTTTTCTTGTACCATGCGCTGCACCGATTGGGTACGCACGTGGGCGTTTTGGATGTAGGGCCCTGTTTGGCCTTGCAGCTCAATGGATTGTTGCGGGTCGAAGACCATGCGTTTCTTAGGCTCTACTTTTAATATAAAAAACTTAAGGGCGCCTAATGCGACGGCTTTCCAGATGGCTTTTTTATCGACTTCGCTTAAGCCGTCTAATTTCTCGCGCTCTTGGGAGGCGGTTTTCACCTGCTCCACCACTTCGTTCATTAGGTTGTCTGCATCTACTACAGTTCCCTCTCTCGACTTCATTTTGCCAGTTGTCAAATCTACCATGCCGTAGGATAGGTGGTGACAATTCTTAGCAAAGTTGTGGCCGAGACGCTTTAGGATTTCAAACAACACTTTGAAGTGGTAATCTTGCTCATTGCCTACTACATAGACCATTTTGTCCATCTCAAAATCTTGGTGGCGCAATGCTGCGGTGCCCAAGTCTTGGGTAATGTACATAGAAGTGCCGTCGCTGCGCAACACAACTTTCTCATCCAATTTTACGTCCTTTAGATCAATCCAAGTAGAGCCGTCGTCTTTTTTGTAAAAAACACTCTTGTCTTTGGCTATTTCTTGCTCTACCAAATCTTTGCCTGTAAGGTACGTTTGAGATTCGTAGTATAATTTGTCAAAATCTACCCCTAGTTGTGCATACGTTTCTTCAAAGCCGTTGTACACCCAACCGTTCATGGTGTTCCACAAATCGCGTACAGCTTGGTCGCCTGCTTCCCATTGTTGCAACATGGTTTTGGCGGCTTGCCCCAACTCGCTGTGGTTGTTGAAATAGGTATTCTTATACACTTCTTTAAAAAAGAACGTGCGCAGGTTGTATTGGGCGTCTAATTGCTCGGCTGTAGGAACAGGGTCGCCTTTTTTCTCGGCGCTCTCTGCGGCTTTTTTGCGCTGTTTTTCTAAGCTCTTTTCTGCTCTTTTAACGTTTTTTTCTTGGGCTGTCCAAGTATCAAAGGCCGCTTGTGCGGCATCACTGGTTTGCCAAGTTTTGTATTCCTTTTGGAAATAGGTTTCAAAGGCTACGTAGTATTTACCCACGAGGTGGTCGCCTTTCATCCCTGTTGATTCGGGTGTTTCGCCCTTGCCATAGCGCTGCCAAGCAAGCATAGATTTGCAAATGTGTACCCCTCTATCGTTAATGATTTGTACTTTCTTAACCGTGTAACCCGCTGCTTTTAGAATTTCGGACATGGCGTAGCCCAAAAGGTTGTTGCGGATGTGGCCCAAGTGCAACGGTTTGTTGGTATTGGGAGAAGAATATTCTACCACCACCGTTTGTCCGTTGGCAGGGTGCTGCCCGTAGCGCTCCCCTGCTTGCAGTACTTGCTGCACAAAGCTAGTCCAATAGTTGTTGCCAATGCTCAGGTTACAGAAACCCGCGCCCTGTG
>CAYUZF010000092.1:3618-13156 GCA_964449615.1 uncultured Aureispira sp.
GTCAAATGCCTTGCTTTGCTGCAAAAGTTGTGGTGCTAGTTCGGCGGCAATTTCGTTGGGGCGTTTGCCCAAGCGCTTGGCAAATGGAAAAGTCACCACGGCATAATCGCCCTCTAGGTGCTTTGGAATTTGTTTTATTTGTACTTGTGCTGGAGGTATTTCTTGTTGGTATAACTCTTGAATAGCTGTACTGACTTCTTGTTTAATTACCGCTTCTATGTTCATGTTTTGCTGCGCTCCTGTTGGCTTATTCGCCTCTGAAATTCGTTCCGTTGAGCATTTTTTCTTTTAATAAATCAACTGGTAGTACATCCGCCTGGATACTGTGGGGTTGCGCTTGCCGTTTCAATTCGATGTAACGCGCTCTGTTGATGTAATCGCCGTCCAATACCACTTCGTGAAAAGCTTGTACAATTTCTTTGCTGTGTGTCGTGGCAAAAACTTGAATGTTAAATTTGATCGCTAGCTTAAACACTAGTTTCCAGACACTGGAGTGGTTGGTATAGTGAATACCGTTCTCAATTTCATCAATGAGCAACGTCCCATTTTGGTTGCTGAGCAAAATTAGTATAATTGTCGCTATTTTATCTATTGCGGTGCCAAATAAATTGATCGGCATCAACTTGCTGTTGCCGCGACGTACGTACAGATTGGGTTCTCCCAGTGCAATTACTTTAACGTCTTTGATGGTAGAGTCAATGGTTTGCAAGCCTTCCAATACATATTTGGATTGATTGATCACTTCTAAACGGCTGTACCCATTAGCCAAAACTTGTTTGCTGTAGTCAAACTTCTCGGTACTGATAAAACCGATGTTTACTACAGGTTTTACAACAAGTTGAGGCTGGTATTGCTCCGTCGTGGTTGCAAAGTCTCCAGCCGCTACTTTAAGTTTGAGCGACAGATATTCCTTGTCGTTTTGGTAATAATTGACCACCATATTTTCGGATTCCAGAAAAGAACCTTTATCCATGCTACAGATAGTTTTGCGTACCAAGCCATCCGTTTCCTCTACTTGCAATTCAATGTTATCCTCTGTTTTTTGTTCGTAAAAGTATCCATCCCATAAAACGCCTGTTTCTTCGTGTTCAAAAATATCTGCATCCAAATAACGCATTTCTTGAATGTCGCGCAGCGAGTTGGGGTGTTGGGATTGCGCTACAAAAACACTTTCCAGCAAAACAGTTTTCCCCGAGTTGTTGCCACCGCCTATTAAATTAATTTGTCCAAAGTCTTTTAATTCAAAATCTTTGAAACATCTAAAATTCTTAACTTTTATTGATTCGAGCATATGTGTCGTGTTTTGTTAAAAAAGTGAATGCCCTTTTTACTGGCGCAAAATAGGTATTTCTATGGAAGTCTGTTGCAGAAGGCGGGTGTTTTTATTCACTGTGGCCGTTAACAGTAGTTTTGAGCTACTAATCACACTCGTAAATCGTATATCATGACGTTTATTCAAAAATAGGCGTACAATAATGTATCAAATTTTCACCAAACGACCAAATAAGCTACATATAAGTACTTATTTTTTATTAAAACGTTTGCAAAAGAGAACATGCAAACCTAGTACTGGGGGAAGGTGCAGGATCTTTTTCCTGCAAAAAGTGGAACTAGACAGCCGAGTATGTTTGGCTGTCTAGCTCTGTTGATTGTGTTTTATTTCTTACCAAATGGATTTTTAAACTTACCAAATGGGTTGTTGCTGCCTTTATCTTTGTCGTTGTCTTTATCGTTGTTATTGGGCTTAAAAATATCGCCGATGTTGTCTTTATCGCCCAAAATACTGCCGTCTCCTGTTAAAATGTCCTCTACATTGGTATTTTTAAGGCTGTCTAAAGCCGCTTGAGGATTTCTGGCAGCTTGCTGTGCCAATTTACGGGCGCGCTCTTCTGCTTCTTCCTTGAGGCGTTGTTTTTCAGCGTCCAGCTTGGCTTGTGCTTCTTGTTTGATGCGGTCGGCTTCCGCTTTGGCTTTGGCTTCTACTTCGTCCTTTACTTTTTGCGCTTCTTCCTTGATGGTTCCTGCAATCTGTTGTCCAATATTGCCGCCCCCCTCTGCGCCGAGCAAATTAATTTTAAACTTAGGTTGTTTAACCGTTCCTAATACGTCCACTTGCAAGTTGACAAACTCGCTTTCTTTGAGGTCGATTCCCAGTGTTTGTGCTTGAGGCGCTAGCGCCGCCAACCCTTTGTCTACAGAGCTGTTAATAGCACTTCCTATTGGATTTTTGGCCAGCAATTCTCTAGGTATACGCAATTTCATATCGTAATTTAAACTGTTGTCTAGTCCGTGCGAGCCGCCCAAAATAACGTCCATACCTTTTACCTCATAAGTAGCGGGATCTATTTTTAAACGGCCATCTTCTATGGTAAAAAAGTTCGTGGTGTTGCCCAAATCCAGTTCTTTTAAAGCATCAATGTTCAATCGCTCGCCCAATTTTTGCAAAGCACCGCTGTTGCGTACTTCGGTATCAAAAGTTTTGAAAATTCCCGTGGACACAATCGAAGATAGATCAGGATACATGTTGTTCAACAAATTTCCTTCGATTTCAAATTCCGAATTAAGTTGCCCATACACCGATTTCAAGAAAGGCATAAAGCGTTCGGAAAGTCCTACTTGGCGCACTATATTTTGAATGTTCAACCGCTTCACATCGTAACCAAAACTAAATTTGGGCGCTTCTGGATTTTGAGTATTGTACGCACCGTTCATAACAATTTCTCCACCAAAAGCATCGGCATGCAATGCAGCGATGTCTACAATTTGATCGTGTACATGCACTTCTGCTTGGACGTTTCTAAAATCGTAATTGTCGTACAACAAGCGATCGCAAGTAGCAAACAACGTAAAGTCAATGTTTTTGGGCACTTGAATGGGTTCCAAGTCACTTTCGACCTGTTCCACATCATCGGGCAACGGCTCTTGAATGGGCTCCCCTTCGGGCGCGCTGCCATCTTCCGTCATAAACTGGTTCAAGTTCATGTATTTGGAATAAATAGTCAACGCTCCCTCAATGGTTTCTTCGTCGAATAAGTAACCAAATATATTGTCTAGGTTGCCCTTAGCGCGTACATCTACTTTGCCAATCATCAACTCAAAGTTGTCCAAATTGGCTTTAGAGGGTGAGAAGTCTCCTTTAAACGCTACATTGGTGATGTTGTACGTTTTGTAACGAATGGCGTTCATATTGGCCTCCAAATCAAATTCGAAATCATCAAAGATAGGCGTATCAGAAGTGGTGGTATCGCGCATTTTGGTGGCGATATTCTCATCTTGGCGGCGTTCGTTTACTGGTTCGTCTTTGGCGGCGTTTTCTTGAGCAGCTAGGATTTGATTGGCGTCAAAAAGGTTGGAACTTAAGTTCAACTCCCCTTTCATCAGGCTTTTTCTAGAAAAATAAGCCATAATGTTATCCAATACTCCTTTTCCTTTCAAATCACTGTTGCCAATGTTCAAATTAAAATCAATCACACTCACCGATTCTGGATCGAAGTTGATGTCTAAGTTGTTCACCTTGACAGGCGGCAAATTATCGGCGTTGTAATTAACCCCCGTCATTTTGAGTTTACCCTCTGTTTTCACTTTATCATACGCTTTATCATCTACATAAGACAAGCGCGTATCCACATCTAAGTTTGCTTCTACAATACCTGTCAACTTATTAACGCCCTCTAACGGAAATGCTTGTTGCAATTGGTTCAAATCTATAGTTCCATCTACAGTAGCTTGTACATCTGGATCGCTGATGGGATTTTTCAAGCGCAGGGTTGCATCAAAGGGGTTGTTGCCCAGCTCCATATGGAAACGCGGCACATTGACCGTCATGGCATCCAAATTAGAAGAAGGACTGTTTATAGCTATTTTTGTATTGATATCCGTAATCGGTAAGGGCAAATCGGGGTATTGTACTTCGGCATCGTCCACCACCAAATTAGCCGCAAAGGCAGGCATGGTATTTTCGTTGTAAGTACCTTTCACAAAACCGTCCAATTGTACTTTTCCCTTTGTTTTTACGTCGTCAAAATCTTTGGTGTAAGCCGAAGGAATAAGGGACAAGATGCTGGCAAAGGTCGTTTTAGGAGCATTGAAGGTCAAATCCAACACCAAATCGTTGTCATTGGGTTGGCTGACTTCCCCATCGGCGTTTAGCTCTAGCGCATTGATGCGGAAGGTATTTTCTTTTAATCGGTAAACCTTATTGGCTAAGTCTAGTGTAGCGTTAAAATCAATGCCGATGTTTGCTTTGCGCAAATACCCTGTGTTGTCAAAATTAAAGGTCAATTCTTCAATATCCGTATTGGTATTAAAATCGACCAAGTCTTGTGTAAAATCACCGCTGCCACTGTGGTTGAAATTGTTGACCTCTACGTAAATCGCCTGTGGTTCATCGTCATAAATCAAATTCATGTTGTTGATTTCCCAATGGTCCACTGCCAATTCTAACGCCGTGCTGCTGCTGGTCGTATCGCTGCTGGGTTCTACAATGTTGTAATTGGCTTTGCCGTTGCGCAGCACTTTTACATAAAAATCCGCATCATCCAGCATAATACCGTTGATGTTGTAGTCTTTGTTGATGATATCCATGATATTAACCGTAAAGAAAAAGCGGCCAATATCGGCTAGCTTTTTTCCTTCAAATTCATCTTTTCCTGTGATACTCAACTCCTCAATACTAAAACTGAGGTTGGGAAAATCACGTAAGAGGGAAAGGCTTACGGTATTTTCGTTGAAGTCCAACGTAGCATCAATGCGCTCGTTGGCAAAACGCTTGCCCATATTGAGCAAATCATCTTTGAAGAAATAAGGGATCAGAACAGCAGCAGCAATCAATAACGCGATGAAGCTCCCGCTTATGATAAGAATCCACTTAGCTATTTTTCCTGGTTTGGCCATAAGTTGTTGTATTAATTGGTTTCCGAATGATCGTTGAGAGGGTAATCGGATTGGTATTGATTAAAATTGTTTGAATAGTTAATTAAGAAATCCCTTCATACGCATACTGTACTTAATAAAAACTTGCGTTTCAGTTTAGAAATGAATGAGATTTTTTCGTCGGTATTGCACTCATTAAACAATATCCGTCTAGGATGGTTGTCAATTTGGATTGAAGTTATTACCAACAACTGAATATATGCTCTTTCGAACGACTTATGACACCCACTCCTATTCTTGTTTTGCCCGATAGTGATGCTGTGCTGTATTACCCTGATTTTTTGGCCGCAAATCCAGCTGCACAGTACTACGAGCAGTTGAAAAACACCTTAAACTGGCAGCAATATCCCATTCAACTCTTTGGCAAAACCTTTCTGCAACCTCGGCTTATTGCTTGGTACGGCGATGCAGGGACTAGCTACCGCTACGCCCAGACCACCCTAACGGCCGAGGGCTGGACACCTACACTGGCGCATTTAAACGATTTATTGTTTGAGAAAACAGGGCAACGCTTTAATTCTGTTTTGGTCAATTGGTACCGCGATGGTCAAGACAGCATGGGGTGGCACAGCGACAACGAACCCGAGTTGGGTCAAGCGCCTTGCATTGCGTCCGTAAGTTTGGGTGCAGCGCGTAAATTTCATTTTAGAACCGTTCAAAAGCCTCACCAAAGGGCTAATATCGTCCTAGAATCGGGCAGCTTGCTGTTGATGCAGGGCGACAGCCAAGCGCGCTGGCAACACCAGATTGCCAAAAGCAAACGCGTACAAATGGGACGTATTAACCTCACTTTTAGACAAATAAAATAAGGAAAATGGGCAGCGCTTGCCTACACTCTCCTACCAATCAACAATAAAAAAAGGGCTGCTCCGAAAGATTCGGAGCAGCCCAAAGTATATGGTGGATACCAATTCTTATCGAATCAGCATGAATTCACCTCTAATGTAAACCGCTTCACCAGAACCATTGTCAGGTCTGTATTCAAATATGTAAATGTAAGCGTCTTGTGGTTGTGGGACACCCTGGAAGGTACCATCCCAAGCGTGTACAACATTGTCGTTGTATATGACTTGTCCCCAACGGTTGTAGATCGTAAACTGTACTACTTTGTCCGATGTTTGTAGACCAGCAGGCTGGAAAACATCATTGATCCCGTCGCCATTTGGTGTAAAGGCCGTAGGCATACCTAAGTACGATTCTACGGTTACACGAACAGAGTCGCGGAAAGAACACTCCCCAGCTGTAGCATCAAAGTACAACCAAGTGGTACCCCCTACAAGACCTGTAATAGTAGTCGCAGGAATCGTAGCATCGGTAATGTCTACAAGGGAAGAATCTTCTTCTGTCCAGCTGTATACAGGATTGGCAAAGTTGGTAGAAATACCTGCGTCAATATTGAGCACATCGTTTATCTGGAAAGTTGCTTCGCGTTGTCCTGGAGCATTTACCCAAGCTTGACCTGTCACCGTTACGTTGGTAACATTGATGCTTTGCGTCACAGAACAGCTTCCTGAAGTCGCCGTTACGGTGTAGCTGCCAGCGGGCAAGTTGCTGATGTCTTCGGTTGTTTCACCGTTTGACCAAGCATAAGTAACGCTAGCAGGGTTGCCCATTAGTACTGATAAATCTACGTAAGCAGAGTTATCACCGTTGCAGTTGATGTCGTCTTTGTCTGTAATGGCTATTTCTAGCGTATCATTCGTTAAGTTGATGGGGCCAGCTTCTGCCGTACAACCTTCGTATGTAACGGTAACGGTATAGCTGCCTGTACCTAAGTTGACTGCTGTAGCTGTAGTTTGTCCGTCACTCCATAAGAAGGTATAAGGTCCAGGAGCACCGCCCGCTGTTACCATAATTCGTCCGTTGGACAAGTTACAAGAAGCATTCATAACATCTGCTGGATCAATGTCTGCCGTTACTGTAGGTTGAACCAACGTTACTGTACTAATATCCGCACAGCCTGTTGCAGGATCCGTTACCGTTACTTGGTAAGTTCCTGCGCCTAATAGTGTAGCGGGGTTCGTAGTTTGATTGTTAGCCGCAGCATCCCATTCGTAATTTAAGGCGCCAGTTGCTCCTGTCGTTAATACCGTTGCATCCCCGTCGTTCAATCCACAAGTAGGATCGTTGCTGTTAAAGCCAATGATAGACAAAGCGCTGTTGTTGACCAATGTAACAGAAGAAACCGCTGTACAGCCATTAGAAGCACCTGTTACGGTAACAGAGTACGTTCCAATTCCCAAACCTGTAGCCAAAGCAGTTGTTTGTCCGTTGGCATTGGGTGACCATTGATAAGTATATCCAACAGAGTCTCCCGTAGCTACTGCCGTGATTTGACCGTCGTTTACGGTACAACCAGGATTGATGGTAGGCATACCTGTTACAGAAATCGTTGGGCTACCTGTAATGGTTACGCTACTTGTAGCCGTACAAGTATTCAAATCCGTTACGGTAACAGAAACTGTACCAGCAGCCAAGCCAGAAACAGATGGTCCGTTTGGAATACCGCTTGACCATTGGTAAGAATATAAGTTAGCATCTCCAACCATGTTGAAAGTAGAGAATACCGTAGCGGTACCATCTCCTACACAACTTGCACTGGCGGTGCTGTTCAAGGTAATGTTGGGCAAACCAGGGAATGGAGAATTAACCGTTACATCGGTTACATCCGTACATCCATTCGCATCGGTTACCGTTACTTGGTAAGTGCCACGAGGCAAGCCCGTGACGGTTACTGTTGTTTGGTTGCCAGCAGCGTTGTCCCATAGGTAAGTATAATTAGCGGTACCACCTACTACGGCCACCGTACCAGAACCATTGGAAGAACCAAAGCATTGGGTTAATGTGGTTGAATCTACTGACAAGACTAAAGTATCAGGTTGTGTGATCACTAAGGTATCAGAATTGGTGAAACAGCCAAATGTATCCGTTAAGAATGCATAATAAGTGCCTGCCGCCAAACCAGTAAAGGTGACAGAATCGGTAGCAGCTGTATCCGAAATAACTGGGCTGCCAATTTGTGTACCTGCAACATCAAACAATGTTCCTGTGTAGGTTGGGTGGTCACCCAATACACCACCGCTGATGGTAACCGTCATGGTTCCGTCATTGGCATCAAAACAACTCAAATTAGTGGAAACGGAGCTGTTGGGCATTGGACAAGGTGTTGTACAACACTCTAAGAAATCTGCTCCGTTTACAGGACATAAGCTAGCAGCACCCGTTGCACGAACGAATAAAACTACACAGTCACCGTTGGTTAGGTTGTCCACCAAAAGCGAAGAATCTCCCAAAGCGCGTGGAATCCAAGTCTGGCCTGAATCCAAGCTGTATTCCCAACCTGTTGCACCTGGCGAACCGCCCCATTCAAACAACACAGAAGTTGCTTGATTAAAAGGAGTTCCACAAGTAAGCGTAGGAATTGGAATGGTAGAACGAACGGCTACCTCTACAGAATCTCTTTGTACACAACCAGCCTCTTCTACCGTGAATTGGAAAGTGGTTGTAGATTGCGGGTAGGCTCTTGGACTAGAAACCGCATCACTGGACAAAACTACATTAGGTGTCCAGGTGTATGTAAAAGGACCAAAGTTAATTGGATTTTCTGGCGTAAAGCGGTAAGCGTCGTTTGTCGCTGTCCAAGGAGTAGAGGAAAATCCTCCATTTCTACCTGGAACAAAGACCCCAATTGTCCCATCAATATTTTCTATACCTTGTAAGTGCGTTGTGTTTCTAGGCTGTGTAGTCGTGTGAATTTCGATTACATCGGTACCTTCATACAACAAAGCTTGCACGGTAACATCATCGTTTGGACTCGGACCAGGCCAGTGGGGTACCCCTGTAAAGTTGACCACCAAGATTCGGTTAGGCGCCGTTCCTATTGTAAAGTACTCTATCGTTCCAGCGTTGGAACCAAAGGGATCAAAATCCGACCCTACCAAAGCAATAGCATTATTGGGAACACTAGGATTAGGAATAGTTTGATTATAAGCTGGCGATCCTGTCCCAGCATTCGCTGCATTAAAAGAGATGTACCCATTAGAACTAATGACAAATTGATTGTAAGTATTGCAGTAAAACTCAAAGTCAAAGCCAATCGGCAACACAGCTGAATAATCATCGTCGCCTAATGTTATGGTATCTCTAGTACCTGCCGTTGTCAAAGGAGCAAAAGCAATGGGATCAACCGTATAACGCGTACAAGCGGTTGGATCAATGGTAATAATAGAATCCGTCAACGCTCCGATCAGTGTGGTCGTGTCACCAGGACAAATGGTATCGTTTAACGTACGCACACCAGGAATACCAGGACGCCATTTTAGTTGAACGCTGTCTTCTCCTGTACACAAACCAAAATCATAACGCACCGTGTACGTTACAGAATCGTTGGCCGTACCGCGAACCACTGCAAAAGGATCAGGTATGGTATTGCTTGACAAATTGCCTACAAAGGCACTAGGATTAGCCGTCCAAGTATAAACTCCATTGGCCAAATCAACCCCAGGGCCCGCTACAAAGGTAGAGAAAGCAATCGTATCGTCCGTGTTATTGGGACAAAGCGATGTTTCGGAGGCTGCTAAGAAAACGGATAATGGTAAATTTCGGA
>CAYUZF010000092.1:13166-18576 GCA_964449615.1 uncultured Aureispira sp.
GAAGTAGATTGTCAAAGTATCATCCGTGAAACACTGTGTACCTGTAACAGGGTCAGGATCTGTTGCAAAACTTACGTTTAATACAATAGAATCGCCATCTACTGTTCCAGCAGGAATGTCCACCGTTGGGTTTCTAAGGGTATTGTCATTAAAAGTAACAGGTACTCCTGAACGTTGTGTCCATGCAAACGTACCAGAGGTAGCCGCACCAACAGAAGAAAAACTATTGGCTTGAACGGGTAAGTTGTACCCTACACCAGGACAAAGCACCGTATCTTGCACATCGATCTCTACCCCAGGAATAACTAGGTTGAATCCCAGCGTTTGATCCCCAGGTATAGGACAAGCCCCATCAGTTACCCCGATTGTAAAGGCATTTACCCCTAAGTTGGCACTTACCGCATTGATCTGTACAAACAACTGTACACTATCATGCTTGAAGGGAGGGTTGGTATTTGGAATGATGGTTACGTTACCTGGACCAAACACTTGATTTAAGTTGGTATTGGCAGGATTAACTCGAATTGTATCGCCGTCTGGATCAGAGAGAATCAAGTTAAAAATCAACGTTTCCCCTTCACAAACAACAAAACTACTCGTTGTGGTATCAAAAATTCCTCCTGCATTTACAAAAGGATTGTTGGTATTAACGGGACTCGTACAGTTCACCGTATTGAGAATAACCATCTGTATATCACGCTGTACATAACCAATAGTATCGCCGTTGACAATGTTGTACACTGTTACGGCTACTACAGGTCGTTGAACGGTATTGGCTCGCGTGCAGAAACTCATCTGCCCTGTAAATTGGTTAAAACCAAATGTAGTACCAGGTTGCAACAGCATAGGATCCGTAATGGTATACCCTGCTGAATTGAGAAGACAAACCCCAGGATCGTCCAAAACACAAGTCAATGCATACCGCAGTGTATCGTTTTCTACATCCGATGCACCGTGGTTGTAATCGTAGCATTGTCCCGCACAGAAATAAGGCGTAGGGTTGGAATTAAACGTAGGAGAGTTGTTACAAACCGTACTGTTGATACCTGCCTCAATGTAAAGGTTAGCACTATTGGGATTAATAATGTTGGTAATGGCTGGGTTTCGACAACAACTACGGTAGCTCAATACCCAATCGGTACAAGTAGCAGGCAATTGAATGGTATCCCTAAAAATACTCACTTGAACACCAGGTAGAGTCCCCCCATTACACTGGGATTGGGGCAGTACTTGTGGACACAGTTGAGATACTTCATAAATTGTGTCAAAAGGCAGCCGGTACTCAATGTCCCCGACACCACCTGGAGGGAAAACGTCGTAGGGGAATCCTAAGTTACAGCTGTCCGAGTAGGCATTAATCGTCTGATCAAAGGTACCAATGGAGATACCATTACAATCTCTGTACAGTGTTAGTGTCACAACATACCGGTTGTTTCCTAAACACTGATAAGTAAGGTCAGCACCCGCTAAGTGGGAGGCCTGCGCCTCTTGACCACCCATCAGGAATATCCCTAGGGCTAGTAAGAGGACTCGCAAATAGCGCCGACACCGCAGCGCTATAGTTGGAGGAAAATTTTTGCTATCCAAAACTATATGATTTAGTAGTTAAAAAATAATATATGTATACAATTTAGGTTCCCGTGCTTTGTTGTCAAAGTATACAAGCGCAGGGGTTCTTGTTGGGGTGTGTTATTTACATGCTTATTACTACCACATCCTTATTACTAACTACCACATCAATCGTATCCAACAAGAGGAATTCTTTCTAAAAAGCAGCTTTGAAAACAATTAGCACTTGGTATAGTGCCTTATTTTTTTATATAAAAAGCTTCTTTGACAGCAGTTTAGAATCAGCCCAAGTTACATTTTTATCCCCAAGAATTGAAATAACGCGTCGGTTTTAATAGCCCAACATTAACATTTTGTAAAGAAATCTACCCAAAAACTACTCCTATGCCTATTTTCGCGGTTCAGTTTTCTCTCTGTTAGACAGGGTTTTGTACTCTTTGTGAGTAAGAAGCATCTTATTTTGCACAGCTCTGTCGCTGTACAAACGTTAAGAACTGTTAATTCGCTGCATCATCCACCGTTTATTAACAACTTATTTTACAATAGCTTACGTAGGACATCCCCCTATATAAGAATGCCCAAATGCGTAGATCGCATTCGGGCATCTTAGTGTACTACATATTGTACAACGGTCTATAGCAAGACGAACTGTTCCTCTTATTCTGCCGTCTCGTACTCTTCCAAAGGAGGGCAAGAACAGATGAGATTCTTGTCGCCATAAGCATTGTTGACTCGGCTAATTTGTGGCCAAAATTTGCTGTGCTTGACATACGGCAACGGGAAAGCTGCTTTTTCTCGGCTGTAAGAATGTGACCAATCCGAGGAGAGCACCTGCGCTTGGGTGTGCGGTGCGTGGTGCAACACGTTGTCTTTGGCGTCGGCGCTTCCCGTAGCAATTTCATCAATCTCTTGGCGAATTTGCAACAGCGCATCTACAAAGCGATCCAACTCCCCTTTGTCCTCCGATTCGGTAGGCTCAATCATAATCGTTCCCGCTACAGGAAAAGACATCGTCGGTGCGTGGAATCCATAATCCATCAGGCGCTTGGCTACATCTTCTGCCCCTACTCCTAAAGATTTAAACACCCGCAAGTCCAAAATCAATTCGTGTGCAGCGCGGCCCTGCTCCCCTGTGTACAACACCTCATAAGCGCCTTTCAGGCGCTCTTTAATATAATTGGCGTTCAAAATAGCGTATTCAGTTGCTGCTCTACAGCCTTCTTTTCCGAGCATACGGATATAGCCGTAAGAAATTAATAGAATGCTAGCAGATCCCCAAGGTGCTGCGGCCACTGCGTGTACCCCTTGCGCGCCCCCTACTTCACGGAAGGTATGCTGGGGCAAAAACGGCGCTAGGCTATCGTTGACACAAATGGGTCCCATGCCTGGCCCTCCCCCGCCGTGGGGAATGGCAAAAGTCTTGTGTAGGTTGAGGTGGCAGACATCTGCGCCAATGGCTCCAGGAGAGGTCAAGCCTACTTGAGCATTCATATTCGCGCCATCCATGTACACTTTGCCCCCATATTCGTGAATAACGGCACAAACTTCTTGGATGCTTGCCTCAAAAACGCCATGTGTAGAGGGATAGGTGACCATTAGCGCTGCTAAATTGTCTTTGTATTTTTCTGCTTTGGTGCGCAAATCGTCTAAATCCAAGTTGCCGTGCTCGTCGCATTTGGTGACCACTACTTTCATACCTGCCAACACGGCAGAAGCGGGGTTGGTACCGTGGGCAGAGGACGGAATGAGCGCAATGTTGCGGTGGTCATCGCCACGAGACTGGTGGTAGGCGCGAATGGCCAACAAGCCCGTATATTCGCCCTGTGCCCCAGAATTTGACATGAGAGAACAGGCATCAAAACCTGTAATTACGCACAAATAACGCTCTAGTTCTTCAATAATTTGAGCGTAGCCCTGTGTTTGCTCGCTTGGCGCAAATGGATGAATGTCCGCAAATTCTGGCCAAGACACGGGAAACATTTCTGCTGCTGCATTTAGTTTCATGGTACAAGATCCCAAGGCAATCATGGAATGCACCAACGACAAATCTTTATTTTCTAAGCGCTTAATGTACCGCATCAACTGACTCTCGGAGTGGTAACTGTTGAAAGTTGGATGGGTCAAATAAGTACTTTCGCGTTGCAACGCAGTGGGAATCTTTACGTCTAAATCTTGGTATTTTTCTACCAATTCTGCTGCCGTTAAGGCTTTTGCTTGGCGCAAATGAGCAAACAACGCTACTACATCCGCAACGGCGTTGATGTCCGTTACCTCTGATAACGCAATTTGCACATGCTCGGCATCGGGGTAGTAAAAGTTAATTTTTTGTTCCGTCGCCGCAGCTTTCAATTGGGCGTGTTCGTCTTCGCTCAACTGTACGCGCAAGGTATCGAAGTAGTGCGCGTTGTGTTGGCTAAAGCCCAAATCCTGCAATTCGCGGTCTAAGATTTGCGTAAGCGTGTGCAAACGCCCTGCAATGGCGCGCAATCCTTTGGGGCCGTGGTAAACGGCGTACATACTTGCCATTACCGCCAACAGGGCTTGTGCCGTACAAATATTAGACGTTGCTTTGTCTCTGCGGATGTGTTGTTCTCGTGTCTGCAAGGCCATACGCAAAGCGCGGTTGCCGTCTGTATCAATAGACACTCCAATGATGCGCCCTGGAATTTGACGTTTAAATTCTTCTTTGGTCGCGAAATAGGCCGCGTGTGGCCCCCCAAAACCCATGGGCACCCCAAACCGCTGCGTATTTCCAACAACCGCATCGGCACCCCATTCGCCAGGAGGCGTCAACAAGGCCAAACTCATTAGATCGGCCGCTACGATGCTGTAGACTTTTTCTGCTTGTGCTTTTTCTACCAAAGCGCGGTAATCTTCTACGCTGCCTTCTACATTAGGGTATTGCAACACCACTGCAAAGGTTTTTTCTGTCAGTTCAAATTCGTCGGTCAACACGACCTGAATCCCCAGAGGCTCTGCTCTAGCCCGCAAAACCGACAAGGTTTGGGGTAGAATTTTAGTGGACACTAAAATTTCATTGATGGGATCGCCTTTAACGCGTTTGTTTTTGGCATTGTAAAACATATACATCGCCTCGGCAGTCGCCGTCGCTTCGTCCAACAAAGACGCGTTGGCAATGGGCAGCCCTGTTAAGTCGCTGACCATGGTCTGGAAATTTAGCAGCGCTTCTAGGCGGCCTTGAGCGATCTCGGCTTGGTAGGGCGTGTAGGGCGTATACCAACCAGGATTTTGAAATACATTGCGTAAAATAGCAGCAGGGGTAATGGTTGGGTAGTACCCCAAGCCTAAGTAAGAGGTAAAAACGTCATTCTTGGCCGCTACTTTTTTAAGGGCATTTAGATAATCGAACTCCGATTGAGCTTCGGGCAAATCCAAGTCCTCTTGGTAGCGAATGTTAGCGGGTACCGTTTGGTCAATCAAGGTAGCCATAGAGTCTACTCCAACAACGGCTAGCATTTCGGCTAGCTCCTCTTTGTTGGGGCCCAAATGGCGGTTTACAAAACGGTCAGGATGCTGAATATCAAACATTTTTAAAGCGCTTTTGTCAGTCAACAATTAGATGTAATTCCCCTCTTACCATCCCCTCATTTTCCATACTCGTTTGAAAGGTTTCGCAAGATACGACTTTTTAATACTAAACCCGCTTTTCGCAAGACGCAAATGCCTGCGCACGCTACATAAGATTGATTCTAAAAGAGCGAATAAAAGCATTTTGACTTCTAATAGACATTCCCTATTTAAATAGGGGCTTTGTGTACTAAAATCAGTAACAGTTATCATGAATAATGTCGTAGGGGCAAAAAGCTGCCCATTAATAGCG
>CAYUZF010000093.1:0-3432 GCA_964449615.1 uncultured Aureispira sp.
TAAGCTAACAACGACTACTGTCGAGGATGTTGTTGCTGCTGGTAAAAAAGTGGTGACAACATCCTTCAACGGTGTCGCTCGCAATACTGTTGAACTGGGTTATCTTCCACAACCCGATTACTTATCCTTCTCCCTTCCGCAAACCCACATCGCGCTGCTTACCAACGACGGTTCGCCTCTTACGCAAGCGGTGTACGACGCCCTCACGACCAAAGGCAACCGTGTGGTGGTCCTCAACTTAGCAGGTATTTCAACTACATTTTCTACCAACAGCCAGACGCTTGCCACCAACAGCGACGCGGCCATTGCGGAGGCCATACAGCGCATTCAACAACAATACGGCAAAATTGGCACCTTCATCCACCTACACCCCCATTTAAGTTTTACCAATCACCAATTTGCACAGCACTTCGACCTAGAACGCGACTTGGTGAAAGCGGTTTTTTTGCTGGCCAAGCACCTGCAAGCTGATCTTAACGAGCTGGGACAACAGCAACGCGCCAATTTTCTAACGCTAACGCGCTTGGATGGTCGTTTGGGATTGGGCAAACGCTCTGATACCTCTGTTGTAGGCGGTGGCCTCAACGGCTTGGTGAAGTGCTTAAATTTGGAATGGTCGTCGGTTTTCTGCCGTGCAGTAGATGCCCAGCCCGAATGGAACGACCAGCAATTGGCAACCGCCTTGTTGCGAGAATTGCACGATCCCAACCGCGCAGTGCCAGAAGTAGCCCTTTCGGACGAAGGTCGCGCTACCTTGCTTGCTACCAACGACCCCGTTCAAGCAGACCAAACCATACAAACAGCCGTTACCGAAGATGCTGTTTTCTTAGTCAGTGGAGGCGCGCGGGGCGTTACGGCCAATTGCGTGCTTGAAATGGCCAAAACTTTCCAGTGTAAGTTTATTTTGTTGGGGCGCTCTGATGCGAGTACCGCTATTCCCGCTTTCGCTAAAAACGAGCACGACGAGGGCGCTTTGAAGCGTGCTATTATGCTCGATATGAAAGCCAAAGGAGAAAAACCAAATTTAGCAGAAGTCAAGCGCAGTTTTAATCACATCATTGCTAAAAAAGAAATAGATGCTACCTTGCAGGCCATTGAGCAAGCAGGAGGACAAGCCATTTACATCAAAGGCGATGTGACCGATTTATCAACCGTTAAGCCGCAGCTGTTGCCCATCACTAAAAAGTGGGGCGCTATTACAGGCATCCTACACGGTGCGGGGCGCTTGGCAGACAAGTACATTCAAGACAAGAGTGAGCAGGATTTCATCAATGTATTGTCGGTAAAATTAGACGGTTTGTTGACTTTGTTGCAATGTGTGAACATTCAGAAACTAGAACATTTAATTCTGTTCTCGTCCGTCGCAGGTTTTTATGGGAATGTAGGCCAAACGGATTATGCAATTGCCAATGAAATTTTGAGCAAAGCGGCGCACTTGTTTAGAACCAACCACCCCAACACCCAGGTTTCGGCCATCAATTGGGGCGCTTGGGATGCGGGCATGGTCAGCGACGCGTTGAAAAAGAAATTTGAGGCGATGGGCGTTAGTTTGGTTAACAGTACAGGGGGGCCTGCGCTGTTGATCAATGAATTGAGTACAACTTATGCCGACCAACCCCAAGTCATTTTGGGGGGCACCTTGCCCGCTGCGATTTCTTATACCGAAGGTGCGTTGACCACCCACGAAGTTTACCGCGAATTGAACCCCAAAGACAATCCTTTCCTAGACCACCACGTCATTCAAGACCAGGCGGTCTTGCCTGTGGTCAGCGCAATGGGTTGGATGGCAACAACTGCCGAGAAGATTTTTCCCGATTTTCGCACCTACGAAGTAGCCGACACCAAGTTATTCAAAGGTTTGGTCTTTGATGGCAAGCAACCAAAGGCTTTTGTAACAACTTTGGTAGAAAAAGAGAAAAGCGCAGAAACGATTGTGTTGGAAGCAACCATCAGCAGCCAAGCACCAACCGCCAAACTGCCCACCTTCCACTACCGTGCTTTGTTGACGCTAAAAGCCAAAAACAATTTCCCAAAAGCACCTACGTTTAAGGCCACCTTGAGCGGCGACTACCCAACTACAGATGGGGCTGCTTTATACAAAGATGGTACCTTGTTTCACGGAGCGCATTTTCAAGGCATCCAAGAAATACTAGACTGGAACGAGCAACAAATTGTATTGCGCTGCAAAGCGCCCCGAGTCGCCCGCTCCGAGCAAGGCCAGTTCCCGATTATGGGCGTGAATACGTTCTTTGCCGACATTCAATATCAAGGCATGGTAATTTGGGTACAGCGTTACCACGATGGAGCCAAGTCTTTGCCCTTAGCGACTAAGAGCGCCAAGTTATACGCGCCTGTTCCCTTTGAAAAAGAGTTGTATGTACACATTGCCATTCTAGAAAATAGTCCTTTCAAAATGGTAGCCAAATGCACTACTTACGATGAGCAAGGAAAGGTATACTTTGTAACAGAACAGGCAGCCGTTACCATCTCTAAAGAATTGACTTGGTAAGTTTTTTTATAAAAATTAGCTTCAAAACTAAAATCAGTTCTAAGACTAAAACCAAACAACAGGAATGAAAATAGCAATTATAGGCATGGCAGGTTTGTTCCCAGGTTCTTCGACCAACGAAGAATTCTGGCAAAACCTTTTGGACGAAAAAGACCTGACTAGCCTAGCCAACCACAGCGACTTTGGAGTTGATCCTACGCTGTTTTATGAAGATAAGAAAGGGACAGTAGACCGCTGCTATTCTTTGCGAGGCGGTTACATCCGCAATTTTGAATTTGACCCTACGGGCTATCAACTGCCCGCCGATTTTTTGGCGCAACAAGACAAGCTTTACCAGTGGTCCCTCTATGTGGCCAAAACAGCATTAGAAGAAAGCGGTTATGCCGACCAAGCGGCTGCCCTGGCCAAATGCGGCCTTATTTTGGGCAACCTGTCCTTTCCGACGGGTTCTTCGCACCGCCTTATGTCCGATTTTTATACCAAAACCGCTGAAAAAGCGTTGAAGGAGTTGTTAAAAGATGAAAATTTTAGCATTCCCGCTCATCATTTGCCCTTGCCTGAAAATAAAGTGCTGGCCGATACACCTTCGCAAATAGTAGTGAACGGTTTGGGCTTAGGCGGTGGGCATTACGTTTTGGATGCTGCTTGTGCCACCTCTTTGTACGCGATTAAACTAGCTTGCGACGAGTTGGTTACAGGTAAAGCAGATTTGATGCTAGCAGGTGCAGTTTGTGGCTCTGACCAGTTGTTTATACACATGGGCTTTTCTACCTTCCACGCCTATGCCCCACACGGCAAAAAATTTGCACCTTTAGATAATGCTTCCGATGGGTTGGTATCGGCAGAAGGCGCGGGAATAGTTGTGTTGAAACGCTTGGAAGATGCCGAGCGCGATGGCGATAAAATCTTGGGTTTGATTGGCG
>CAYUZF010000093.1:3450-6407 GCA_964449615.1 uncultured Aureispira sp.
TGTCCAACGACGGCAGCGGTAAATTTCTGTTGAGTCCCAACCCCAAAGGCCAAAAGTTAGCTCTTGAACGTGCTTATGATTTGGAAGAAGTGTTGCCACAAAATACCTCTTATTTAGAATGCCACGCTACGGGCACCCCTTTGGGCGATCTGACGGAGATTAATTCGATTTCTGATTTTTTTGTACACTACAAAACCAAGCCGCTGTTGGGCTCTGTCAAATCCAATATGGGCCATTTGTTGACGGCAGCGGGCATGTCGGGCTTATTTAAGGTATTGTTGGCCATGCAAAAAGGTGTTATTCCGCCCAACATCAACCTAGAAAACGCCGTACAGGCCAACAACCAATGGATCACCGATAAACAAATCATTCGACAAACAACGCCCTGGAAAGGCAACCAAGCAGGAATCAATTCTTTTGGTTTTGGAGGTACCAACGCACACATGGTGGTACAAAAACCCAATGCCAGTATGTTGCAAGAGGCCAACGCTTACCGTCCCCAGCCCTTGCTTCCTTTGGCAATTGTCGGTATGGAAGCGCACTTCGGTTCTTGTGAGAATTTGGACGATTTTTATGCTGCTATTTATAATGGAGAACAGGATTTTCGCCCCTTACCTGCCCGAAGATGGAAAGGTTTTGATGCCGATAAGGAATTGCTGCAACGCTACGGTTTCAAAGATGGCCTAGCTCCCAAAGGGGCTTACATTGATGCCTTCGACATTGATTTGCTGCGCTATAAAATTCAACCCAAAGAAGCAGAAACACTAGAACCTCAACAGGCTTTGATTCTACGCGTAGCCGATAAGGCACTACAAGATGCTAACATTGACCCCAGTCAAAACATTGCCGTACTTATTGCAATGGAGGCAGAGTTGGCCATACACCACTACCTCGCTCGTTGGGATTCTGTTTGGCAGATCGAACAAGCACTTGAAAATAGCGGGATTTTATTGGAGGAGGAAAATAAAACAGCACTAAAGGAATACTATAAAGATGTCATGTATTTCCGTGAAGGCAGCCAAACCCCCAGCCAACACACCAGTTTTGTGGGCAATATTATGGCTAGTCGCATTGCAGCCTTGTGGGATTTTTCAGGGCCTGCGTTTACAGTTTCTTGCGGAGACAATGCCGTTTTCAAAGCCTTGCAAGTCGCCCAAAATATGCTATCGCTTGGCGAAGTAGACGCCGTAGTAGTAGGCGGTGTTGATTTTTGTGGCGGTTTAGAAAATGTGTTGTTGCGCCAAGCCCAAGAAGCTTCGAGCACCAACAGCGCGCCCAGCTTGTCCTTAGAACAAAGCCAAGAAGGTTGGTTGGTTGGCGAAGGGGGTGGTGCTATTGTGCTCAAACGCCAAACCGATGCCCAAGCAGCACAAGATCGTATTTATGCAGTCTTGGACAGCATTGGCGCAACGGCGACGGAATTGAACGTCGGTTACCAAGAATTGGTAGGCAGCGGCTACGCCCAAGAAGATCAACAGGAGTTGCAACAGTTGCTAGCCACAACCTTACAGCAAGACACGGCACTGGGTTCTGTCAAAACCTCTTTTGGGCATACGGGAGCCGCTTCGGGCATTGCGGCACTTATCAAAACAGCACTTTGTTTGTACCACCGTTTTATTCCTGGCATTCCCAACTGGAAAGCCCCGAAAGCAGCCGACGCGTTCCAAAAAACGCGGTATTATTTCCCCAATCAATCTAGACCTTGGTTAATCAACGGCGGCGAAGAACGTCGCGCTGTTGTTAATGGTTTGGAAGGCTTGCAACTACAGTTGTCGGAAGGCAGCACAGTCGAGTACAAAGAAAGTCCATTGTTGCACGGTCGAGTGAGTAGCTTAATGGTCTTAAAGGGAGACACCGAAACTGCCCTGCGCGAGGCATTGGCTCAGTTGTTAGAAAAAGTGGCCGAACCTACTTCCCTACCTGAAATTGCGGCACGCTTGTATTATAACAACAAACAGCAAAGCCGCTATTGTTTGGTGCTATTGGCCAATTCTAAAAAGAATTTACAGCAAGAAATTCGCTTTATTCAGGTCGGCTTGGAAGCAGCGCTGGCCGAAAACCGTCCGCTTAAGACGCCGCGAGGGTCTTACTTTACTCCGCAGCCTTTGGGCGACCAGGGCAAAGTAGCTTTTGTTTATCCTGGTTCGGCTACCGCTTATCGCGGATTGGGACAAGACATTTTTCAGCTTTTCCCGCAGTTGCACACGCATTTTGAGGGCAAGTTAGCCGATATAGCAGATTTTGTGGGAACGGATTATTTGCATCCCAAATTACAACAGCAGCAACAGAAAGCGCCCAACATCCACCAAGATGCTGTGAGTATGATGTGTGCAGGGGTCTTTTCTTCGGCCATTTATACGCACCTCCTTAAAGATGTTTTTGGCTTGCAACCCGACTTGGCGTTTGGCTACAGCATGGGCGAAAGCGCAGGCATGTGGTATTCGTTTGATGTTTGGAGTCCAGATAACACGGCTATTTTTAGAAATTCCGATTTGTTTGCCTCTAAGCTGTCGGGTGATTTGGAACTGCTGGCCGATACTTGGAATATTTCTACCGAAGAGGCCAAAGCGCGTTGGATTAGTTTGGTTTTGCTGGCTGATCGCGGCGAAGTCGAGCGCTTGGTAGCGCAGGAGGAGTTTTGTTACTTGAGCTTTGTGAATACGCCTTCGGAGGTGATTATTTCGGGCGATAAGGCCGCTTGTAGCCGCGTGGTTCAACAATTAAATTGTGCAGCGGTAGAAGTACCGTTTCAGAATGTGATTCACCACGACTTTTGCAAACGGGTGGAAGCAGAACTGGTAGAAATGCACCATTTTCCTTTGCAACAGCAACCCAATTTGGATTTTTATTCCAGCTTGACCCACGCGCCACTGCCAATGGACAGCCGTGTGGTTGCTCAAAACTCTACGGATGTTTGCTGTCAGATGGTGGATTTTCCCGCTGCGGTAGAACAGTTG
>CAYUZF010000093.1:6417-9946 GCA_964449615.1 uncultured Aureispira sp.
GAACAAGCGCGCTTGTTTATTGAATTGGGGGCTGGCAGCACCTGTAGCCAATGGATTAGCCGCATCTTGAAAGACCAACCGCATTTGGCGGTGAGTTGCAACCAAAAAGGCAAATCAGATGCCCAAGCGCTGCTGCAAGCGTTGGCGCAGTTGCTTAGCCATGGGCTGCCATTGGATTTATCGCCCTTGTTTGCAGCGGACTTATTGGCCCCTTCACCGCGTGCTTTTTACAAAACAATTGTCACAGGTGGCCATCGTATATTTGATTTTTTACTCTCGCCCGAACGACGCTTGCAATTTGCACCTGTTCAACGGTTAGAACCCGCCCTTAGTAGTGTGGCGCACGACACTGCTGAAGAGACTACCCCCCATTATTCCTTTACTTCAATAAAAACAACTAGTACTGTGGAAACAACACAACCAACATCAACGGCTCTCCCAAATAAGGCGATGCGCCGAGGGGAAAATGGGCTACAACTACAAGATTTTGATGCCCCCGACCATCTGAAAGGCAAAACCATTGTTTTCTCACAAGAAGACTTAGAAGAATTTGCCACAGGAAAAATTGCCAAGGTATTCGGCGATGCGTACAGCGTTATCGACAGCTATTCGCGCCGCGTTATGCTGCCAATGGATCCTTACTTATTGGTGAGTCGGGTAACGGGTTTGGAAGCCGAACGTGGCGTGTACCAACCCTCGACCATGCAAACCGAATACGACATTCCCTACAACGCTTGGTTTACCACCGACGGGCAAATTCCTTGGGCGGTTTCGGTGGAATCGGGACAGTGTGATTTGTTGCTGATTTCTTATTTGGGAATTGATTTTGAAAATAAGGGCAATTTGGTGTACCGTCTTTTGGATTGTACGCTGACTTTTGTGGACGATTTACCTTTTGAGGGACAAACGTTGCGCTACGATATTTCTATCAATAATTTTGTCCGCAATGGCGATAACTTGCTGTTTTTCTTTAGTTATAACTGCTATGTAGAAGATCGCCTGGTCTTAACTATGCGCAACGGCTGTGCTGGTTTCTTTACCGATGAACAATTGGAAGAGGGCTTAGGCGTAGTTTATTCTAAAGAAGAATTAGAAGCTAAAAAGAACGCTAAAAAACCCGCCTTCACGCCTTTGCTAAAAACACACAAAACGAGCTTTAGCAAGGAAGATTTGCGCCACTTGATTGCGGGTGACATGGAACGCTGTTTTGAAAGCGAAGCGTATTTTGCCAACGGACGCAACCCGTCTCTGCGCTTGCCTCCTGAGCAAATTTTGATGATCGACCGCATCACCGCTGTAGATTTGAAAGGGGGCGCTTATGGCTTGGGTTATGTAGTGGCGGAGAAAGATTTGGCACCCAACGATTGGTATTTCCCTTGCCACTTTAGAGACGACGAAGTACTAGCAGGCTCTCTACAGGCGGAGGGCGGTGGTAATTTGCTGCGCTTTTTTATGTTGATGTTGGGTTTGCAACGCTTGATGAAAGATGCGCGTTACCAACCTATTTTTGATTTGCCTCAAAAGGTGCGTTGCCGCAAACAGGTAACTCCTTCTAAAGACACCAAACTGGTGTACCGCCTAGAAGTTAAAGAAATCGGGTTGGTTCCCAATCCTTATGTTATTGCCGATTTGGAAATTGTTTCGGATGGTGTGATTACGGTTCATTTTGAGAATTTAGGGTTGCAGTTGCGCGAAAAGGACAATCCGCGTTACTTGGAAGAGCAAGCAGGGGTTGCAATCGCACCTCGCTCGGAAGGCGCCCTGCTCAACGAGTTGGACATTACCAAATTTGCGTTGAGCAACCTCTCGGAGGCGTTCGGGCCAGACTTTGCTTGCTACGATGGTCGCACCGTTTCTCGACAACCCAACACCGATTTACAGTTGATTTCTCGTGTCTTGCGCATTGAGGGCGAGCGCTTACAGCTTAAGCAACCTTCTACTATTTATGCCGAATACGATGTTCCTAAGGACGCTTGGTATTACCAACAAAATGCATCCAACACCATGCCTTATTCGGTTTTGATGGAAATTGCCTTGCAACCTTGCGGACTCTTGGGTGCTTATTTGGGTTCTACCCTTCCTTTTTCTGATAAAAACTTGTTCTTTAGAAACTTGGATGGAACGGGCGAACTGTTGGATTTGCCCATGGGTACCGACTGGCGCGGCAAAACCATCCACAACAAAGCGGTTTTGGTTTCTTCTGTTGCATTAGGCGGCACCGTACTCCAAAATTATACCTTTGAATTAAGCATTGACGGTCAAGTCTTTTATCGAGGCAAATCGTCTTTTGGCTTCTTCCCTGGCGAGGCGTTGGCGCAACAAGTAGGACTGGACAACGGCAAGGCCATTGCGCCCTGGTACCAGCAACACCACTTAGAGGCCAAAGATTACATGAGCATCAAACTGGATTCGCTTTACGGCAAAATGAAACTATTCAAAGCGCCAACAGACAAACCCCATTACCGCTTATCGGGCGAGCAACTTTCGTTGCTCAACGATTTAAAACTTGTAAAAGAAGGCGGCGAACACGGCAAAGGTTATATTTATGGCCATCAAGCAGTAAAACTATACGATTGGTTTTTCACTTGCCATTTCTACCAAGATCCTGTTATGCCTGGTTCTCTAGGCGTAGAAGCTATTTTACAAGCCATGCAGACCTTCGCTTTGCAACAGGATTTAGGAAAAGAATTTAAATCTCCTAGATTTGTACAGGTGGCCAACCACACAACGGTTTGGAAATACCGCGGGCAAATTTTACAGGGAGTAGAAAACATGCACTGCGAAGTACATTTCAAAACTATTGAGCGTCGAGGCGAACAATTGGTCATTATTGGCGATGCTTACTTGTGGAATGAAGACACCCGTATTTATCAAATCACCGACTTGGCCTTGGGTATTGAAGAAGCATAACCTCAAAAAAATCTCACTTATATTATGATACAATTCACAGGAAACAAACAACAACTCTACTGGAAAGGCTCTCCGAGAGCCGTCGCTTTTGACGAAGCGGGTATGGTAGAAAAATTAAAAAATACAGCGGACAATTGTTTTGTTGTGCAGGATTTTGCAGGGCGCATTGGGGTAGCCAACGCAGGCGAATTCACCACCGACAGCAAAGGCTTACAACTCTTGGCTATAGTGGCACCGATGCCCGCTACCCAGTTGGGCGACGCGACATTTAGAACAGATTACAACCTAAAATACGCCTATAAAACGGGCGCAATGGCCAACGGCATCGCTTCGGAGGCGCTTGTAATCGCTGTGGGAAAAGCGGGTCTGCTCGGTTCCTTTGGGGCTGCAGGCTTGGTGCCTGGCCGCGTAGAACAAGCCATTGATACCATTCAAAACGCGCTTACAAACGAAAGTTACGCGTTTAATCTCATCCACAGTCCCAACGAACCCGCGCTGGAAGAAGGCGCGGTAAAGCACTTTTTGGCAAGAGGGGTACAAGTGGTAGAAGCCTCCGCTTTTTTGAGCTTGACCAGCAACATTGTACATTATCGCGTAGCGGGCTTGCGCCAAAATGCAG
>CAYUZF010000093.1:9956-18289 GCA_964449615.1 uncultured Aureispira sp.
TTTTATGCAGCCCGCCCCCCAAAAATACTTGGATCAGTTGCTAGAAGCGGGCAAAATAACGCCTTTACAAGCCGAACTGGCCGCGCAGGTGCCTATGGCCGATGACATTACGGTAGAAGCCGATTCGGGCGGACACACCGACAACCGTCCACTGGTTGCCTTACTCCCGTCTATTATTCGCCAGCGCGACGAATTGCAAGCCAAGCACCAATTTAAAACGCCCATTCGAGTGGGAGCCGCTGGTGGTATTGGAACGCCAGAAGCAGCCCTATCGGCCTTTATGATGGGCGCGGCTTACGTGGTTACGGGTTCCGTTAATCAAGCCTGTGTAGAAGCAGGAACATCCGAACACGTGCGCAAACTGTTGGCCAACGTGGCACAAACCGATGTAATGATGGCCCCCGCTTCTGATATGTTTGAAATGGGCGTAGAATTGCAAGTCCTCAAACGCGGTACGCTCTTTGGCCCTCGTGCCAAGAAGTTGTACGATTATTACATGAAATACGATTCTATAGACGACATTCCTACGGCAGAGCGTGAGCGTTTGGAGAAACAGACGTTTAAGAAGCCTTTAGAAGAAGTTTGGCAAGGGTGCATCAGCTTTTTTGAAGAGCGCGATCCTATACAAATTGAACGCGCCCAAAACAACCCCAAACGCAAAATGGCACTTATTTTCCGTTGGTATTTGGGCTTGTCGTCCAATTGGGCCAACGCGGGCGTAAAAGAGCGGGTTACAGACATGCAGATTTGGTGTGGGCCAGCGATGGGTTCGTTCAACGATTGGGTGAAAGGCACTTATTTGGAGGACTACGAGCAGCGACAGGCAGCGGAGGTCGCTTACCACATTATGGAAGGGGCGGCTTACCTGTATCGGGTTCAGGCGTTGGCCACACAAGGCGTAAAATTACCGTTGCAATGGGCTACTTACGTTCCCCAGTCTATACGCCAACCCTTATTGGAAACAAACTAGTAGGGCTCTTTTGTATTAACTAATTGTTATTTATTGTAAAAACAGGCCGCTTTTCGCAAGAAGAAGCGGCCTGTTTTTGTAGGTGTTCTCTACTTTTTTTATCTTTTCCTACCGTAAGGTGGAACAATTTTATTGTTTTACTAGTTTTATTATAACTATTAACAACACTGAAAAACAACTAATTATGATCTACCCTTATATTGCCACAGTTCATTGAAAGCGATTTTCAATAAATAACTTCCCAAATAATGACAATCGTTTGACGTAAGCTGCTTCCCGTAATTCCTAAATTTATAAGCTTATGTTGGCCCAACTAATTATCGCTTTTCTAAAACAGATCGGTGCATCTTTTGTGCGCTAAATGTTTAAGTTATCAAAAACAAACTTCGACTTTTTAAGTGTTATTCAACTGCTCGTGCAAACTTCCCGTTGCAGGCAATTTGAGTAACACTTATTTTTTTTGTAGCATGTCTCTAATAATTTTCACGTGGTGGTTGGTATGAATTCCTAAAAATCTGAATGCCGCTTTTTTCTTTAAAGAGCCGAAGAACGGGTGTGGAAAGTGGGCATCTTTGGGCAATTTTTTTGCGCGTTCTACCAGCGCTCGCACCGCCTGCAACTCGTTTTCTAAATACTCTACTGTTAATTCGTTTTCTTTTGGCAACGTCATTTTGGGGGCTCTTCCCACGCCTCTAGGTATTCTACCTGTAGTCATAATCACCAGCTTAGAGGCATTAAATTTTGGTTGGTAGTTTTCATTTGGCGTCGATGCTTCTAGCGTTTGCAAAACTGCTTTCATAACTTTAAAAGCGTGTACAATTTGCCAACCTATAGTTGTGCTGGAAACCGCTGCATTTTCTTTTTCTTGTGAAGGGATGTACCCTTCTAGTTCATCTACTAGAGCTGATAACTTCATTGTTCTTTTTTGACAATTTATAATTTACTGGTGCTGGGCGTTTCTTCCGTGATGCGTGTTGCTCTATTGTAATCGCTGGGCACCTTAGCCGCAATCCGTATCATTTTAACAGGGTATTTGTCTTCTACTTGTGTTTTAAAATTGCGCTGTTCCCATTTACTCAAATCGCCTTTCCAAAGAACCAAAGAACGTTTTGTTCGAGTGTTGTACAACTTTACGGTGATGTTGTCTTCTCGATTTACGCGTATGGTTTTGTTAAATTGTGCTTTGTTTTTATTACTAAATCGTTGGTTTAACGGCTCGCTTACCAATTGCTCGTTGCCCGCTTCTATCACATATAGCCAAGGAAAGTTAGCCCGTAGATTGGTATCGCGTGCAATTTTTTTATCAAATTTATAACTAGACAACGCCACTTCTATATCTGTATTAAATAAGTCACTCGGTGCCGTCCAATTCCAAGTAACCGAATCACTCATCATACGGTTGTTCTGGTTGTTTACAACAAAGGCTCGAACACTGAACTCGCTGCCTGGTTCCACATTGCGGTGGGGCAACACCAAATACACTTTTCCACTGTCGTTGTTTATGGTATAATAAGTGTCGTTGGCCAATTCGGCACCTTCTACCAAAAACTTCTGCGTTACCGCTCCGTTTTCCAATACTTCCAAATGTAAATGGTTGGCTTTGCGGTAAAAAGCGGGAATGTTCAAATCCAATTCTATAACCTGTCCATAATTGTTGGAACGAAAACGCTCTCCTGCTCGCCCCAACTGTATATCCACATCTTTTTCCCGTCCTTTCCCACTGAGAACTGGCGTAAATTTTTCAAAAATTTGCAGAGCTACATCGGGTACAATTTCTGTTCGTACGGCTATGATTTCATCTTCTAAAACACTGTAAGGAACAAAGTAAGAAAGACGATCAGCAACACGCGGTTGGCGAATTTTATGCTCCCCAGCTACGATAGAACCCTTATGTCTACTTTTTATATGATGCACCTCAAAAGGCAACGGGCTACCGTCTTCTCGATAAAATTTTACATACAAAGGCGCATCTTCATAAACTTTTGTCAATTCGTAGCGCACTTGTAATTCTATCCCTCGCGCCCCTTGATACCGCGCCCCATGCAAGACCGCCAAATCGGCGCCAATGACCCAATCGTCAAATCGAATGGGCTGGCGTATGATGTGCCGCGCAGCACGGATGCGTTCTTCCCCCTCCCTCAAAAAAGAAAATTCGACCGCCTTGCAAACCTCCTTCCAACCATAAAAAGGAACAAAATACCGCAACTGTCCACGGCGCGTGAGCGTCATCGTTTCATCCAGTGCTACAGCCTCGTCCAGAGGATACAGAACAGGAACATCCAACTGAATACCGTTTTTATCATAAAAACTAAACATAGGCTGCGCCTCCTGCCCTACGTAGGCTTCGGGCAAATCGTATTTTACGGTTAAAGCAACGCCACTTTTGCCCTGGTATTCGAAAGTTGGATCGCTGTAAACATTGATGGCCTGTGGCACCTGCGCCTTACGGGCATAGGTAAATTCCAGTCCTTTTATCGCTCCAAACATCACCCCAAAATAATCTTCATAAACCGTACCTTCGTTGATAAAATCCTCGTATACGCCCAGCAATTCATCTTCTGCGCCATCACGGTCGTAAAACGACCACAGCAAACGCTCGCCTTCCAACAAATAAACAGAAACCGCAGGAGCGGGTAATTTGTATTGGTTAAATGCCACTTTTGAAGTGTACAAAGCGGTATTACCACCATTGGTAGTAAGGGTGAAATAGGGGTCGGGCAACCATTCTTGCATGGGCCCACCCTTATCGTAAGGGGTCAACTTTTGCTTGACTGCACCGTTACGAATTTGCAGATCAATTTTGTAGCGCTGTGGCTGTTGGTAGCTTATGGTATTGTTATAATTCCAAAAATCATCCAACTGCACCGAACAAGTTACCTGCTCTTGACGTCCTTCGAGCAAATTAATTTTGCGATAAGGAATAAAAATTTTTGCTTTTTCCCACTCATTCGTCTTCAATACCAACACCTTTTGTTGTTCGGTGTACAAGTTGAGTCCTTCTTGATAAAGCGATACTTTGGGGTACTGCAAACTGAGACGCTCTTCGAGGTTGTTGTAATAATACTCGAAACTCAACAACAAACCTATTGTCCCCAGTGCATCGTCGTAAACATCTTTTTGAAGTTGTTCATTGCGCGTAGTGAATGTAGCGGTGGGGTCTTGTGCTTGCAAACTAGCAACCCAACCCAACAAGCCTATTAGTAGTAGCTTTATCTTCATAATAAATCGTTGTAAGATGCGGTGATACGTAAGGACGTTGGGATTTATTGCGCTGCTAATCTAACTGTATACGTGCTGCACTTCATCGAGCAATTCAAAAACATCCTGTGCGTGATCGGCAGTAACCAGTTGTGTGCGGTAAGCTTTCACCCCTCTAAGACCTCTAAAATAATTGGTATAGTGGCGGCGCATTTCTAGAATACCCAACTTCTCTCCTTTCCAAACAATAGACTTTTCTAAATGTTCCTTAGCAGCCGCAACCCGCTCTTCGATTGTTGGAGGCGGCAAGTGTTCTCCTGTGGCAAAATAGTGTTTGATTTCTCTAAAAATCCAAGGATAGCCGATGGCTGCACGGCCAATCATAATGCCGTCTACCCCGTATTTGTGGCGGTATTCTAAAGCCTTTTCAGGAGAGTTGATGTCGCCGTTTCCAAAAATGGGAATGTGGATGCGTGGATTTTTCTTAATGTTGCCAATTTTTGTCCAATCTGCTTCCCCTTTGTACATTTGTTTGCGGGTGCGACCATGTATAGAAAGGGCTTGAATACCAACATCTTGCAGACGTTCGGCTACATCTTCTATAAAAATAGTTTCATCGTTCCACCCCAAGCGTGTTTTAACAGTTACAGGCTTATTGGTAGCTTTGACCACCGCTTCTGTCAGCTTCACCATGCGCGGGATGTCTTGCAAAATACCCGCTCCTGCCATTTTGCACACTACTTTTTTCACAGGACATCCAAAATTGATATCAATCACCTCTGGATTGGCCGCTTCCACAATTTCGGTAGCGCGAATCATAGAATCCATATTAGCTCCAAATATCTGGATGCCAATGGGACGTTCGTAATCAAAAATATCTAATTTAGCCACACTTTTATCGGCATCGCGAATCAATCCCTCTACAGAAATAAACTCGGAATACATCATATCGCAGCCCGCTTTTTTGCACAGCGCGCGAAAAGGAGGATCACTCACGTCCTCCATAGGAGCCAACAACAAGGGAAATTCTCCCAGCTCTACATCGCCAATTTTCACCATAACTATCGTCCTTTTTTAACCGTTCTTGATTAAACAATTAACACCTACACGCCAATATTATTTATTATAGTAATAATTATAACAATATCGCTAGCGTTTTAAGGCTACAAAAGTACAATTTTTTCTTTAGAAGCACTGTCTAAAACAGCGGTAGAATTAGAGCTTTTGCTTCTGTTGGGTACTTTATTGCGTTAGGTTGACGGAAGAGGATGAATATTGCTGTAAGAGTTTCAACAGCAAATCGTTGAGGTATTCCACTTCATAATTTCCTACGGTTGGTTCTATATGCCCTTTGCCCACACCACTGTGGTCGGTAATAAAGACATAAGTTCCGCCGCTCAAAATAGAGAAAAAGCGCATTAGAAATTCCGTTTCCTTATCAATTCCACTAGAAGCGATGGGAATAATGCGGATGCCTTTCGCAGCAGCGGTTTGCAGGGTTTCTTTGAGTTGTCGTAAACTTTTGGGATTGTGGTGGGCAGGTGCATCCAACAACAGGAATACCAAACGAGTAGCACTCTGCTCTGACCATTCTTGCTCATTAACGGCCTCTGCCAACGCCGCTTCTACCGCTTCAGCAAAATCTCCCCCACCATTGGCTTCCTGTTGATTGATAAAATCAAAAGTGGCTTGGTAATCTTCCGACAAAGCAGCTGTGCGAGTCAAATAATCGGCTTTGGGCGTATAATCTCTATAAAAAATACTGCCCAAGCGCAACTTAGTATCGGGTTTCAACAACTGGTATTTTTCTATTACATCGTGTAGTTCTTCTTTTAAATAATTAATTTCATCGTCCATGGAGCCTGTCGCATCGACTACAAATAAGACTTCTAGTTGCTCGGCACCTGTTGGCACGTTGGGCGATAGCTGCCACTCTGTTAGGCCTTCTGCGAGGGGAATGGCTGGACCAATCCTAGTTGTTTTCTTATCGTGTACCACCCTCAATTCTAATCCCTGTATGGCCTCTTCTGTTGCTGCAAAAGGCTGTGCCCAAAGACTCGCTTCTCCTCGGTAGTTGGTTCGAGCTTCCCACAACACCCCTGCAATGGGGTCCGCTAGTTGTACCTTGATGTCTTGTGCAGGCTTTCCCACAGCATCCACCAGCCGTACATCGTAGCGCTGTGCGGGAAACATTTCCCAGTATTCCTGAAAATCTTGATAACTCGATTCTTGCAATAATTGCTGCCAAAAATCCCAGCTCTCCAAATCATTCCACTGTCCTGCGGTGAGCATTCCCGCCTCAATTTGTACCGTCTCCTCGTCTAGTTTGTTGGTGTTGGCGTTGTCACTCAATATGTAATCGTTGTCTCCTCGAATGGTCAAACGATCCATAGGTTCTAATTCTTCTGTGGTGACCGTAGAAGGAGATTGAGAACAGGCAACTAAGAGCAGACAAAAAGGCAATAATTTGATGTAGAATAGGGATTTCATAACAATAGTGTTTAATCAAAATAGGGTCAACAAAAAAGAGCTAGGTTTAGCTAAAAGCATTATACAAAAGAACCACTTTATTAAGCTTTTGTTCAATATGGGTTGGCGTAATGGGGGACATTACCCACTAAATATAGGTATTATAAATTGGAATAAGGGAAATTTAAGCAATTTAGCAATCCTAACCGCTTTTTTATCTTGCTTGGATGGTTTAATGTGCTTTTTTAAGATAACATCTCTCGGGGAACGATGCCCATTTTTTTCATCAAAAACGTAGCGTTTTTATTTTTAGCAATACCGCTATTCAATTGGTAATCAAAATCTAATTCATCGTTCTGTATCGTGCTTTCAAAACACAAATTAGCAACTTGTTCGGGCAATTCTTCTTGCAGATCGCCCAATTCCAAATCGTGGGTAGCTACCATTGCCAGCGCTTTAAATTGTAGAAAATAACGCACCAGTAATTGCGAACCCAGCAGTTTATCCTCAGAGTTGGTTCCCTTCAAAATTTCGTCCAATATGATAAAAGTAGGATGCCCCTTCTTTAATTCCTCTATAATGTATTGCAACCGCAACAATTCGGCTTGAAAATAAGAAGTTTGCGCATTGATAGAATCTTGCACCCGCATGGATGTTTTAATGTCCATCAAAGCACACTCAAACTGCTGTGCGCAAACGGGCGCGCCACACTTGGCCAGCAGTAAATTGATAGCCACACAACGCAAGAACGTACTTTTTCCCGCCATGTTGGAGCCTGTGACGACATACACCTGTTGTGGGTGGCCCAAATTTACGTCGTTGTCAATCCGTACAGCAGGATCAATTAAGGGGTGGCCCATTTGTTTTGCCGTAATATAAAGCTGCTCAGATTTTTTTACCTGAGGAAAAGTAAAAGTGGGATGATTGTAGTAAAAAGTTGCCAGACTCAACAGCGCATCCAACTCTGCTACGCGCTCCAGCCAAGACCCCAAAGAATCTTTATTGGCCTCTTTCCAATGCTCTAAAGCAAATAAACAATGGATGTCGTAGAGCGCCACCAGATTCAAGCCCAAGCCTACAAATATATTCAGGCGTTGGTCAAAATAACCAACAATAGCCGATAGTTTTTTAAAGGCAGCTTTGGCATCCAATGCCGCTTGACGAATGCTGCGCAATTGTGCTGTTTCATCAAAATTTTGTACTTCCGTCAACTGTAGCAAGGCTACGTACAAACGCAGTATATCTTGGCGTTTCCCCAACAAAGTATGCTCTTGACCTACGTATTTACTGCGCAGGCTCAACAAAGCACCATTGACGATTATAATTCCTAAAAAAGGCAAAAAGTTAGACGCAAGCATCCAATACAACAAAGTTCCGATCCCCAAAATAGGCATAACCACTCGGATAATTTTCCAGAGAGTATTGTTGATAAAAGCAGGTGGTGTTTCTGCCCATTGTTGGAGGTAGTCGCTGTCGCTAACGGCGTCCTTGCTATTGGGGGCATCGCTGCTAGCTCGCCCAAACCCCTGCGCCAAAAAAGCCTGCCGAAATTCCAACAAAGGTGCCAGTACTTTGATGGATTGTTGCTGTTCTTCAATCTGTTGCTGAATGGCCAATGCTTTTTGATCAAACTCGGTGAGATCCGCATTTTGGGCGGAAGAATCTTCAGCGCTCTTTTCCAGCTCTCGGCGAGCTG
>CAYUZF010000094.1:0-1892 GCA_964449615.1 uncultured Aureispira sp.
CCGGTCCAAACACATCTGCAATTTGTCCTTCGTTGACAAAGATGGCTGCTTGGGATTCTCGCACAATAAGTTGAGCGCCGTATTTGATGGCAGCATCTTGATCGGGAAATTTCCAGATAACAGTATCTTTGTTTGTCTCTCTCCACTCGATTACCTCTAACAACTCATTTTTTAGGAATCCAAACATAGTTTATATTTATTTTTAAGAGAAAAATTTTAATTGGAAAACAAAGCAAGTAGTTGTTTTTATCCTCCAGTAGCACGTCCTAAAGCCTCCATCTGGGTTCTCCAAAACTGCTCTTCTTGCTCGACTTCGTCTGCATCACAAAACGCAGTAATCTCTAAAATAGTTTCACCTGTTACTTCGGAACGACTGATTCTAAAGTCTAAGTATTCGTTTTCGTCCTCGTATTCTTCCCATTCTAATTTTAGTTGCTCATTTTCGATGTCCTCTAAAACAACCGCTTCTTCTTCTTCCCCATCCCATTCGAAGGTAAATCGGCCATCGACTACGTTACAGTCGTCGCAAAACCAACGAATTAAACAGTCAGGTGTGGTTAAGAATTTATAAATTATAGTGGGAGAAGCTCTAAATAAGAACTCCATTGTAAAACATACTCTTTCCATGAAAATTTTCGTTAATGGGATTTACCAAGTTATCTTGCCTTATGGTTTATAAAGCAACTTGTAAGTGGTTGCACCTTGTGGCGCTACTAATTTTATTAGTTAGGTGATAGAGGATTGCTCCAACCTCTATAGGGCTAACAATGGCAGTTGTTTTAAGTTTGTTAAAGTGTATGAATAGCCGTTGCGAATCGTTCACCCTTTTTCACAATTAAGAATAAAAAAATGAGTTTTACAAAAAAAAACCGCAAAACATAATTAATTCTATAAGAAGTAGTAAAAAGCAAACAGTACTGCCAAAACGAATGCTTGCCTTCCCAGATCCGATTTTGCACGCAACAGTCCGTTATTCAATTCTTAAATAATTGTTAGTGTCTTGAAACAAGAGGATTTAGGCGCTAATTTTGGTAAATGTAGTTAAATGTTTTGAATAGAAGCAGCGCCTAGTAGCCCTTGTGGAAGCGATGAATATACGATATCTGAACAGATTACCAAGAAACAATTGCATAAAGTGATTTTTTTTTCGTATTTTTGTCGGTCGGTCTGCGAAATAAGCTGTTTAGTAGTTGCTATTAAGGGTTCATAACGCACTTACATTCGAACGATGCTATCATAACTTCAAGTCCAAAAAGAAATATAGATCTGTATGAGACAATTAAAAATAACCAAGTCTATTACCAACCGCGAAAGTCAATCTTTAGAAAAATACCTTCAAGAGATTGGTAAGGTTGACTTGCTCACCCCAGAGGAAGAGGTAGATTTGGCCAAGCGCATAAAGCAAGGCGACCAAATAGCCCTAGAAAAGCTCACGAAGGCCAATTTGCGTTTTGTGGTGTCTGTAGCCAAACAGTATCAAAATCAAGGATTGTCCTTGAGTGACTTGATTAACGAAGGAAACCTGGGTCTGATCAAAGCCGCCCAGCGTTTTGACGAAACACGGGGATTTAAATTTATCTCTTATGCGGTTTGGTGGATTCGCCAATCTATTTTGCAGGCATTGGCCGAGCAGTCGCGTATTGTACGCTTGCCACTCAACAAAGTCGGTTCCCTCAACAAAATTAACAAAGCATTTTCCAAGTTGGAGCAAGAGTACGAAAGAGAGCCGTCTTCTGACGAGTTGGCTGATATTTTGGAAATCCCCTCCACAGAAGTGGAAACCACGCTGGGCGTCGCTGCGCGACATGTATCTATGGATGCGCCTTTTGTGGAAGGAGAAGACAACTCTTTGTTGGATGTGTTGGAAAACACCAATACGCCTAAGACGGATT
>CAYUZF010000094.1:1902-8267 GCA_964449615.1 uncultured Aureispira sp.
CTGGAGTCCTTGCGCAACGAAATTGAGCGCTCCCTCTGCTCGTTGACCGACCGCCAGAAGGAAGTCATTAAATTGTACTTTGGCATTGGTTTCGAGCATCCTATGTCTTTGGAAGATATTGGAGAAAAATTTGGCTTGACCAGAGAGCGCGTGCGCCAAATCAAAGATAAAGCCATCAACAAACTCCGCACTTCTTCTTCTAAGAGTAAATTACTAAAAGCTTACTTAGGCCGTTAATCAGTCGTTAAGAAACGTATACTTTTATCCGATGAACAGTATAATTGTTCATCGGTTTTTTTTGTTGTTTTCTCCTTTATTCAATTTTTTTCACCCTTTTTTAATTATTTCTTTACTTCATAGTAAACCATACTAAACATCTTATGTTATTTGTGAGGTTCTGCAAAGAACGTAAGCTGGTTAGTTATTTCTGGCACCTTATTTGCTCTCTTGTATAGCCAAACATTTTCTTTACACATTTAATATTTCAAGTTCTTATGAGTTTAAAAAACTTAGTTATCAACTCTCTATTTTTAGTAATCCTATTAGCTACGTTCACTTCTTGCCAAAAAGAAGACGATGCAGATGAGATGGAGACTAAAACATTCACTTACGATTTTAATACTGGACAGATTGATCCTACTTATGCGTATTCAGGTTCTCATCCTACTGATTTTTCAGCAGAGTTGAAATTGGAAGAAATGGAAGATGATAAAACAAAAATCACAGTGATGTTGATGAATCCTGAGGCAGGCCGCACTTATATGGTACATGCACACGACAAAGCAGATGCTAGCACGACGCCCAATAACACCCCTTATAATGAAACGCCTAACAGCGACGTCTATGCTCAAATGATTCCAGCAGCAGACGGTTCTATGTCGTTTACTTCTGACATGAGTTTTGAGAAGTTGACTACCGAGTACGAAGGCTTTTTCGTAATCCACGATCCACTTCAAACACTTGACACAACAGATCCAACTACTTACTTAGTATTGGGCAACTTTGCTAGATAAGACAATTTTTATCTATAGATAATAACAATGCCCTAGTACCAAATGGTACTAGGGCATTTTTTATGGTTCCTAATTGTGGTTGTCTTAGGGCTTAATGGCATCCAAAACAAACTGGGTAACGGTCTGTTTGCGCTTGACCATAAACCGCTGCATGCGCTCGTCATCAATGTCCAACATACGCTGCAAGACCGTTTGCGCCATAATGGGAAACAAACACAGCGATAGTATATTAATAATCAACTCCGAAGGTTTCATATCAGATTTTATACTGCCCTGCTCGATGCCTTCTTGAATTTGGCTGCTAATCAACGGCAAAACCTTGCCAACCATCCCATCGTCGTATTCCAAGATGCTCTGGAACAGCTTTTCGGGATTGTTGCTCAGTTCATTAACGATAAAATTGGATAAAAACGGTTCTTCCAAAAATAGATCAATGGTCAATTCTACCAAATGGGCAATCTTAGTTTGTAGCCCCGAAGATTCCATAAAAACGTCCATCAATTGCGGAGTAATGGAACGCACGCTTTGCGAAAAAACTTGATCAAACAGCTTTTGTTTAGAGCGGAAATAATAATGCAGCATCGCTTTATTGACACCTGCATCGTCTGCTATTTCTTGCATGCGCGCCCCCTTTAAACCTTTTTGGTAAAAGATTTTCTTGGCAGAGGCTAGTATTTTTTCTTCCGTTGACGGTTTGTTGGAATCCATGTTATTGTTCGTGCATTTTATTCGCTAAGGACAATTTTTAATAAAGCAAGGCTAAATAATCTCGTCCCATTCATCTTCCTCTTGAATAGTATTGTGTTGGTGCAATAAGCTTTTTCGGAACTCGTACATTTCTTTAAAGCGTTGGGTAACATTTCGCTGAAAAGCCGCATCTACCAACAATTGTACATCGTTGAGTCCCTGCAACTGCTCGCTCGCCTCAAATTTGTACGTTTGTTCCAGCATATCCGCTTCAAACTTTACAATAAAGCGTTCATTATTTTTGAAAACAGTCGTTTTGTACCCTTTTGTGTCTATGTATCCTATGATTCTCATGCGATCTATGATTATTTTTCCAAAAACAGGGTTTATGAGCGCCCCAAGATAGGGCTAAAAATCAATAAAGTGGTGCCTTACTCCATATTCTGCGCACTCTTTTTGTAAAAATGTGGATACAATCTATTAAAAAGTTACTTTTTTTTGAAAGAGCCAAGCAGCAATAACAGGGGCAAGTTCGTTTTCTCGACAAAGATGCTTACTTTTAAAAGACTAATCCAAAGCTGCTCTTTCTTTTGCATCTAAGAAAGCACGCCTCGGATTGCAGGATACAAATCATTCAAATATGGCCATTGCTTTGAATATTTCAACCACTACATCAACCACAGAAGACGTGCCTAAAAGCCAACTGGAAGCGCAAATGATTGCGGGCTGTTTGGCGGAGGAGCGTTGGGCTCAAAAGAAGCTCTATGAAAATCATTATGGAAAAATGATGGGCGTCTGTTTGCGTTACTCCAACAATGGAGAAGACGCCAAAGATATTCTCAACGAAGGCTTCATCAAAGTTTTTCGTTATTTGCACCGCTACAAGATTGGCACTTCGCTAGAAGGCTGGATCAGACGCATTATGATCAATACATCTATTGATTTTTATAGAAAATCCATCCGCCATCGCACCGAAGACATAGAATATGCCTCCCATGCCAAAGCCAAAGGGGCGGACGCCATCAGCAGCTATTCTGCCAAAGAAATTTTATCGGTCATACAGACCCTCCCCCCCTCTTACCGCGCTGTTTTCAACCTTTATGCCATAGAAGGTTACTCGCATCGAGAGGTCGCTACACAGTTGGGCATTTCCGAGAGTACTTCTCGCTCCAACCTCGTCAAAGCACGTACTAAATTAAAGGCACTGCTCACAGAGCTGTATCAATAAACATCTAGCCATTAGAATACAATGAAAAACAAAAATTTCGACAACATCGATAAATTGGCACAAGACGCTTTCGAAAATTTCGAAGTGCCCTTGGGTTCTGGTGATTGGATGGACTTTCAACAGCAACTAGATGCAGAGTCAAACATCGACCAAGTTGCTAAAGAGGCCTTAGATGGCTATGAAGTACCTCTAAATCCCAACGGATGGAAGGAGTTCGAGCAATTGCGCCAGCACAACAAAAGAGGTATGCTCTATATCTGGTGGTACAAAGCCGCTGAATTGGGGGCGTTGGCCTTGCTGCTGCTAGGGACGTTCTTCTATCTTCCTTGTTCCAACAAAAACACTACTAATTCTTCTCTTGCCTATGGTTCTACTCCTACACTAACCACTACTCCTACACTAACCACTACTCCATCGCCTACCAACACCGACCAAACAGAGGTAGCCGAAGCAAGTGTTGAACAAGAAATAGCGTCCGCAGTGCTTGCACCAGAGCAAGTTTCTTCTTCTTCTAATTGGTCTACAGAGCCATCAAAAACAGCGGTTCAAACAGCTCCAACAACGTCTAAAACAGCAGCAATTGAACTTGCCAATACGCCTATTAATACCAATAACAGCACCGTCAACACAGCAACTACGCCTAGTGTAACGCCTACAGCAACGAGCAGCAACAAGGAAAAAACCTTTGTTGCTAGTAACACCACTCATGCAACGCAGAGCAATAGCGTACAAAAAAACACACAGGTAGCGTCTACGCCTGCCGCTGCTAACACTACAGTATCTGCCGACAAAAACGACACCAATACAGGCATTCAAAACAAGGTCAATACGCCTGCTTTGAGCCAGCTTTTGGCCATTAACAGCCAAGCGTTACAACTTGACAATCAGCCAAAATTCACCACCATAGAACCAATCACCCTGATAAGCCCCACAGAACTGAAAGCGCCCCATATTTGTCGCCACTACTTGGGAGCGGTGTTGGGCGTAGGTACCAACATGCGCAACAGCATGGGACAAACTAGTATTGGTTACAGCGGAGGGTTTACTTACGAAAAAGAGTTTTCTAGTAAAATTTCACTGAGTACAGGGATTGCAGGGAGTTACAAGCGCTACAACCGCACCGATGCTATTACATTGGATCGCAGTATCATCGACGGGCAAGTGTACTTAATGACACAAGATAAAACCAGCAATTTGGTGTTGGTAGAAATTCCATTGGACATCAACTATACTTGTTTTAGAAGTGACAAATGGCGTATTTTTGTCAGTGCAGGCCTTACGGCAAATACCGTTTTCAGCCGTACATATACAGGCAGCCAAGAAGTAGATGTGGATGGTCTGATCATCAGCACGGACTTAAATTCCAGAGACTTTGAGCGCGGTTTGGCAGAAGGTGGAAAGGCACAACACAATTTATACCTATCTTTGGGAGGTGGACTTGGGGTAGAGCGAAAACTGAGTGACCAGCTCAGCCTTTACCTCTTGCCGACCTATCGCCACGGTATTAATAAAGTACACGGCGACCAGATCCACACCTTTAATGTGAATATTGGCATTAAAAAAGCATTGTAGAAAGGTTATACTTTCGTAAAAATAGGACACTAGATTTTTTCTTTGCAAAGCAGTTGATACCTTCATAGTATCAACTGCTTTTTTTTAAAAGAGGTACGCCTCTGGAAGCAATTAGTTGTTTTTTTTTAAAAAATATAATCCCTCTGTTTAGGGTATTATAATACGCTAATTTATAAGACAAAGAAATGAAACAATCAAAGCGCTATTTTGTAACAGGAATTGATACCAACGTTGGGAAAACAGTAGCTGCGGCTATTGTTACTCAAGCCTTGCAAGCTGATTATTGGAAACCCGTACAAGCGGGTGATTTGGAGCAAAGCGACAGTCTAAAGGTCAAGCATTGGCTGAGTAATCCACAAAGCAAAATACACCCCGAAGCTTACCGCCTCCATACCCCTGCTTCGCCCCATTATGCGGCCGAGCGCGATGGGATTCGGCTAGAAGCCGAGCAGTTAAAGTTGCCACAGACGGACAACCATCTGGTAGTGGAAGGTGCGGGAGGCTTGTTTGTCCCCCTCAACGAACGCTATTTGATGATTGACCTAATAAAGGATTTGCAATTGCCTGTTCTGCTGGTTGTCAATTTTTATCTGGGTTCTATCAACCATACGTTGGCTTCTATAGATGCTCTACAACGGCGTTCTATTCCAATTACAGGCCTGTTGTTTAACGGCAACATAACGCCTTCTTCCAAGACGTATATATTGGAGTACAGCAAGGTTCCCTGTCTAGCAGAATTCCCCCAATTAGACGCACTCACCCCTGCGACCATCGCGGAACAGGCCGATCTACTCCGTCCCCGACTTTTGTTTCAACAATTGTCAAAAAATAAAAATTAAAGCAGCATAAAGCCATTATAATAAACTTAAAAAGGCCATTTTATGCGCGTAGTGTGTTTAAAAAGATGTCAATTTATGCGGTTGGTAGTGAAACCTTTTTCCGTTTATTCTCGTTCTAAAACTTACACCCAGTACCTCTAAAAAACATCGCCGATGAGACAGTTAAGAATCACGCAGAAAATTACCAAACGGGATAGCCTCTCTTTGGATAAGTACCTGAATGAAATCGGCAAAATTGATTTAATTGATACAGAAGAAGAAGCTGTATTGGCGCGCAAAATTCGTCAAGGTGACGAAGCTGCTTTGCATAAAATTACCCGCGCCAACTTACGCTTTGTTATTTCTGTTGCCAAACAATATCAAAACCAGGGCTTGCCCCTAGTCGATCTCATTAATGAAGGAAATGTAGGTCTAATCAAAGCCGCCAAACGCTTTGACGAAACCAAAGGCTTTAAGTTTATCTCTTATGCCGTTTGGTGGATTCGTCAATCTATATTGCAAGCCATTGTAGAGCAAGCCCGTTTGGTGCGCCTACCGCTCAATAAAATTGGAACCAACAACCGCATCCGAGATGCGTACCGCTCTTTTATGCAAGAGTTTGAGCGCGAACCCAGTGCCGATGAATTGGCCGATTTGTTGGGCATTACAGAGAAAGAAGTAGAGGTGGTTTTGCGCATCACAGGCAAACACATTTCGGTAGATGCCCCCGTCAACAACGAAGTAGGCAGCGATGCCATTACCGTATTAGATACGTTGCCCAACGATAGCTCCGAAGATGATATTGAAAGCGACTTAATGCACGAATCTTTAAAAGAGGAAGTTAGAAATGGCCTAGCGACGTTGTCCAGCAAGGAAGTACAAGTTATTACGGCTTACTACGGCTTGAACGGCCAGCACCCCATGACCCTCGAAGAAATTGGAGAGTGGTGCGATCTTACCCGCGAGCGGGTACGCCAAATTAAAGAGCGTGCAATTCGCCGCTTGCGCAAAGCCAACAACAGCAATAATTTACGCTCTTACTTGGGC
>CAYUZF010000094.1:8339-8659 GCA_964449615.1 uncultured Aureispira sp.
CGCCCTTCGTACGCACCTGTCTGTAGGCGTACCCCTGCCATTGTACTCAACACATACTTCCAAGAAGTACCTTTCTCCAAACTAAGCCATACTTGATTCTCGGCAGGATTCGGAGTAAGCGCAAGTGTAAGCGGTGCTGGACTCGGCAGTCTAGGGGCATGGACAAAAGTCACCGAATCAGGATTTAAAACCAAGCGCAACGTCTGCCTACTTACTTGTTGGTTGGCTTCTATGCCCCCTGCCAAATATTTTACTGTATCGCCCAAATCACCCACACCCCGCAAATCCATTGGCAAACCCGTGTAGCCAAATTCCGTTTT
>CAYUZF010000094.1:8676-10749 GCA_964449615.1 uncultured Aureispira sp.
AAATGCGCTCTAGCGGTGGCACTCCGCCTGTTCCATCATAAGCCACCCCATTGTAATTGTACGTTTTGTTAGAACCACCAATCCAAAATAGTTTGCCATAAGCGGTAGTCGCCGCCATACGATATCCCCGCTGTCCACTCCAAGTAAAATTAGTCCAAGTAATCTGACTAGGGTTTGTGGGGTTGATCAGGCCGCGACGGAAATAAAGTTGGATGTTAAAACTGCCCGACATAGACGCGCCGCCAAAATAATAAATCGTATCGCCTACAATAGCCCCCGACGCTCCAAAAGACTTAAAAATATTGTTGTTGCCAACTGTCTGTAGCAGGGTTGTAAACCTGTACATCGGTGACATTTCGCGTATCGCTCCAGCCTGTTACAACATAAATTAGACTGTCGCGCCAAACCGCCTGCACTTGGTCGTCAATCGGTACAGGAATGGGCGCACCGTCTGCCAAATAACGGTTGCTTGCAGGATCAAAAATATGTACTTTGTCCGAAGAGGCCTCTCCCCCATTGGCAAAAACATGATAGCCCCCAAGAATGTAAAGTTTGTCTTTGACACGGCTGGCTCCCGCAGCGATCTTACCTAGGGTATCGGGCAATGGCGGCAAGGTATCCCATACATCCGTCTGGGTATTATACCGATAGGCGCGCAGGTGTATCCCCGAATACAGTTTGGTGCTGTCGATGCCGCCAAAGGTGTAGACGTAGGGAACGCCATTTGCATAGCCTTCGACAACAGCATTGTTGGTGATGGGTTCGGGTAGTGGTGCTTTGGGGGTCATCTGCCAAGATTGAGCCGAGAGTTGAAAAGTTGCCAATAGACAAAGGCAGCAGTAGAAGTGACGCATAGATGTTCTATTTTTGGAGGAATAAAAAACTAAGATACGTCATTTTATACTCAATCCAGGTCTTTTCATTCGTAGAGGTAGGCTACCATACCATCCAATTGCTACAAAAATAGTTTGTTCCAAGTGTTTGCTCCCATGCCAATCTATCAGCGGGATACGCACTGCTGCTTTAAACATAAATTTTCTGTAAAGTCCATAAGTTACTATTGATAAAGCACCTAAGTAACTTTTATCGGTTTGGAGTATTTTTCCCTAACATTATCTTAACAAGAAGTGAGAAATACTGCCAAAGAAATAGTATCTTAGGCAGCCCTACTGCTTAGAGGGTCTTGTCCGACCGTTTTTTTGCAGCAGGCTGTACCAAACAAATTCACCACACAATTCATCCCACAATGGAACCACTGTTTACCAATGACGCGGTTGTCTTTGGCTTGCTTATGCTCGTCTTGGCGGGCGTGTTTTATACAGCAAGTCTAGAAACGTCCTTTTGGAAAAAATTCTATACCATTGTTCCTGCTTTACTACTTTGCTATTTTTTGCCTGCGCTGCTCAATTATCCCTTGGGGTTGATTGCGCCAGAGTGGTTTCAAAGCGAACCTTTGTTGGCTTATTTAAACGAAACAGGGATAAGTGCAACGGGGGTTGATTGGATGAGTTTGTCCTTTGAAGAGGTGCGTAAGGCATTGGAAACAAGAGGGGTTACAGAAGAACAATACGCGCCATTTATACAGAAATCGAAGCTTTATTACGTGGCCTCGCGCTACTTGCTGCCTGCCAGTTTGGTGCTGCTGTGTTTGAGCATTGATTTTAACAGCATTAAACGACTCGGCCCAAAGGCATTGATTATGTTTTTTGCGGCGACGGTTGGCATTATTCTCGGCGGGCCGATTGCCTTGCTGGTGACTTCTTACCTCTTCCCCAATTTGTTGAGCGTAACGCCCGACGAACTTTGGCGTGGTTTGGCGACAGTGGCGGGTAGCTGGATTGGTGGCGGTGCCAACCAAACGGCCATGAAGGAAATCTTTCAGGTGAAGGACAATTTGTTTGCAACGATGATTATTGTGGATGTGGTCGTGGCCAATATTTGGATGGGCTTTTTGCTCTACGGTGCGGGTATTTCCAAGCAGATCGACGAGAAACTCAAAGCGGATGCTTCGGCCATCGAAGACCTGAAAGAACGCGTGAGTAGTTACCGCGCTAGTGTCGCGCAAATGACCAC
>CAYUZF010000094.1:10759-10996 GCA_964449615.1 uncultured Aureispira sp.
TGGGATTGCCTTTGGTGGGGTCGCTTTGGCGCACTGGGGAGCAGATGTTATTGTTCCAGCTCTAAGCGTTTATGAAGATACGCTGGTAGCGCTTCGTTTAAATTCACTGCTATCGGGTTTCTTTTGGCTGATTGTTATTGCAACGACGGTCGGTATTGTATTGTCCTTTACCAAAGCGCGCCGCCTAGAAGGGGCGGGTGCTTCTCGCATTGGTTCTGTTTTTATCTACATTTTAGT
>CAYUZF010000094.1:11026-16657 GCA_964449615.1 uncultured Aureispira sp.
CCAAGTCTGGGCCAACATCGGACTTTTTGCCATTGGCATTATCTGGATGTTGGTACATGTGGTGATCTTACTGACTACCGCCAAGCTCATTCGCGCGCCCTTCTTTTTTGTGGCGGTGGGTAGTCAAGCGAATATTGGCGGGGCGGCTTCTGCCCCCATTGTGGCCTCGGCGTTCAGCCCTGCATTGGCACCTGTAGGTGTTCTGATGGCCGTATTGGGCTATGCGCTGGGAACCTACGGTGCGTTGATTTGCGCCTTAATGATGCAGGCGTGTACTTAGGCACGAGGTAATTGTGTATTGTTGAGCTCTGGGTTTTTACAGACTTCGTCTCCTGTTTTTCCACAAACAGAACAGTCGCCAATTTTGCTTTTGAGCAGTGGGTTGTTCTGTGCGCAGGTACCTCTAAAGTCTTTGCCTACTACAATTTGACGAATATTTATCAATAGAAAAGAAATAAAAAATATACTAAATATAAGACCAAAAATGGTTAAAAACTGTATCATCGCTGTTGCTATTGTTTAATCTTTAAAAATAGTCTACTAAGAAGAAAACACTTTCCCCCTTTGATTGGGCAAAGGTACACATCTTACTCATACTTTCAACATAGTCGTCCCAGCAAAAGTTTCCCCCACTCCAACTGACGGATAGGTTGCCCCTTAACTCAACTTACCTTGACGTCCCTTTGACAATTGGAGCTAAACATGTTCTAAAAAAATACTAGACATCTTTGGCAGTTCCCTTTTTCATTCTAACCATCGACTGTTATGAAAACTCCATCAAATACACTTTTCTTGTTGATTAATAAAATGACACCCAGCGAAAAGCGCTATTTCAAACGCTTTGGATTGCAACAAAAAAAAGACGCCAACAAATATACTTTACTCTTCAATGCCATCAACGAGCAAGACAGCTACGACGAGGCAGCGCTTTTGCGTCAATTTGAGAATTACGACTTTATCAACAACTTCTCAGAGATTAAGAAATATTTGTTTGAGCAAATCAAAAAAGCCTTGCGCAATTACCACGCCCAGAGTTCGGTAGACAGTATTTTGTACAAGCATTTGAGCGACATCAATATTCTTTACAAAAAAGAGTTGTACCAAGAGTGTGGTAAAATCATTAGAAAGGCCAAAAAATTGGCCCAGCAATACGAGCAGTTTGCGGTGTTGCTCTTGCTCAATGAGTGGAAACGAAAAGTCTTGCGCATCAGCCACCATATTACGGGCATGCAACAGTATTTGGACACAGAAATTTTAGAAGATCAAGAAAACTTGGCGCTCATCCAACACGAAACCGATTACTACAAGGAAAGCGTTGTTCTAACCTTGCGGCTTCGTCAAAAAGGGCCTTCGGATATTGATAAAACCCTAGTAGAACCGCGCCTAACTGAGCCGCTGACCTTTCGCGCCAAGCGCCACGCCTACCTCAAACAAAGCATGGAAGCTTATTTGCACTGCGATGGCAACAAAGTATTTGATACTACTGCCAAAAGTATTCAACTCTTCGAAGACAACCCACACTTCATCAAAGCACAATCTAAGGAGTATATTATTGCGCTGGCCAACATGCTGGATTCCTGTGCTAGTCGACTGGAATACAACCATTTATTTGACCAGTATATGGAAAAATCATTGGTGACTCTGGAGAGAGAAAATTTTGACGAGGAATTTAAAGAGAAGGAAAAACTTTGGATTTACATCAACCAAACCAAAGCCTACGGGTATAGAGGTTGTCCTAAAGTTTTGGACGAGGTGCGCCAACAACTCAAAAAACACTACCATTATTTGCAAGAATGCAATTATAAAACAGCTGACTTGGATATTTACGTTCAAGATAATCTATTGCGGTCGGCTTTGATTTTAGGTGATTTTTCTGCGGTGTTGCAAGCTTATAATGCCTTTTTAGAATTGAACTTAGGGACGTACCGAGAAGATTTGCAAATGGAAACGCGCCTGTTGGGCTTGATTCCGCATTACGAAATGGGCAACTGGTTGCTCTTGGAGAGCATGGTGCGTTCGGCGCTGCGCCTTTTGCAACGCAAATACCCACATTTCCAACTGGGGCGTTTGTTCTTAGAAGGCATCAAAAAATGTGTTTTATTGCAACAGCAAAACAACACCCAGGCAATTCCTCCTATTTGGGAACAAGTAAAACGAGATGCGTTGTCATTAGCAACTAAAAAACGTTTGGCCGATTATGTCTTGTTTACGGGCTGGATTGATCGCCAAATTCACGGCGGTTCGGTGGTAGATTGTGTCTATGAAGTGACACAAAAGGGCTATCAAGTCGCATAGGCATTGAATTTGTGCTTATTGTCTTCTGTGTACTGGGGTTGATTGGACGCCTTAGTAGCAGTAACTAGGAATAAAAAAAGACAACAATGCGGGTATTGATATGGATTGGAATCTATTGGTTGGGGCTTGTGAATTTGTACGGTCAACCAACCGAATTATTGGTGCAATGCCGCTCGGCAGCCGCTGCCAAAGTTTTATTTGCCGATCAGGCGGATTTACCTACTTATGATAAGTTAACACGCATATCTCAGCGTTTGCACATTTATGCCCTCCAGAGCGATGCTCCCGAAGTGTTGTTGAAGGCTTTGCGCGCCCGTCCTGAAGTGGTGGCCTGCCAGTACAACAATGCCATACAATGGCGCAGCAGCACGCCCAACGACCCGTCTATAGAGCGGCAGTGGGCTTTGGACAGCCTTGGCATAGCGGCAGCTTGGCATCGAACTACAGGGGGCTATTCGCCGCGGGGCGATACGCTGGTATGCGCTGTTATTGACGGTAGTTTTGACGTGCAGCACGAGGACTTGGCTCCTAATATTTGGCACAATTATGCCGAAATTCCAAACAACGGTATAGACGACGATCAAAATGGCTACGTCGATGATTTTACGGGTTGGCAAGTGGTTTTTGATACCGACCAGCACAATTATGGCCCTACCAGCAACCACGGCACCTCGGTAATGGGCATTATTGGTGCGCGGGGCGACAACGGCATTGGGGTTACGGGCATCAACCAAACCATTAAATTACTCCCCATAAGCGCCCACACTGCCACAGAAATTACCCGTTTGTCGAATGTGGTAGAAGCGTACAGTTATATTTTGGAAATGCGCGAGCGGTACGAGGCTACCAATGGCCGAAAAGGCGCTTATGTCGTAGCGGTCAATGCCTCTTGGGGAATTGATTTTGCTAAAGCTGCGGATCACCCCATTTGGTGCAGTTTGTTTGATAGTTTGGGGCAGGCGGGCATACTGAGCATTGCAGCGACAAGCAACAGCGAACACGACGTTGATCAAGAAGGCGATATGCCTTGTACTTGCCCTTCGGATTACTTGATTGCAGTGAGTGAAAGCGACCGCAACCATTTGCCCAACGGGAGTTATGGCCGGCAGCACATTGATTTGTTTTCAATAGGGCTGAATTATACCACCCGTTGGGGCAACCGCTACGGCGATTTTAGTGGCACTTCGGGTGCGGCGCCCCATGTAGCGGGTGCAGTGGCTTTGTTGCACAGTTATTCGAATGTGGATTGGGGCTTGTTTCAGGAAAGCAACCCTGCACAGGCGGCGCTCTTGGTCAAAAACAGTTTATTGCGCGGCGTGGTTCGGAGTACACGGCTCTCAGAGTCGGTTGCTGGCGGGCGGCTGCATTTGGGGCGTGCCATGGAGCAATTAAAACAATACTTTGAGCCGCCTGCGGCAACGGGCTTTATGACGATTTACCCCAACCCCAGCGCGGATTGGGTGACGATAGAATTTGCCCATACGGGCACCCAAGCTCCTACTTACCGCTTGTACAACGGTTTGGGGCAGGTGGTTCGCCAACAAGTATTGACCCAATACCAGCAACCGAGTACGCAGCACTGGCAACTTTGGGTAGGCGACTTGCCCCAAGGGGCGTATCGACTCGTCATTGAGGTCAATGGCACAGCTTACCAACAAACTGTTATCCGTCGAGCGCAGTAAGCTAACCTCTGCTTAGGGTGTTGCGCACGCCCGAGCGCAGCAGTGCCCAAGGACTGTAATGCCCAACAAACAAGGCAAAGTTGTCGCTCTGTAGGGCGTAGCGGGTACCTGTTGCTTGGGTTTCTTTTTTGACAATTCCTTGCTCTACAAAGAAGTTATTGAGACTAGGCGAGGTGGATGCATACTGCTTTTGCCAAACATCGGTAATGTCTATCAAAGGGGTATTGGGCGTGCGTAAAACCAATTCCGAACTCAGCTTACTAGGATCTATTTTTAAGTCTTCTTGTAAATGTTTTTTTGCAAAGTCGTATACAGCAACGGGTGGGGTTGCTCCGTTGGGATAATAGTTTTTCATGATGTGCCGTATGCGCTCTATTCCCTTTACACTAACGGTGTTGAAGGTAATGACAAAGGGCCGCAAAAACCAGAAAGGCCCTAGATGTTGCCGAACGAGCATTTTGTTGGTGCGCTTGACATAATTCTTGACTAGATGGTCGGCGGTGGGGTCTTTGAAGGATAAATTGGCGTGTAATACGGGCAGGGGTTTCTTAGAAAACGGCGTTTGCCGCTTGAACCAAGTCACCGCGTGGTAGGCTACCATTTCTTCTTGGTGTTTGTATAAATAAAAGGTTACGTCCATGCGGTCTACATGACGCCCTAGAATAATTTGGTGGGCGGCTTCTGTACTTGGATCAACTTGGTAATACAAATGCAGGCGGTAAAGCTGTTGTATTTCTGTTTCGGTAAGGTCTTTTCCTTTTTTTACAATAGGCGACAGCATAATTTTGTTGGTAGGGTTAAAAAGCAGCGTTGCAACGTCGGAGGATCCCTTTGCATCCCCTTTCTTACTATTTTTTTGCTTAGAATACATTTTTTTGAGGGAAGGCTCTTATCTTGGAAGCCGCAGCGAGCTGTAAGAAATACAAGATAAGGCAACATTAAACGAAAACCTTAACTATTCTAGCCATTTTTTGTTACTAACTCTATTGTATCAACACCGCTGCTCTCTTCGGGGCACTTATTCCCTTTTTACACCAATTCCTCAATTATACTTAGCTCACTATGGATAGTTTGGTTGTCGATAAAAATAACTTAATACAAATAGGCGAAGACTGGATGCAGTTGCTGCAAGATCCTTGTAATTTTGACGAGCGCTTGGATTGGTTGGCAGGTACTACCGCAATTTTTGCAGGACAGACCTCAGAATTGTGCGAAGCTTGTTACCAACATTTGCTAACTAGCCCCCCTAAAAAATACGAGACAACGGGCATGCCTTACCAGATTGTGACGTATATATGGGCAGAGCAAGCCAAGTTGTTTCTTTTATTGATGCGCGATGCTTTGTTTGAACAACAAAAAGCGCGGCTCAGGCACCAAGATGGCTTGGTAAGCGCCGCACAATTGCAGCAGTTGTGGGAAAAAACTTTAGAAACTCTCCAAATGGCTCTGCGCCAATTGCAACAAAAAACACAACGCAGTTTACAACCACAAGACGATGCGCGCCGCGCCAAGCGTTGGAAACACCAACACAACCCCTGGCCTGTTTACAAAAAACAAATTCGCACCATTGTAGAGCAAGCGGAAAAGCTCCGCCGAGACGAATTGATTTTGACGGTCATTCAGGAAGTAATCGAGGACATTGAAGTCTTGGTAG
>CAYUZF010000094.1:16667-18174 GCA_964449615.1 uncultured Aureispira sp.
TTTTTCTGATCTTAGAATCAACAACGATACCATTGACGAGGTGATTGATTTGATTACTAATTCTGATAAAAAAGCGGCACATAAGCTGGCCAGCTTGCACGAAACGACGGGCAAAATACGCAGTACTACTTATATTACTACGTTCAAAGAACGTCTGTCCTTTTTGTTGGAACCTTATGACATTAAAATAGAACCCATTGTCGCTATTGAGGGCGGCTTGTTGCAGGAGCGCCCTTTTGCCCCGCAAAAGAATATTATACAGTGGTTTGAATCGGAAATTTACCCTTTGCTGTACGAGGTTTGGGAAATTACGGATCAAGGAACGACGGGTTTGCGGATGATCTTGCTCAACATGACCAATCGGCTAAATATCTTACAAAAGGAACGTCCTGATGCTATTTTTGAAGATTCTAATACGCTGGTCAAACCGCTGCATACTTTTCAGAAGGATTTGAGTACCTTGAGCGACAGCATTAGCAACTTAACGGAACTGATTAATGGCCGTGTGGAGCGGGAGTTGATGGTTTCTTGTTTGTTTGTTCTTCAAAAACACTTTTTACCCATCTCTTTGCAATCGAGTATCAACCGACGTATTTGGAACGATAAGAACGGGATTGTGGCGCGGGTACAGCGCTGGGCATTGCAAACACGTGCTGGTTTTGAACAACAGTGGCAACAGCTGATGAACAGCAAACGCCTGAGTATTTCGGAGCGCATTGCAAGCTGTATACAGAGCCGCCAGGGCGACCCCGAAAACCGTCATTATACCAATATTTTTCTGACCAAAGGTTATGTTGGAGAATCGTTTATGGTGGGGCGGGAAGCAGAATTTGAGCGTTTTGAGCGCTTGGTAAACAATTGGAAGGCGGGCTTTAGGGGGTCGGTGATGTTGACGGGCGATCGTTTTTCAGGCAAAACGGTATTTGGGGAAATTGTGGCGCGCCGTTTTTTTCCCAACAATTTTCACAGCTTGACGCCCAATACGCCGTTGACCATTCAGGGGCGCAAAATGCAGACGACCTACGACCTTAAAGAGGCGTTGGATTTTGTTTGCAAACACAGCATGACCAGCAAACCGATGTTGTGGTTAGACGATTTGGAATTGTGGTGGTCCAACCAAATTCCTTTTTATAAAAACATTCACCATTTGATGGAATGCATTGATTCTTATTCCAATCGCATCTTTTTTGTGGTGGCAACCAATTCTAAGGCACAGCAGCAGTTGAGTAATTACAGCCATACGGATCGCATTTTTCAGGCAGAGATCAACCTCAACATATTGCCGCGTATTGCCGTACAGCAAGCCATTGCCATTCGCCACGGCGCCACCCAAAAGAAACTGGTTGATCAAAAGGGCGAGCAGTTGACGCCTAAGGCTTTTAATACGTTGGTCAACCGCATTTATAAAAATGCAGCGGGTAATATTGGCGAAGCGCTGTTGCATTGGGCGCACGCGACCTATTACGTCGATGAAAACACGGTGCAGCACCGCAAAGAGGCGTATAAG
>CAYUZF010000095.1:0-2045 GCA_964449615.1 uncultured Aureispira sp.
TTTGAACATTTTCTTCGGAATTGGTATAGCTATACCAATATCGCACGTGGGGAGGGTTTACGGCGTGTGTTACTCCACAAAATCTTTTATATTGCTCGACAACAAATTTTGATTGCTATGCAGGTCGTTCTTTCAACGCTATTTTTCTTTCTGATTTTAACCGCTTTTAGTGCTGTACAGGCGCAACCCAGTACGCCTAAAACGCCGTATGCGCCTTATGGGGGTGTTTTTACGCCCAAAGGAACATTGCGTGTTTTGCTGGTATTTGTTACTTATAGAGACGGCAGCGCTGCCAACCCTAATTTTAAAAACTCCGAGCAATTTGTTCCTGAATGGTCAACGGACAGCGAGCGGGGGCTACCTGATTTTATCCATCCCAAAACAGGAGCGAGTCCGAGCTATTTATTTAACCAAGAAGTGGATTTTGAAACCTTACTGGACAGTGTATCGAATAATTTCTCCAAAGAGTTTTATTGGATGTCGCGAGGAAAATTTAAAATGATTGGGGAAGTGTTTCGCGACAGCACAGGCCGCCCTACCGCCGTAGAAATTGACCCTTCTAAGGGAGCTTCTTGGACGCAAATGAATGCCAGAGCCGTCGAACAGATGCAGCGCTTGAACCCCAACGCCGATTGGTCGCGTTTTGACCAGCGTAAAAACCACCCGCGTTTTTCATTTGACAACAGCGATACGGTACAGTATGGACCCGACAAGATTTTAGATTATGTTGTTTTTGTGCATCGTTATAATAAAAATTGGCCGCAACAGCCTAAAAACAGTATGCGCAGTTGGATGGGGTCTGGGGGCGGCTTTGCGGCAACAGGCGTACCGCAACGGGTTCAACTCAACGGTTACCGCATTGCAGAAGGGTTCACGATGTCCTATCGCTCTGGTGTATTTATCCACGAGGTAGCACACGAGTTGTTCAATGGCCCCCATATCATGGGTGTCAACAACGTAATCGGCGAATATTTTAGTTTGATGAGTGCGGGCTGGGGGGTAATGGCTCCCATTAGTATTTTTGGGGGGTTCAATGCTTGGGAGCGTTGGTATGCTGGATTTATAGAATTGGTAGCGGATGTAAAAACGGCAGCAGATTTGAAAGCGGGCAATCGCTTTGTGTTGCGGGACTATTTTTTGACGGGCGATGCCATGCGGGTACAAATTCCACATTCAGGTGGGCAGTACCTGTGGTTGGAATACCACAAAACCAAACATCCAATGGATCAACATCCCTGGAAAGGCAAAGTACTAGGAGAGGGAGATACCATTGCGGGAACAGCCCCAGGGGTGTACGCCTATGTAGAAGCTATAGAAAGTAGCCGCCACCAAATATTTTCTCCGCTCTCGGCGCGTGCCAACGGCATTCAGGTTTTGCACGCAGGCGGCAATTACGATTACCATTATCGAGAGGACTTACCCGTTCCTCAAAACAACTGGGGCAACAAACTGTATCCATTTACCAAAGGCAAGGAAAACCCCATTGATGGAACCAACAATTTCTACCGCTATCCTTACGATGGCAACAACAATGGAGAAATTTATTTGGATAAGAATTACAACAGCAGCCGCACGGAAACATTTCTACCTATTTATAGAGAAGAAGTAGCAACAGATTCTTTTGTAAATTTATATGGTGGCTTTGGAGTCTACGACAACGATAAATGCAAAGGCTACCTTGATCCTGTTGCTTTTCAGCCAGGACAGCGTCTAGATCTCAACAGCAATCCAAAACCGCTGAATTATCCGCGCTACGATATTAAAAATGCAAAAAAACAACCTTATTATTTAAATGGTCTAGCGTTGGAGTTTGAACAAGCTGCAAATGGACAAGACATGGTGGTAACGGTGAATTTTGGCAGAACACATCTGGACAAAAGCCAACGTTGGGCGGGCAATTTTATACTTAAAGACCTAAGCCTAGATGAACGCATTGATTTAACAGTAGCACCCTGTGTTTGTGTCTTGTTAGACCAGAGCGAAACGCCCAATACACATCGGCAAACGGCAGAAGGCGATTTTACGCACCCTACAATTTTTACAAT
>CAYUZF010000095.1:2055-16530 GCA_964449615.1 uncultured Aureispira sp.
AAAAAGGGGGCAACGCTGCGGGTAGGCGCCCATTCTACCCTTGTTTTAGAAGCGGGTGCGCAACTGTTGTTGGACGCAAAAGCCAAATTGGTTGTAGAGCCCAGCGCTACATTGATCGCCCCAGCGGGAACAATTGTTCAACATCCACGCGCAAAGGTTGTTAATCAAGGTAAAAGAGCGGAAGAGTAAGGGGTTATCTTCGCCTTATTTAGATTGTTTCTAAATACTAAACCTACTTAACAAAAGGATAAAATAGGTGTAGTAAAACAAAACGAAGTTTTATATTTGCACCACGGTTGCCTGAGGTAACCTCGTATACTGATTTTAATTACTTTATAATATTTTATACATAAGCTATATGACACTCTCAACAGGTCTTATCCTTGGTATAGTTTTTATCTTGCTGTTTATAGTTATTCTGGCTACTGTGTCAGAAGGATTAGTGAAGATTGCTGCCAAGCACAACGGTGAAAATCCTGAGAAATACAGTGTTTTGCCGAACGACGTACCAAGTCTGTTTAAACGCGGAGATAGCAAACCAAGTTACATTCCTGCGGATGCGGATTACCGCACGTTCGTGAAGGGGTTTGACATTAAACTCTTGGGAGAAGCTACTTTGGAACACCCTATTGAGTCGGTTCGTTCCTCTACCTATGCTGTTAAGCCAAAAGATTTTATCGGCATGATGCCCATCCCAAAGGTTTTGGTAACAGAGGGAGAAAGCTTAAAGGCAGGCGATCCTTGGTTTTACGATAAAAAGCGCCCTGAAGTTATGTACGCCGCTCCTGTAAGTGGAGAGATGTTGCGTATTGAGCGCGGCGAAAAGCGTTCGGTTAACGAGGTTGTTTTGTTGGCCGATAAGGAAATCGAATACCGCCAGTACGATTTGCCCAATTTGGATACGGTTAGTCGCGACGACTTAATTACATTTTTGTTGGGGTCTGGAGCTTGGCCGTTTATTCGTCAACGCCCCTTTGATATTGTTGCAGAACACGAGCAAACACCAAAAGCTATTTTTGTAACAACTTTTGATACGGCTCCTTTGGCTCCCAGCTTCAATCTAACAGTAGCGGGCAAGGGTGCGGCTTTTCAAAAAGGATTGGACGTATTGGCGCGCTTATCGGGGGGCGCTGTGCATGTAGCTTTGGATGGTCGCCCAGACCACGCCCCAGCCGCTGAATTTATGAACGTTACAGGCGTAGAAAAACATTGGTTCAATGGGCCCCACCCTGCGGGCAATGTAGGAATACACATCCACCACATCGACGCGATCAACTCAGGAGAAACTGTTTGGTACTTGGATGTACATGGGGTTTTGGTATTAGGAACTTTATTTACCAAAGGTATTTTCGACACAGAGCGCATTGTAGCACTTACAGGTTATGAAATAAACAAGCCGCGTTTCATCCGCGCTCATCAAGGCCTTTGTTTAGAGCGATTGGTAGAGGATGTACAATTTCACGAAAAACTCAATACAACAGATAAAGAAGGGAATTTGGTTGTAATTGACCGCAAAGCCGTTCGTTTGGTTTCAGGTGATCCATTGACAGGAAAAGAAATTGCACCCAATGGTTATTTGGGGTTCTTTGACGATCAAGTTATGACCATAGAAGAAGGGGATTATTACGAATTATTTGGTTGGTTATTGCCAAGAGCAGGGCACCCGACTCAAAACAGAACTTTCCCTGGTGGTTTTATCCCCAGTTCTACTTACAAAGCCGATACCCAGCAAAATGGGGAGCGTCGTGCTTTTGTGGTATCAGGCGAATACGAAAATGTATTGCCTATGGATGTTTTTCCCCAGCATTTGCTGCGTGCGATTATGGCCAACGATTATGAAAAAATGGAAGGTTTGGGAATTTTGGAATTGGGCGAAGAGGACGTCGCTTTGTGCGAATACGTATGTACCTCTAAACACCCTGTACAAAAAACCTTGCGCGAAGGATTGGATATGATTATGGCACAAGGATAGAACACCCGCCTTTAGTCGAATTATAATGTAATACTAACATACAAAGAATAAAGTAACTTTATGGGACTTTTTAATGTAGAATCTTGGAAAAAAGTAGAGCCTAGCAAGGATAGAAAATTCATGCACGGGTTGTACGACGGTGTCTTTACACTGTTTTTCAAACCCAACAAGGTAACCGTCAAAGGGAATACCCACATCAAAGGGCCAATGGATTTGAAACGCTTGATGATCCACGTGGTGATCGCTTTGCAATTCTGTTACCTTTACGGTACGTACAATGTTGGTCATCAACACTTTTTAGCATTGGGCGAACACACGGGTGTTTTTGATGCGTTGCATTTGAAAATTGCAATCGGTTTGGCGTCTATCTTACCCCTGTTTGTTGTTTCTAACTTGGTGGGATTGGCTATTGAATTTTATTTTGCTTCACAAAAAGGCCATCCTATTGAAGAGGGATATTTGGTGACAGGGGCGTTGATTCCTTTGATTATGCCGCCAGATGTGCCGTTGTGGATGTTGGCTTTGTCCATTATTTTCTCCGTTTTGTTAGCCAAAGAGGCCTTTGGTGGAACGGGAATGAATGTGGTAAACATCGCGCTGATGGCCAGAGCTTTTATTTATTTTGCTTATCCGCTAGAAATTGCAGGAGACGCCCCCTGGGTGTCTGCCATTGATTTTAACGCAGGGGTAACCGATTACGATTACTTTGGGGCTTGGGGCTTGGATAATATGCTCAACCCGCTCTTCGGGGCGCTTGGCTGGGCTACTTTTGTCGATGGACAACCGCTGTTAGAGACGTTTACTGGGGCTACGCCTTTGGTATTGGCTAGAGAAGGGGGTTGGGAAGCAGTGACGGCTGTTTACACACCGATGTCTATGTTTATCGGCAACATTCCTGGATGCGTAGGGGAGACGTCTAAATTGGCGATCTTGATTGGTATTGCTATTTTGGCAGTAACGCGGGTAGCCAGTTGGAGAATTATGTTGTCTATGGCAGTTGGTGCAGCGCTTACGGGTATGCTGTTCAATGTTTGGGGCTTCAACGCTTATATGGAAGTACCGTGGTACAACCACTTTATTATGGGAAGTTTGTTGTTTGCGTTGGCTTTTATGGCAACCGATCCTGTAAGTGCCTGCAATACTTTGCGCGGCAAAATCATCTATGGTTTCCTAATTGGTTTCTTTGGAATGATTATCCGTGTTATGAACCCTGCCTACGCCGAGAGCTGGATGTTGGCTATTTTATTAATGAACGTATTTGCACCAACTATTGACTACTACGTCGTAGAGGCTAATATTAAACGTCGTCTAAAACGAGCTAAAGCTAAATAAGCATGGAAAAGAAAGAAGAAAGCAAAGCAGGCGTATACCTATACGTGTTGGCTATGACAACAATTACAGCGCTAATTTTGTCGCTGTTGTATACCGTTCTTAACCCGATGTTCGAAAAGAACAAAGCGGAAGCTAAGAAAGGAGCTATTTTGAGTTGTATTCCTGGTTTGGCATTAGAAACGCCAGAACAAGTGAACGAAGCTTTTGAGCGCGTTAATTTGTATGCCGTTACAACCGATGGTCGCAAGTTTACCAAAGATGATTTGGATAAAATCAATAATGTGACAGAAGGCGGTGTGAAAAAATACAACAACATTGCAGAAATTGATTTGGCCAACGAAGAAAAACGCAACGAAGAAGATCGTTTGTATCCCGTTTATGAATACCAAGCGGAGGGAAAGAAATTTTACGTAGTTGCCATTCGCGGCAATGGGCTATGGGATAAAATCTGGGGCTACATTGCTCTGGAAGAAGATTTGAATACCATCGCAGGGGTATATTTTGACCACAAAAATGAAACACCAGGTTTGGGCGCTGAAATTAAAGACAGCGATGCCTTTAAAGCACAATTCATTGGTAAAAAGATATTTGAAGGAGAGCAAGTTGCCTTGACTGTCCTCAAACGTCCAAAAGATGGCGAACACTACGTAACAGGCATTTCTGGCGCTACCATCACTTGCGATGGAGTAACGGCTATGTTTGAAACTGGTATGAGTCGATACGAGTCGCACTTCGAAGATTTGCAATCGGGTAGAAATTAGACAAAAGAATTATAACCTTTAAATATCTAAAGCACTATGGCTGATACTGTAGTTGAAAAGAAGAACTCAGGTGGATTACTTGGCAAAGAAGAAATGAAATTGCTAAAAGATCCCTTGCACAGCAACAACCCAATTACCATTCAAGTATTGGGTATCTGTTCTGCCTTAGCGGTAACAGGTTCTGTTTATAAATCACTAGTAATGGCAATCGCACTAATTTTTGTGTGTGCTTCTGCTAGTTTGATTATTTCTCTGTTGAGAAACACCATTCCCAACTCTATTCGTTTGATCGTGCAACTGCTTGTAATTGCAGGCTTGGTACAGATTGTAGAGATTGTACTAGGGGCGGTAGCCTACACGGCCTATGTCGAATTATCGGTATTTATTGGGCTGATTATTACCAACTGTATCGTAATGGGGCGTTTGGAAGCGTTTGCAATGGGCAACAAACCCTGGCAAGCATTTTTGGACGGCGTCGGCAATGGCTTGGGCTATGGCTGGATTCTAGTTGCGATGGCTGTAGTACGGGAGTTGTTTGGTAAAGGTACATTTATGGGCTGGACGATCTTGTCGCCAGAAATATACACACCCAACAACTTGATGGTATTACCAGCCTCCTCTTTGTTTGTAATTGGCGTCTTCATTTGGGTACAACGCGCTTTGGATCCTGCTTTGGTAGACAAATCTTAATAGAACCTTACCTACTTACACAACCTCTATTTTTAAATTAGAATATACAATGGAAGCATTTAATATCTTTCTGAAGGCCACGTTTATCGACAACATGATTTTGGCCTACTTCCTCGGAATGTGCTCTTATTTGGCCGTTTCCAAAACGGTAAAAACTGCCGTAGGTTTGGGATTGGCGGTTATCTTTGTATTGGCAGTTACCATGCCCATTAATTGGGCTATCAATACCTATCTACTATCAGATGGCGCGTTAATTGAGGGCATTAACTTGACCTTTTTGCGCTTGATTTTGTTTATAGCAGTAATCGCCTCTATGGTACAATTGGTAGAGATGGTGATCGAAAAAGTATCGCCCGCCCTCTACAATTCTTTAGGGATTTTCTTACCACTTATCACCGTAAACTGTGCCATCCTCGGAGGCTCTTTGTTTATGGTATCCAGAGAGTACGGCTTTGTAGAATCTGTATCTTTCGGTCTAGGTTCTGGATTTGGCTGGTTCTTGGCTATTGTAGCGATTGCTTCTATTCGCGAGAAATTGCGTACTGCCGATGTGCCACCTGCCTTGAGAGGTTTGGGAATTGCCTTTATTATTACAGGCCTAATGGGCATCGCTTTTATGAGCTTAGCTGGAATCAACCCCGCTGACTTTAACTAAACAATAGATCACTTTTTTGTAGCTCGTCAGTTTGGTCTGGAGTAGAGTAAAAATGACCAACAAGAGGCGCTATAGAATCTTCTAAAATATACAGAATTATGAACGGCTGGATGATTCCAATTTCGATGTTAGTTTTCTCGATTCTAATTCTCTTGCTTTCCGCAGGATTGTTGGCGGCTAGAAAACGCTTATTGCCGCAAGGCGATGTTACTTTAGACATCAACGGCGATAAAAACATTACGGTTAAGCCTGGTGCAAACTTGTTAGGAGCTTTGTCTTCTGATAATATTTTTCTGCCTTCTGCCTGTGGTGGTGGTGGAACTTGCGCTATGTGTAAATGCCAAATTTTAGAGGGGGGCGGCGAGCCCTTGCCTACCGAAATGAACCACTTGACCCGCAAGGAAGCTGCTGAACATTGGCGCTTGGCTTGTCAAGTAAAAGTGCGCAACGATATGCGCGTAGAGGTTCCTGCTGAGATTTTTGGTATTAAAAAGTGGGAGTGTGAAGTCGTTTCCAATTACAACGTAGCGACTTTTATCAAAGAGTTTGTAGTGCGTGTACCAGAACCCGTATCGTTTGACGCAGGTGGATACATTCAAATTGATGTACCGCCGATCACGGTAGATTACGCGGATATGGACATCACTTCTCACCCAAGAATGGGCAAAAAGCCCGATGAGTTTGAAGAGGAGTGGAACAACCTAGAAATGCGCCAGTTTACTATGGTAAACGAAGAGCCTATCTTCCGCGCTTATTCTATGGCCAACCACCCGAAAGAAGCCGAAGAGCATCAAATTATCATGTTGAACATCCGTGTAGCACCACCACCGCCTGTATTCCACGTAGTGGACGGTAAGCGCCAGTTCAAAGAATATATGGACGTCAACCCAGGCATTTGCTCTTCTTATGTGTTTGGCTGCAAAGAAGGCGATAGAGTTACCATTTCGGGCCCTTATGGAGAATTCCACATCAAGCCAACTAAAAAAGAAATGGTTTACATTGGTGGGGGAGCTGGTATGGCACCCTTACGCTCACACTTGTTCCACTTGTTCCACACTCTAAAAACTAGAGACCGTAAGGTATCGTACTGGTATGGTGGACGTGCGCCAAGAGAATTGTTCTACATCGACGATTTCCGAGAAATTGAAGCGGAGTTTGACAACTTTAATTTCTACATTACCATTGACAGAGATCCACAAGATCCAAACTGGGTAGAAAAAGAAACCATTGAAGATACCAACGGGAACTGTTTCTTCGGTTTTGTAATGCCAGAATTGAAAAAGCATTACTTGGACAAGCACCCAGAGCCAGAAGAAATTGAATACTACTTCTGCGGCCCTCCAATGATGGCACAATCCATCTTCAAGGCCTTAGATGATCTAGGGGTACCAAAAGAAAACATTGCTTTTGATGATTTTGGTGAATAAACACCGCATATCTTTAGTTGATAAAATAGTAAAAGCGTTCCGAATTGTTCGGAACGCTTTTTTTTGCCTTATAGTTGGGAGGAGGGCTATTCTTCTTCCCTGCTTTGCCGTTGCCCAGTAAGGTGTCGTAAATAGGGTTGCCTTCTCGTATAGGTTCGCCATTGCCGTAGTGTTTATTCAGCCAAGATTTAGGAATAATTTGCTGAGGTGCCAGCAGTTCACTTATCTGTGTTTTCCAATAGGCTTCTACCTGTTGGTAGACCTTTGGGTCTTCTAAAAAAGTAGGGTATAAAAAGTTGTTGTTTGTGATAAGTTTACTCATAGTTCTTATTTTGGATCGTCTTTTCTTGTTGGGAGTGACCCCTACCTGTATACCACCAATCATCAAGACTTGCTATTGCATGCTGCATTTGTTTTTCGGTTGTCTTCTCATTCGCCCAATATTTGATAAGTTGGATCGCTAAATTCTTGGTTTCTTTTGTTAGCTCTAACGAAATAACTAACTCTTTCAATTCGTTGCCATCTATGTCCTGCGTATTATCTAGCCATGCTTCTATTTCCATTCCTGTATATACCTCTTCTGGAGCCTCTTGAATAATACGAACAGCTCTACCAGGGTTTAGTATGGCGTTGTAAATGGGATTACCATTGCGTATTTTACGCCCATTAGCATAGGTGTTTTCTATCCACTTTTTGGGAGAGATAGACATACCATTCAACACTTCAAGGACGTGCCGATTCCAATAACTTTCTACCTGACCATACAAACGTTGATCCTTCAAAAAGTTACCATATAAAACCTTGTGGTTAGTTGTTGAACTCATGATTTTTTATTTTCGTCATCCTTAACAAATGCTTTTCCCCCCAGAACTTCTACATCTACTCTTATACTTTTATTTCGTTTGGAGTCATAAAAAGACTCCTTCTTTATTGCAAATATCCCTCCGTTTTCACTGCTTGCTTCTGCAAATTTTTTTGCCTTGCGAAAAGCCCTTTTTCTTGCTTTGTACTGTGTAGGAAGTAATTTATCAATTAATCGCTGAAATAATGAACGGGCAGTAGAAATTTTTAGCGGCTCGTCTTGCGCCCAAGCTTCCGATTCTTCTACACCACCGCCTTGCGCCTGAATTCTACCACGATGTTTTTTGGTTTTTTCTGCCATCTCTTAATTTTTATAGTATAAATACAATCAGAGAATAAAATTAAACCATAAAAACCAAAAAAGCAAGTAATATTTGTTTTTAAAACTCAAAAAGTTGATGAAAAGCTGATTTTTTAGGAAAAATAAGTTAAAAGAACGATTATTTACAATCAATGCAACAATTATTGTAGAAACTAGTTCCTTGTTGGACATAAAAAAACGCTGTTTCGAGCAATCGAGACAGCGTTTTCTATGTTGAAGTTATTACGCTTATTTGTTAACAGCATCAACAATCGCTTTGAAGGCTTGTGGCTCGTTCATGGCCAAATCGGCCAAGACTTTGCGGTTAAGCTCAATGCCCTGCTTGTTGAGGGCGTGCATGAACTGAGAATAAGATAGACCGTGTTCACGCGCAGCGGCGTTGATACGGGTGATCCACAAGCTGCGGAAATTGCGTTTTTTCTGCTTGCGATCGCGGTAAGCGTATTGCAAACCTCTTTCAACAGCATTTTTGGCAACCGTGTAGACTTTCGAGCGTGCGCCGAAATAGCCTTTAGCTTGTTTTAATATCTTCTTTCTTCTTTTTCTTGATGCAACAGAATTAACTGAACGTGGCATACTATAAATAATTAATGCAGTGCGAGACTGCGCATAAAAAAATGTGCGTCGATAGGAGTACTAGGCAAAGAAGGCGCCTGCAACTTGTCCGCTATCGGACGCTTTTCTTGTTTTCAAAAATGTTGTCAACAACATTCCCGAAGGTTACTTTTTAGCAAGCAAGTGCTTGATGCGTTTTTCATCGTGTTCGTGGACTAGTGCATCGTGTCCCGCTAGTGTTTTACGCTTTTTCGACTTTTTGGTCAAAATGTGGCGCAAACCTGTTCTGCGGCGTTTGATTTTACCAGAACCCGTTACTTTAAAACGCTTTTTAGCACCTGAATGTGTTTTCATTTTTGGCATAATAACGTATTCGTTTAATAGAGTGCAAACCCTATGGTTTATTAAAAAGCGTTGCGAAAATACAAAATTTACAGCAACAAAAAAAACGAATGGCCAAAAGTTTGAAAAACAAACTGTTTAGCCATTCGCCTATAGTAAAAGGCCTACTGTTGAAACAGAGCCTTGAAATTAGTTATGCAGAAAAAGAAGTACCGCAACCGCAGCTCTCTGTTGCATTGGGGTTGTTGAACGTAAACCCACGATTCTGCAAGCCATCCATAAAGTCGATTTCAATACCGACCAAATAAATCGCGTGCGCTGGATTCATGATGACGGACATTCCGTTGGAAACGAATTCTTCGTCTTCCTCCGTTTTCTCGTCAAACCCCAAGATGTAGGTGAATCCCGAACAACCGCCGCCTTTTACGCCCACGCGCAAACGGTGTTGCTCCGTTACCTGCTCCTCTTGCATAATCTTTTCTAATTGGGCAACAGCCCCTTCTGTCAATTTTACAGGAACATCTATATCGTTCATAATTTGTTCTATTTTTAGCTGTTTAGTATTGGGGTAGGTGCCAAAATGGCGGGCGACCTACAGGGGATAAACTATAATAGTACAGGCAAAAATTGTACTAATAAACCAACCAACACCACAAAGGTACACAATTATTTCCTTAAACAGACTGTAACCAAACTTAGTTCACCGTATTAAGGCAGTGTACAAAGCAGTTGTAATCAAGGCGCTCAAACGATAGATAGAGCCAATTGGAAGGTGATTTTTTGACGCAGTATTGACCTAAATAAGCAATAGGCAAATTTTTATACCTTTGGATAGGTAAATCAATACGAACGCCGTATCTTTGCAACGCTTTATAACGATGCTTGTGCAAATGATCCGTACAGGTAGTTGTAGTATTACACCGAACGCATTAGTAGATTGTAAGTATTCTATGGAAGTAACAATGGAAATTTTGAAGTTGGTTTTGCCTTCTTTGTTGGTATTTTTGACTGCTTGGCTGGTTTTGAGAGCTTTTTTGAATAAGGAGTCGGACACCATACAGAGCATTTTGATTCGCGACACTGAAAATCGACGCATAGAGTTGTTGCAGAATACCAGCAAAACGATTCTGCCCATGCGTTTGCAGGCATACGAACGTATGGCGCTGTTTTGTTCCCGCATAGAAATGGGGCAATTGGTCAGCAATACCAACGCTACGACGGAGATGTCTGCCGAAACGTACAAAACGGCTTTGATTATGCAAGTGGAGGAGGAGTTTCACCACAACATCACCCAACAAGTTTATATGACGGATGATTTGTGGAATATAATTTTGATTGCTAAAAAAGAAGTTACGCAAATTTGTGAAAAGCTCTACCACGACGTAGAGAGCGCCCACCAAGAAGCCGATAAAAAAGGACAGGCAGGCGCCGCAGATTTTTTGGATGCTTTGGTGCAGTACATGCAAAATACCCCACAAATTGGGTACATACATGCCCTATCAGCCATTAAAAAAGAAGTTGGCGTGTTGTTCGGATAAAACCGTGGCGGCTGCCCTTAAGAAGAATAGATGAACAAGGCCCTTGAACAAATGATGTTCGAGGGCTTTTTGTATCTTGTGGCTGTAATAAAAAACGTTCTTACATCACCCTTTTCATAGAATTCGATTCAACTTATGATACGTTTATTGGTTTTACTATACAGTATTGGTTTTTTGATGGCTTGCCAGCCCAAAACGCATTTGTGCAAAGCTGCTTCCGACAACCAAAGTATTACGGAAGTTAAAGAACAAGATCCGAACATTGTTGCCATGATTGCACCTTATAAGGAGGAACTGGGGGCGGATATGAATGCGGTTATTGGTACCGTAGCTACTACATTGACCAAAGCACAACCCGAATCGACCTTGGGCAATTGGATGGCCGATGTGGTGCAGGAACAAGCCCAAAAAAATGCGCAGCAGCGAGTAGATTTTGCTGTATTGAACTACGGTGGTATACGCATTCCTTCTTTGCCGAAAGGTCCGTTGAGTAAGGGAAAAATTTATGAGTTGATGCCCTTCGATAACTCCATCGTGTTGGTGGCTATGAAGGGTTCTGAACTGCCGTTGCTGTTTGACCATATTGCTGCCAAAGGGGGTTGGCCCATTAGCAGACAGTTGCAACTGATAACCGATGGAGACAAGACGACACAGGCTCGTTTGAATGGACAAAAAATTGATTACAACAAGACGTATTACGTCGCTACCAATGACTACTTAGCAAAGGGGGGCGACCAGTGTACGTTCTTTGTAGACAAGAAACATATTAAAACCAACGTTTTGATTCGAGATGCTTTATTAGCTTATGTAAAGGACAGCGAAGAAGCCATCAACGCTCAATTGGAGGAGCGTATTAAAAACGAATAATCAACCGCTTCGCGTTATGAAAAAAGCCGCCATCGTTCAAGAAATTCACCGTCGTTTAGAAGCGCTGTATCCCGAAACGCCTGTGCCACTGGAACACGAAACGCCCTACAATTTACTGGTGGCCGTGCTGTTGTCTGCGCAATGTACAGACGCCCGTGTCAATCAAGTCACGCCGCACTTGTTCCAATTGGCCAACGATCCCGAAGCGATGGTCGACGTTCCTGTGGAAGAAATTCAAAAAGTGATCCGTCCTTGTGGCTTGTCGGGAAGCAAATCCAAAGCGATTTCCAGACTGTCGGAAATTTTGATTGAGGAACATGGGGGCGAGGTTCCCAATGACATGGAAGCTTTGGAGCGCTTGCCTGGCGTGGGGCACAAAACCGCCTCGGTGGTGGTGTCGCAGGCATTTGGCGAACCCGCTTTTCCTGTGGATACACACATCCACCGCCTGGCGTGGCGCTGGAAATTGAGTACGGGTAAAAACGTAGTGCAAACGGAAAAAGACCTCAAACGCTTGTTTCCTCGCGATTCTTGGAACAAGTTGCACCTTCAAATTATCTTCTTTGGGCGAGAGTATTGTCCCGCACGCGGACATAACCCCTACGAATGTCCTATTTGTAAGGATTTTGGTCGAAAAGAGCTATTTCATGCGTATGACAAGGCGCAGGCCAAGAAGCAGAGAAAATAAGAGGGTAAGAGGGGATTGTTTTTGTTGTTTTTTTGGACTGGTGTGGTGGTATTTTTTTTGGGGGGGGGCTGGGTTGGGCGTATGCTATACGCTAAAGACGTTTTTTGCCCTTTTTCTTTTTGTATTGGCGCTCAATTTCGGCGATTTTTTTCAAATCTTCTTCGATCAATGCTTTCCAATCCATGCCGCGGGTATCTTTGGTAAAATCCAACGTATCTTCGTATTCTCCTTTGTCGATGTTCAACACATCAATTTTGGCACCGAGGTAATACTCAATTTCTTCCAACAATTCTTTTTCTTGTTCGCTGCAAAAGGTAATCGCGTTGCCTTTATCGCCACCGCGCCCTGTGCGGCCAATGCGGTGGACGTAATTTTCCGCTTGTTCGGGTAGGTCGTAATTGACGACATATTCCACATGGGGAATATCAACCCCACGTGCGCTCAAATCCGTGGCAATCAACAACCGAACCGCCCCTTCTTTAAACGCTTCCAAAGCTGCGCTGCGCTGTGCTTGTGATTTATCGCCGTGTAAAGTCAGACAGTCGATGTCCACGCGTTCCATCGCTTTTTTGACGCGCTCGGCACGGATCTTTGTTCGAACAAAGGCCAATACTTTGGCGCCTTTTTGTTCGCGATACAGGCGTTCTAGAAAATAGCGTTTGTCGTCCATTCCTATAAACCCCACTTTGTGAAAAACATTGCGCGCAACGGGATTATCGGGTGCAATTTGAATGCGGATGGCGTTGTTTTGGATCAGCGTGTACGCTAATTTTTTAATATCTTTATCAATAGTAGCCGAAAAGAACAAGGTCTGGCGGCGCTTGGGCAAAAAGCTAAGAATGCCGCGAATATCGGTAATAAAGCCCCTTGCAAGCATTTGATCGGCCTCGTCTAGCACCAACGTTTCGACGCGGTGCAAGTCGATGTAGCCCTGGCTGCGCAAATCGAATAGGCGTCCAGGGGTGGCGACTAGTACCTCCGCGCCTTTTTCTAATTGGGCAATCTGTGGCGCTTGGTCTACGCCGCCGTGGATGTAGATGCTCCGCACGCCTGTGTTTCGCGTCAGTTGCTGAAGGACGCTGTCTACTTGTACGGCTAGTTCGTGCGTAGGAACCAAAACCAATGCCCGCAACCCGTCTTTGCGGCGCGCTTTGCTTTTGAGTTGTTGCAAGCGATTGATCAAAGGCACGCCATAAGCTGCTGTTTTTCCTGTTCCTGTTTGCGCAACGGCCAGTACATCTTCCCCTTTTAGGACATAGGGAATGGCTTTGAATTGAATATCTGTTGGGCGTTTGAAGCCCAAGTGGTTTAAATTGTCTTTTAATTCAGGCGAAATTTGATAATCTGAAAACTTCATACGGTAAAGCGCGTTGCTAGTAAACCCACCAACTAAACTTTGGTAAGGCATTAATAATTAGAACAGAAAGGGCAAAGATACGCTATTTACAACGGGCATTCATTAAATTCGGTCAAATTATTTGACCTTATTCCTACCAAGTATTTAGACATGATCTAAACAATCCCACTGTTTTGCCACATAAAATTTGTACCTTTGTACACATTGAAGCCAAGTTTGGAGGGCTGTTTGGGCATGGCTTACCGTGCGACAAACAACCACTAAATTGCTGTTCTTAAACTCTATCTTTATCAGCATACATGAACATCGACAAACAAAAAATAATTGAAGCACTGCGCACCGTTAAAGATCCTACCACTGGGCAGGACATTATCAGTGTGCGTTTGGTAGAAGATTTACAAGTATCGGGCAAGGACATTACTTTTTCTATCGCTGTCCCTTCCTTAAAATCACCTGTTAAGAACCAGTTGACCTTTGCCTGTATTGGCGCGGTCAATGCTGTTTATCCAGAGGCGGAGGTGCATGTACATGCCAAAGCTGCGGCGCGACAAACCCAGCAAGGACCCAAGAGCCCCGTGCCACACATTAAAAATATTATAGCGGTGGCTTCTGGTAAAGGGGGCGTGGGCAAGTCTACGGTAGCGGTCAATTTGGCCTTGAGCCTAAAAAATATGGGTGCTAAGGTGGGTTTGATGGACATTGATTTGTATGGGCCTTCTATTCCGACGATGATGGGCATGCAAGGCGAGCGCCCGCGCATCAAAGACATACACGGCAAACCTAAGATGTTGCCCATAGAAAAATTTGGTGTGCCAACGATTTCTATCGGTTACATGATCGAGCCGCAACAAGCGGTAGTTCTGCGGGGGCCGCGTTTGGGAGGTATTGTGAAGCAGTTTTTTCACGAATGTTTGTGGCCAGCCTTGGATTATTTGGTGATTGATTTGCCTCCAGGAACGGGCGACATTCATTTGACCTTGGTGCAAACCGTACCTGTAACGGGTATTGTGATGGTGACCACGCCACAAGAAGTAGCCTACGTGGATGCGCTCAAAGGGATGAACATGTACCGCTTGGAGAACATCAATGTGCCTATTTTAGGAATTGT